>NZ_CAJPHA010000003.1:0-391733 GCF_905339895.1 Burkholderia sp. BCC1988
GAGCCGTCGAATCTCTCCCGTTTGTTGCTCAAGCCGCAACGAATATCCACTTTCCATCCTCCAGGACCATTTGCCCGCTTGTTCGCTTCTATCTTCGGTCAATAATCGACTCGCGCGAACTCGGCGAAGCCGCTGGCCTGGCACCATTCATACCCGCTCCACATCGTCGCACCGACTTTTCAAAGTTCGTCCCGTATCGATATTCGCCATCGGCCGCCACCGCTTTTTCGCCAAATAGGCCGGAAACTCGTGCGAAATGACGCCTTATTCGGCGCGGCCACGTAGAATTTGCGAATCTCCACCCCAGTAGCATCCAGAACGATGAACGCCGCCACTCAGATAGCTCGGGCCGTATGCCCGCACGATTGTCCGGACACGTGCGCAATGCGTGTGACCGTCGAAAACGGTCGAGCGATCAAGGTCGCGGGCGATCCCGACCATCCGCCGACGCAAGGCGTGCTGTGTACGAAAGTCAGCCGCTACGCCGACCGCGTTCATCATCCCGACCGACTCACTGTGCCCCTCAAGCGCGTGGGCGCGAAGGGGGAGGGGCGCTTCGTGCCGATCAGCTGGAGCGAAGCATTCGACGAGATCGGTCGTCGTCTCGGCGAAATCGCCGCGCGCGCGCCGGAGGCGATCCTGCCGTACAGCTACGCGGGAACGATGGGGCTCGTGCAGGGCGAAGGCATCGCCCAGCGGTTCTTCCATAAACTCGGTGCGTCCCGGCTCGAGCGGGCCATCTGCGCGGCGGCCGGCGCAGCAGGGTTGCGCTATACGTATGGCGGAAGCGTCGGCATGCATCTCGAGCATTTCGAGGAAAGCGAGTTGATCCTGATCTGGGGCGCCAACCCGATCGCCTCCAGCCTGCATTTCTGGACCCGTGCGCAGGAAGCCAAGCGTCGCGGTGCCCGTCTCGTCGCAATCGATCCCTACCGCTCGCTGACGGCAGAGAAATGCCATCAGCACATCGCATTGAAACCGGGCACCGACGGAGCGTTCGCGCTCGGCATGATGCATGTGCTGATCACCGAGGATCTGCTCGATCACGACTACATCGCACGCCATACGCTCGGCTTCGATGCGCTCAAGGCGCGAGCCCTGTCCTATCCGCCGGAGCGTGTCGCGCAAATCTGCGGCATCGAGGCGTCGGAACTGATTGAACTCGCACGTCGTTACGGTGCGACCCGCAAGGCATCAATCCGCCTCAATTACGGCATGCAGCGCGTGCGCGGGGGCGGCAACGCCGTGCGCGCGATTGCGAGCCTGCCTGCGCTGACGGGCGCGTGGCGCGACCGGGCCGGCGGACTGCTGCTGTCGTCGTCGGAATCTGCACCGGTCAATCAGGCGGCGCTGCTGCGCCCCGATCTGATGCCCGGCTGGCCGCAGAAACTGCCGCGCATCATCAACATGAATGCCATCGGCGATGCACTGCTGCATCCGGGCGACGCGACTTTCGGGCCGAAGGTCGAAGCAGTGATCGTCTACAACTCGAATCCGGTTGCGGTTGCCCCCGACTCGTCGAAAGTCGCCGCCGGGTTCGCGCGCGAAGACCTGTTCACGGTCGTTCTCGAGCACTTCAAGACAGATACCGTCGACTTCGCCGACATTGTGTTGCCGGCCACGACGCAGCTCGAGCATCTCGACGTCCACAAGTCGTACGGCCACACCTATGTGATGGCGAATCTGCCGGCGATTCCGCCGGTCGGCGACGCACGACCGAACACCGAAATCTTTCGCGGCATCGCGCGCAGCATGGGGCTGGACGAGCCCGCGCTTTATCACAGCGACGAAGAGGTCGCGCAGGCGGCGCTTCGCTGGGACGATCCGGCACTCGACAGCGACTGGGAGACGTTGAAGCGTGCCGGCTGGCTGAAGCTCAAGGTTGCGGACGCGCCTTTCGCGAATGGCGGCTTTCGCACACCGTCCGGCAAATGCGAGTTCTACAGCGCGCGACTCGAGCAGATGGGCATGGACCCGGTGCCCGATTACCTGCCGCCGTTCGAATCGGCGGAGGCGGCGCCTGAGCTTGCCGCCCGCTACCCGCTCGCGATGATTTCGCCGCCGGCCCGGCACTTCCTGAACAGCACGTTCGTGAACGTGGACAGCCTGCGCAGCACGGAAGGCCAGCCGCATCTCGATATTCACCCGGCCGACGCCGATGCGCGCGGCATCGCGGAGGGCGACGTCGTACGCATATTCAACGACCGCGGATCGATGCAGGCGGTCGCAAGAGTGACCGATCGTGCGCGGGCGGGGCTCGTCGTCGGACTGTCGATCTGGTGGAAGAAATTGTCGGCGGACGGTCGGAACGCGAACGAAGTGACGAGCCAGGCGCTGACCGACCTCGGCAACTCGGCGACCTTTTACGATTGTTTGGTGGAAGTTGAGCGGACTTGACGGAACTTCCAGATATGATCGGACAAATGCGTTCGAAAGTTCGAAGTGGACATCTAACCCTGTTGTCTCAGGACGGGCGAGCCGCTACGATGCGTTTTAGCACGACCATTCGAAAATCAGTGAGGAGACGCGCGGTATGGACAAAATTTGGCTGAAATCGTACCCACCCGGCGTTCCAGCCGAAATCGACGCTTCTCCATATCCTTCCGTCCCGGATCTCCTCGACGAGAGCTTCAGGCAGTATCGCGACCGCAAGGCGTTCGTCTGCATGGGCAAGAGCATCACGTACGGCGAACTCGATGCACTGTCGCGCCGGTTCGGCGCGTGGCTGCAGTCGCGTGGCCTGAAGCGCGGCGCACGCGTCGCGCTCATGATGCCGAACGTGCTGCAGTACCCGGTGGCGATCGTTGCCGTGCTCCGCGCGGGCTACACCGTCGTCAACGTCAACCCGCTCTATACGCCGCGCGAGCTCGAACATCAGCTGAAGGACAGCGGGGCCGAGGCGATCGTCATTCTCGAGAATTTCGCGTCGACGTTGCAGGCCGTTATCGCCAATACCGCCGTCAAGCATGTCGTGGTCGCGTCGATGGGCGACCTGCTGGGCATCAAGGGCTGGCTCGTCAATTACGTCGTACGCAACGTGAAGAAGATGGTGCCGGCCTGGCAGCTCCCGTCGTTCACGCGCTTCAAGGCCGCGCTGTCCGAAGGGGCGCGGCAGACCTTCAAGCCGCCGAAGCTCGGCCCAGACGACGTCGCGTTCCTCCAGTACACGGGCGGTACGACCGGTGTCGCGAAGGGCGCGACGCTGCTGCACCGGAACATCGTGTCGAACGTGCTGCAGGCCGGCGCCTGGCACCATCCCGCGCACGCGAAGTACCCGGAGGTGAAGCAATTCGTGACGGTTGTCGCGCTGCCGCTCTATCACGTGTTCGCGCTGACGGTCTGCGGCTTCCTGACGATGCGCACGGGCGGCATGGGCATCCTGATTCCGAATCCGCGCGACATCGGCGGCATGATCAAGGAACTGAAGGGATACCAGATCTCGACGATTCCCGCCGTCAACACGCTGTACAACGCACTGCTGAACCATCCCGAATTCAACCAGCTCGACCTGTCGAAGCTCGTGATCGCCAACGGCGGTGGCATGGCGATCCAGGAAGGCGTCGCGAAGCGCTGGTACGAGAAGACCCAAACGGCGATCATCGAAGGGTACGGCCTGTCCGAAACGTCGCCGGTCGCGACCTGCAACCCCGTGACGGCGACCGAGTACAGCGGGACGATCGGCCTGCCGCTGCCGTCGACCGAAATTGCCATCCGCGACGACGCCGGCAATGACGTCGCGCTCGGCGAGCCGGGCGAGATCTGCATCCGCGGGCCGCAGGTCATGGCCGGCTACTGGAACCGCCCGGAAGAAACCGCGAAGGTCATGTTCGCGGACGGTTTCTTCAAGACCGGTGACGTCGGCGTGATGGACGCGCGCGGTTACGTGAAAATCGTCGACCGGAAGAAGGACATGATCCTGGTATCCGGTTTCAACGTGTATCCGAACGAGGTCGAGGACGTGGTGGCGTCGCATCCGGGGGTGTTCGAGGTGGCGGCGGTCGGTGTTCCGGACGAGCACTCGGGCGAAGCCGTGAAGCTGTTCGTCGTGAAGAAGGATCCGGCGCTGACCGACAAGGACATCCTCGCGTACTGCAAGGAGCGGCTCACCGGTTACAAGCGGCCGAAACTCGTCGAGTTCCGCACGGAGCTGCCGAAGACGAACGTCGGCAAGATCCTGCGGCGCGAGCTGCGCGACGGACGCGCGTAACACTCAAGTCGAACGAAGGAGTCCGGTCTGTGCCGGGCTCTTTTGTTTGTGGTGCGCATCAGGGCTGCCGCGCCATATCGGAACGGCGCGCGTTCGTCCGGGTGCGCCGTGGCGGGCGGAGCGCCCCGGTCGGGCTGTCCGCGGCCGATTCGATTCGAACGGGGCGGCACTTCGTTGCATGCCGGAGTCGGCAAATGGTGGCGTTCGTGTCGAGTCAGCATCGCGAACGATTCGTCGCCAAGAGCGCGTTACCCGTCGATCATTCCGCGCACACCGCACACCGCACACCGCACACCGCACACCGCACACCGCACACCGCACACCGCACACCGCACACCGCACACCGCTTCGCAGCCCCAAAAGAAAAGGCGCCCGAAGGCGCCTTCAAGATGCTGCGGCTTGTCAGGCAAGCTGATTAGAACTTGTGACGGATACCGACACGCGCTGCGACCTGGTTGCTGGTCGTCGACGGATCGAGACCGTTGATCGAAGCATGTGCCTGAACGACGTTGCCTGCCGAGTCGAGCGTGTTGCCCGATGCATGCTGGTACACGCCGATCACGTAGACGTCCGTGCGCTTCGACAGGAAGTAGTCGACGCCCAGCGAGCCCTGGTGGTACTTGGCTGCCGAGTTGCCGTCGATCTTGCTGCCTTGCGTGTAGTCGTACGCCGCGCCGACGATCAATGCCGGGGTCAGCTGATACTTGAAGTTGATTTCGCCGTTGTTGAAGGTCGCGGTCTGGTTCACGAACGGACCGACCGAGAAGCCCTTGAACTTCGTGTTCGAGTACGTCGCGCCGATCGTCGCTGCGCCGAACGTGTATGCGCCGCCCGCACCGATGACCTGGTACGTGTTCGCGCTGTTCGCATACGCGCCGTAGACCGGCGACGACACGGCCGTCGCCGCAGCCGACGCGCCCGTATTGAACATGCCGCCGAAGTTCGCCGGCGTACGTGCGTTCAAGTAGCCGACACCCAACACCAGCGGGCCGTTGTTGTAACCGGCGCCGAGCGACCAGACCTGGTTCTTCGAGAACTGGCCGGCTTGACCGCCGAAGCTGTACAGGCCGCCGAACGAGAAGCCGCCGTAGGTCGGGCTCGTGTACTTGACCGCGTTGTTCACACGGTAAGCGTTGTTGAAGTTGTCGAGGTCGCCCGGGTGAGCGGCGATGTAGCCGCCCCACTGGTCGCCTGCCTCGAGCGGGCCGACGAAGTCGACGACGGAGTCGTACTGGCGACCCAGCGTGACCGTACCGTACTGGCTCGACAGGCCGACGTAAGCCTGACGGCCGAACATCAGGCCGCCCTGGCCGAGCTTGCCGGAGTTGACGTCAAAACCGTTCTCGAGCACGAAGATCGCCTTCAGGCCGCTGCCCAGATCTTCGGTGCCGCGCAGGCCGAAGCGGCTGCCTTGCATCACGCCGCTTGCCAGGCCGTACAGGTGGCCGCCCTTGGCGTTGTTGTTGAAGATGAAGCCTTCATCGATGATGCCGTAAAGCGTCACGCTGCTTTGCGCATGTGCAGCGCCAGCAAACGCGCCCAGCGCGACGAGCGCGAGAAGCGACTTTTTCATTAACGGATCTCCAAGAATCACTGAATTTTTTTGGCGGGGCGGATAGTTATGGTGTGTTGACGGGCCCCATCAACTTCGCAAGAAGTCGCACGTAATGTAGCAAAGCCGATTTTTCCGACAAAGCGAAATGCCGTGGCTCAAGGTTGCCATGTTTCCTTTATGCAACAATGGTTAAAATCACGGGTTAACCGCAATTTCCGCTGAATAATCAAGTCGGTTACGTAGCGGAGCACGTGCCGTTGCCGCTCGCGGCAGCGCACGCAGCCAGGAGAACAGGATGGTGTTGGACGAACTGATCAGCGAATTCGATCGCGGCCTGCGATCGCTGACCGGCATTAGCCGGATGAGCCGCCCGGTGCCCGCGCCGGCGGAGCCGCCGGCCGGCGAACTGACGCCCGCGGAGCGCACGCATGCCGCCGGGCTGATGCGCGTGAACCACGTCGGCGAGGTTTGTGCGCAGGCGCTTTATCAGGCGCAGAAGCTGACCGCGCGCTCGTCGTCGTCGAAGGCGATGTTCGAGGAAGCCGCCCGCGAGGAGGAGGATCATCTCGCGTGGACCGCGCATCGGCTGAAGGAACTCGATTCGCGTCCGAGCCTGCTCAACCCGCTGTGGTACGCCGGCGCGCTCGCGATCGGCGTCGTCGCCGGCACGCTGGGCGACAAGGTCAGCCTCGGCTTCATGGCGGAGACGGAGCGTCAGGTCGAGAGCCACCTCGACGGACACCTGTCCGAGCTGCCGGCGACCGACACGGCGTCGCGCGCGATCGTCGAGCAGATGCGGCTCGACGAGGTGAAGCACGGCAAGGCCGCGACCGATGCCGGCGGAATCGAACTGCCGCTGCCCGCGCGGATGCTGATGCGCGCCGCGTCGAAAGTCATGACGCGGACTGCATACTATCTGTGACATTCGGAGGTGGGCGGCGCATGACGCCGCCCACCTCCGTCACCCATCGATACCGCCCGTTTTTTCCGCGTTTTCCCGCCCCCGAAAGCCCCGTCCGCACGCCAGTCTGGCCCGCCTTTCTCACGTATCACCTTCACAAGTTGCACTAGCTCATTCATTTATAACGGTTTTTGGTATGAGGGGCCGCATGAGCATGTGCGCGTAAGTCCTTGTTCTAACTAACAAAATTCGTCAAAAAACCGGGCCGCTCCCTTGACCGTGCCAAACCCTTCCTCTAAAGTGGGAGACAGTGTGAGAAAGTGTATTTTTGTGTGATTTGGCGGGCTATTCGGGCTAAATTCTTGAGCGTTGAGCGGGTGCTTCGGTGCCCTGAACGGGAGAGCGGAAAGTGTTCCAAGGGGCGTCGGCGCTGACGCTCGATGCGAAAGGGCGGATGTCGGTGCCGGCTCGCTATCGCGAAGCGCTGCAAGGACAGGCAGAAGGACGGGTGACTGTGACCAAGCACCCGGACGGCTGCCTGTTGCTGTTTCCGCGCCCCGAATGGGAGGTATTCCGCGCCAAGATCGCCGCGCTGCCGATGGATGCACATTGGTGGCGGCGGATCTTTCTCGGCAATGCGATGGATGTCGATCTCGACAGCGCGGGCCGGATTCTCGTATCGCCCGAGCTGCGGATGGCGGCCGGACTGGAAAAGGAAGTCATGTTGTTGGGAATGGGTAGTCACTTCGAGCTGTGGGATTCGCAGACCTACATCGCGAAGGAGCAGGCAGCGATGGCGCAGGGCATGCCCGACGCGCTGAAGAATTTCACGTTCTGATTGCGGTGACGGAGACGCCCGCGATGGGAAACGAATTGCAGCATCGGACCGTGCTTCTGGACGAAGCGGTCGATTCGCTCGTGACGCGGCCGGACGGCATTTATGTCGACGGTACGTTCGGGCGCGGCGGTCACAGCCGCGCGGTGCTCGCGCGGCTGGCGGCGGCCGGCCGGCTGATCGCGTTCGACAAGGATCCGAGGGCGATCGAGACGGCGCAGCGCATCGAGGATGCGCGCTTCTCGATCGTGCATGACAGCTTTGCATCGATGCGCGACGCGCTTGCGGCGCGCGGCGTCGAGAAGGTGTCGGGTGTGTTGCTGGACCTGGGCGTGTCCTCGCCGCAGGTGGACGATCCGGCGCGCGGCTTCAGCTTTCGCGCGGATGGCCCGCTGGACATGCGAATGGATCCGACGCGCGGCGAGTCGGCGGCCGAGTGGCTCGCGCGGGCTTCGGTGCAGGAATTGACGGAGGTGATACGGGATTATGGGGAAGAACGGTTTGCTTTTCAGATTGCAAAGGCGCTTGTTGCTCGCCGGGCAGAGTCCGACCGTCTTGGGCCTCTCGACACCACGGGCGAGCTTGCCCAAATCGTGGGTAACGTCGTCAAAACCCGTGAGAAGGGCAAGGATCCGGCAACCCGCACCTTTCAGGCTATACGGATTCACGTCAATCAAGAGCTTGCGGACCTGCAAGTCGTACTAGACGCGGCATTGTCGTTGCTGGAGCAAGGGGGGCGGCTGGTGGTCATCAGCTTTCATTCACTCGAGGACCGGATCGTCAAGCGATTCATGCAGGCGCACGCGAGCGCGCCTGCGGTCGATCGTCGCCTGCCGATCCGTGCCGTCGACCTCCCGAGCCCGCCGCTCAAGATCATCAGCCGTCAGTTTCCGAGCGAAGCGGAAGTTGCCGCGAATCCGCGCGCCCGGTCGGCCGTGATGCGCATCGCGGAGCGCGTCACGCCATGAGCCGCTTCAATATCTTCCTGCTGATCATCGTGATGGGCTGCGCGCTGTCGGTCGTCAACTCGACGAACCAGCAGCGCCAGATCTTCATCCAGCTGCAGCGCGCGCAGTCGCAGGAGCGTCAGCTCCAGCAGGATTACGCGCAGCTTCAATATCAGCAGAGCGCGCTGTCGAAGACATCGCGTATCGAGCAACTCGCGAACGATTCGCTGAAGATGCAGGCGATCACGACGGGTCGCACCCAATACCTGACGCTGCCGCCGGGCGCCGTGAAGGCGATCGACGCACCGATTCCGGCTTCGGCCGAGACGGCCGCCAAGGGCGGGGGAGGCGCGCGATGAAGCCGGCACAAAAGCGTCAGGACGTGAAATTCTCGTCGAGCCCCGTGCTCGGCGTGCACCTGCCGATGTGGCGCTCGAAATTCGTCGTGTTCCTGCTGTTCATGGCGTTCGTCGCGCTGGCCGCGCGGGCGTTCTGGATCCAGGGGCCCGGCAACGCGTTCTATCAGAAGCAGGGCGAAAGCCGCTACCAGCGCACGATCGAGCTGCCGGCCACGCGCGGCAAGATCCTCGACCGTAACGGGCTCGTGCTCGCGACGAGCCTGCCCGTGCGCGCGATCTGGGCGATTCCGGATGCGGTGCCGGACGATCTCGGCGCGGACAAGGTCAATCAGCTCGGCAAGCTCCTCGGCATGACGCCGAAGGAACTGCGCGTGAAGCTGTCGGAAGACAAGGGTTTCGTCTACGTGAAGCGCCAGGTGCCGATCGACATCGCGGACAAGGTCGCCGCGCTCGACATCCCCGGCGTCTATCAGCGCAACGAATACAAGCGCTTCTATCCGGAGGGCGAGATCACCGCTCACCTGATCGGCTTCACGAACGTCGAGGACGAAGGGCAGGAAGGCGTCGAGCTCGGCGACCAGAAGATGCTGTCCGGCACGTCCGGCGTGCGCCGCGTGATCAAGGACCGGATGGGGCACATCGTCGAGGACGTCGCCGAGCAGATTCCGCCGCACAACGGGACGGACGTCGACCTGTCGATCGACAGCAAGATCCAGTACATCGCGTATGCGAACCTGAAGGCCGCCGTCGAGAAGTTCAAGGCGAAGGCCGGCGCGGCGATGGTGGTCGACGTGCGTACCGGCGAGGTGCTCGCGCTCGTCAACTATCCGACGTACAACCCGAACGACCGTTCGCGCATGACGGGCGAGCAGTTGCGCAACCGGATCATGACCGACGTGTTCGAGCCGGGCTCGATCATGAAGCCGTTTACGGTGTCGCTCGCGCTCGACCTGCACCGCGTGACGCCGAACACGCTCGTCGAAACGGGCAACGGGCATTTCGTGCTCGACGGCGCGCCGATCACCGACGACGCGGGTTTCGGCACGCTGACGGTCGGCGGCGTGATCCAGAAGTCGAGCAACATCGGCGCGACGAAGATCGCGATGACGATGCGGCCCGAGGAAATGTGGAATATGTATACGAGCATCGGCCTCGGTCAGGCGCCGAAGGTCGGGTTCCCGGGCGCGGTGGCCGGCCGCCTCCGTCCGTGGAAGAACTGGCGGCGCATCGAGCAGGCGACGATGTCGTACGGCTACGGCCTGTCGGTGTCGCTGTTCCAGCTCGCACGCGCCTACACGGCGATCGCGCACGACGGCGAGCTGATGCCCGTGACCATTTTCAAGACCGACCCCAATCAGCCGATCGTGGGCACGCAGGTGTTCAACCCGACCACCGCGCGCGAAGTGCGCGCGATGCTCGAGACGGTGGTCGCGCCGGGCGGCACGTCGCCGGATGCGGCCGTGCCGGGTTATCGGGTCGGCGGCAAGAGCGGTACCGCGTACAAGCATGAAGGTCACGGCTACACGCGCAAGTACCGCGCGTCGTTCGTCGGGATGGCACCGATGCCGAATCCGCGCGTCGTGATCGCGGTGTCGGTCGACGAGCCGACCGCCGGCAGCCACTTCGGCGGCCAGGTGTCGGGCCCCGTATTCTCGGCGATCGCGGGCGATACGATGCGTGCGCTGAACGTGCCGCCGAACATGCCGATCAAGCAACTGGTCGTGTCCGACGACACGCCGGGCACGCCCGCCAGGACGGGCCCGCAAAAGCTCGCCGCCGGCGGCGGTGCGAAGCATATGATCGTATCCAGCACGACACGTAATTCACCAGGAGTTGTTCGATGAGCGCCGCTCGCAGTTCCCATCCGGCGCATCAGCAGATCGCGGCCGCGCTTGCGTGGCTGCGCCAGCATGTGGCCCCCGCGGCGCAACTGCATGCCGACACCCGCAGCCTGCAGGCAGGCGACGTGTTTCTCGGCTATGCGGTCGACGGGGCAGACAATCGCGCCTTCATTGCCGAGGCCGTCTCCCGCGGTGCGGCCGCCGTGCTGTATCAGCCGGAAGGCCTCGCAGCCGCGCCGGCCGCACCCGTCGCACTCGCGGTGCCGGCGCTCGACCAGCTGGCCGGCGAGATCGCCAGCGGCTGGTATGGCGACCCGAGCGACGGCCTGCTCGCCATCGGCGTGACCGGCACCAACGGCAAGACGTCGTGCACGCACTGGATCGCGGCCGCGCTGACGGCGCTGCACCAGCCGTGCGCGCTGATCGGCACGCTCGGCAGCGGCATGCCGGGGCAGCTGGTGCCGACCGGCTTCACGACGCCGGACGCGCCGCAGCTGCAGCGCAGCCTCGCGCAACTGCACGACGCGGGCGCAAAGGCCGTCGCGATGGAAGTGTCGTCGCACGCGCTGCACCAGGGCCGCGTGAACGGCACGGCGTTCGACATCGCCGTGTTCACGAACCTCACGCAGGATCACCTCGACTATCACGGCACGTTCGATGCGTACGAAGCCTCGAAGTCGAAACTGTTCGCATGGCGCGGCCTGCGCGCGGCGGTCGTCAATCGCGACGACGCAGCCGGCCGCCGCCTGCTCGAGAAGCTGGCCGGCCGCGTGCGCACGATCGCCTACGGAATCGGCGACGTGCACGCGGCCGACGCCGATCGCGAGCTGGTCGCGCTCGACGTGCGCGCGACCGCCACCGGCACGGCATTCCGCCTGCGCTCGTCGTGGGGCGACGCTGACATCGAGGTCGGCACGCTCGGCACGTTCAACGTCAGCAACCTGCTCGCGGTGCTCGGCTCGCTGCTCGCGGCCGACCTGCCGTTCGACGCGGCGGTCGCGGAGATTGCGCGGCTCGAGTCCGTCAACGGCCGCATGCAGCGCCTGGGCGGCCGGCTGGCGAACGATGAACCGCTGGTCGTGATCGACTATGCACATACGCCCGACGCGCTCGAGAAGACGCTCGACGCGTTGCGCCCGATCGCGGCGGCGCGCGGCGGCCGGCTCGTCTGCATGTTCGGCTGCGGCGGCGATCGCGATGCGACCAAGCGTCCGCTGATGGGCGCGATCGCCGAGCGGCTCGCCGACGAAGTCGTCGTCACGAGCGACAACCCGCGCAGCGAGGATCCGCAGCGCATCATCGACCAGGTCATCGCGGGCATGACCGCGCCCGATCGCGCACGCCGCATCGAGGATCGCGCGAGCGCGATCCTGCAGGCCGTGCGCGGCGGCGCCCGCGAGGATGTCGTCGTGCTGGCCGGCAAGGGGCACGAGGCAACGCAGGAAATCATGGGCAAGAAGCGCACGTTCTCCGATCAGGATCACGCGCGGCTCGCACTCGCGGCACGCGCGACGCACGGCAAGGGAGGCGGCGAATGACGATGCTCAGTCTGGGCGAAGCCGCCCGCCTGATTCCCGGCGCCACCGTCCACGGCGATCCGGACACCACGTTCGAGCGCGTGTCGACGGACAGCCGCACGGTCGGCCCCGGCGACCTGTTCGTCGCGCTGAAGGGCGAGCGCTTCGACGCGCACGACTTCCTCGGCGACGTGGCCGCGCGCGGCGCGTCGGCGGCGCTCGTCGCACACGTGCCGGCGGGCCTCGCGATGCCGGCGATCGAAGGCGGCGAAACGCGTGCCGCGCTCGGCGCGCTCGCGCACGGCTGGCGCAAACGATTCGCGCTGCCGCTCGTCGCGGTGACGGGCAGCAACGGCAAGACGACCGTCAAGGAAATGATCGCGTCGATCTTCGCCGCGGCGGTCGGTACCGACGCGCGGCTCGCGACGGCCGGCAACCTGAACAACGACGTCGGGCTGCCGCTGACGTTGCTGCGCCTGTCGACCGCGCATCGCCTCGCGGTGATCGAGATCGGCATGAACCACCCGGGCGAGACCGAAGTTCTGGCGCGCCTCACCGCGCCGACGGTCGCGCTCGTCAACAACGCGCAGCGCGAACACCAGGAATTCATGGCGACGGTCGAAGCCGTCGCGCTCGAACACGCGGCCGTGATCCACGCGCTGCCGCCGGACGGCGTCGCGGTGTTCCCGGCCGACGATGCGTACGCGGGCATCTGGCGCGTCGCGGCGACCGGCAACCGGATCCTCGATTTCGCACTGCACGACGCCGAACGGCAGAACGATGCGCAGGTCGTCGGTCGCCTTCACGGCGGCGAACTCGCGATCGACACGCCGGCTGGCGCCGTCACGGTGCGGTTGCGTGCGCTCGGCGAGCACAACGCGCGCAACGCGCTGGCCGCGACGGCCGCGGCGCTGGGCGCGGGTGTCGAGCTGTCGGCGATCAAGCAGGGCCTCGAGTCGTTCGAACCGGTCAAGGGCCGGCTCCAGGTGAAGCAGGTGATCGCCGGCAGCCTCGCGGGCGCGACGGTCGTCGACGATACATACAACGCGAACCCCGATTCGATGCGTGCGGCGATCGACGTGCTTGCTGCCCATCCGGCGCCGCGCGTGCTGGTGATCGGCGACATGGGTGAAGTCGGCGACGAAGGCCCGGCGTTTCACCGGGAGATCGGTGCGTATGCGCGCGAGCGCGGCATCGATGCGCTGTTCGCGCTCGGCGATGCGTCGCGCGATGCGTGCACGGCGTACGGCGAGACGGCCCGCCACTTCGGCGACGTCGGCGCGCTGGTGACGGCGCTGCTCGCGGCGGGCTATGGCGCGCGGGCGACGGTGCTCGTGAAGGGCTCGCGGTACATGAAGATGGAGCGCGTGGTCGACGCGCTGACGAACCAACCCGCGGCGGGCACGGTGCCCGCCGCACACTGAGTAGAAGGAAGGAAGCATGCTGCTGGCGCTGGCGCAATGGCTGCAGGGAGACGCAAGCTTTTTGCGCTTGTTCACGTACCTGACGTTCCGTGCGGTGATGGCTACCATCACCGCGCTCGGTATCGGGCTCGTGTGCGGACCGTGGGTGATCCGCAAGCTGACGCAAATGAAGGTCGGGCAGGCCGTGCGCAAGGACGGCCCGCAAAGCCATCTCGTCAAGTCCGGCACGCCGACGATGGGCGGCGTGCTGATCCTGATCGGCATCGCGGTCGCGACGCTGCTGTGGGGCGACCTGACGAACCGTTTCATCTGGATCGTCATGCTCGTCACGTTCGGCTTCGGCGTGATCGGCTGGGTCGACGACTACCGCAAGGTCGTCTACAAGGACCCGCGCGGGATGTCGTCGCGCGAAAAGTATTTCTGGCAGTCGGTGATCGGGCTGTTCGCGGCGGTCTACCTCGCATTCAGCGTGTCGGAGGCGAACAACGTGCGCGTGTTCGACCTGTTCATGGCGTGGGTGAGGAGCGGCCTGTCGATGGGGCTGCCGGCGCGGGCCGACCTGATGCTGCCGTTCCTGAAGTCGATCAGCTATCCGCTGGGCGTCTGGGGCTTCATCGTGCTGACGTATTTCGTGATCGTCGGCGCGAGCAACGCGGTGAACCTGACCGACGGCCTCGACGGGCTCGTGATCATGCCGGTCGTGCTGGTCGGCGGGTCGCTCGGCGTGTTCGCGTACGTGATGGGCAGCTCGGTCTATTCGAAATACCTGCTGTTCCCGCACATCCCGGGCGCCGGTGAACTGCTGATCTTCTGTTCCGCGATGGGCGGGGCAGGGCTCGCGTTCCTCTGGTACAACACGCACCCCGCGCAGGTGTTCATGGGCGACGTCGGCGCGCTGGCGCTCGGCGGCGCGCTCGGCACGGTCGCGGTGATCGTGCGCCAGGAAATCGTGCTGTTCATCATGGGTGGCATCTTCGTCGCGGAAACGCTGTCGGTGATGCTGCAGGTGTCGTGGTTCAAGTACACGAAGAAGCGTTACGGCGAAGGGCGGCGCCTGCTGAAGATGGCGCCGCTGCATCACCATTTCGAATTGTCCGGCTGGAAGGAAACGCAGGTGGTGGTGCGTTTCTGGATCATCACGCTGATGCTGTGCCTGTTCGGTCTGTCCACCCTCAAGCTGCGGTAAAGGAAAGGTAACAAGGATGTCTGGCGAGATGTTTGGAGATCGGCAGCGGCCGATGGTGCTCGTACTGGGGCTCGGTGAATCGGGTCTCGCGATCGCGCGGTGGTGCGCGAGGCACGGGTGCCGGCTGCGTATTGCCGATACCCGCGAGGCGCCGCCGAACCTTGCCGCGCTGCAGGCCGAAGGCATCGATGCGGAGTTCGTCGGCGGGCCGTTCACGCCCGCGCTGCTCGACGGCGGCGTCGAGATCGTCGGGCTGAGCCCCGGCCTGTCGCCGCTCGAACCGGCGCTGGCGGCGCTGATCGCGGCCGCGAACGAGCGCGCGATCGCGGTCTGGGGCGAACTGGAATTCTTCGCGCAGGCGCTGCGCGCGCTCGGCACGAGCGGCTACCAGCCGAAGGTGCTCGCGATCACCGGCACCAACGGCAAGACCACGACGACGAGCCTGACGGGCCTGCTGTGCCGGCGTTCGGGCAAGAAGGTCGCCGTCGCCGGCAACATCAGCCCGGCGATGCTCGACCGGCTCGCGGGCGCGATCGACGAGACGGCGCTGCCCGACGTCTGGGTGCTCGAACTGTCGAGCTTCCAGCTCGAGACGGCGCGCACGTTCGCGCCCGACGCGGCCGCGATTCTCAACATCACGCAGGATCACCTCGACTGGCACGGCAGCTTCGACGCGTATGCGGCCGCGAAGGGCCGGATCTTCGGCGCGACGACCACGCGCGTGCTCAACCGCGACGATGCGGCCGTGATGAAGTTCGCGCCGGCCGCCGGCGCGGCCGATGCGGCGCGCACGGTCACGTTCGGGCTGAACGAACCGGTGCAGGACGGCGACTACGGGCTGTCCCGCGATAACGGTATCGCGTGGCTGGTCGAAGCGGTCGACCGCGACGCGCCGGACGAAACGACGACGACCCGCCGGCGCAAGCGCGACGGCGCGCATACGCCCGACATCGCGCAGAAGCGCCTGATGCCGGTCGACGCGCTGCGCATCCGCGGGCTGCACAACGCGGCGAACGCGCTGGCCGCGTTCGCGCTCGCGCGTGCGATCGACTTGGCCGCAGCGCCGCTGCTGCACGCGCTGCGCGAATACCGCGGCGAGGCGCATCGCGTCGAAGTGATCGCGACGATCGACGACGTGGACTACGTCGACGACAGCAAGGGAACGAACGTCGGCGCGACGGTGGCCGCGCTCGACGGGCTCGCGCAGAAGGTCGTGCTGATCGCCGGCGGCGACGGCAAGGGGCAGGATTTCGCGCCGCTGGTCGCGCCGGTCGCGCGCTGGTGTCGTGCGGTGATGCTGATCGGCCGCGACGCGCCGGCGATTCGCGACACGCTCGCCGAAACCGGCGTGCCGCTCGCGGACCACGCGACGCTCGAAGGCGCGGTGCGTGCCGCCGCCGAGCTCGCCGAGCCGGGCGATGCGGTGCTGCTGTCGCCCGCGTGCGCGAGCCTCGACATGTTCAGGAACTACGCCCATCGCGCGGAGGTGTTCCGCGCGGCGGTGGATGAAGTCGCCATCGACAAAGGAGCGACGCCATGAGCTGGTCCGATCGCCTCGTCTCCCGTTTCAACGACCGGCGCGACACCGGCGGCAATGCCGCCGGCGGCCGCGTCGCGTCCGCCACGCGCGCTGCGACCGGCGGCCTCGCGAGCGTCGTCAACGGCGTGCGGCCGAGCCGCTCGCGGATGCTCGACTTCGACTACTCGCTGCTGTGGGTCGCGATCGCGCTGCTCGGGCTCGGCGTCGTGATGGTGTATTCGGCGTCGATCGCGATGCCCGATTCGCCGAAATACGCGTCGTATCACGATTACGCGTTCCTGATGCGCCACTGCGTGTCGCTCGTCGTCGCGTTCATCGCGGCGGTGATCGCGTTCCGCGTGCCGGTGTCGACCTGGGACAAATACGCGCCGCATCTCTTCCTGATCGCGCTGGTCGGCCTCGTGATCGTGCTGATCCCGCACGTCGGCAAGGGCGTGAACGGCGCGCGCCGCTGGATTCCGCTCGGCATCACGAACATGCAGCCGTCGGAAATCATGAAGCTCGCGGTGACGATCTACGCGGCGAACTACACGGTGCGCAAGCAGGAGTACATGCAGAGCTTCGCGAAAGGCTTTCTTCCGATGGCGTTCGCGGTCGGTCTCGTCGGCGCGCTGCTGCTGCTCGAGCCGGACATGGGCGCGTTCATGGTGGTCGCCGCGATCGCGATGGGCGTGCTGTTCCTCGGCGGCGTGAACGGCAAGCTGTTCGGCGGCCTGGTCGCGACGGCGGTCGGCACCTTCACGATGCTCGTATGGCTGTCGCCGTGGCGTCGCGAGCGGATCTTCGCGTATCTCGATCCGTGGGACGAACGCTATGCGCAGGGCAAGGCGTACCAGCTCACGCATTCGCTGATCGCGTTCGGCCGCGGCGAGTGGTTCGGCGTCGGCCTCGGCGGCAGCGTCGAGAAGCTGAACTACCTGCCCGAAGCGCATACCGACTTCATCCTCGCGGTGATCGGCGAGGAACTCGGCTTCGTCGGCGTGATGGTCGTGATCCTGCTGTTCTACTGGATCGTGCGCCGCGCGTTCGAGATCGGCCGCCAGGCGCTCGCGCTCGATCGCACGTTCGCGGGCCTGACGGCGAAGGGCATCGGCATCTGGTTCGGCGCGCAGACGTTCATCAACATGGGCGTGAACCTCGGCCTGCTGCCGACCAAGGGCCTGACGCTGCCGCTCGTGAGCTATGGCGGTTCGGGCATCCTGCTGAACTGTGTCGCGCTCGCGGTGCTGCTGCGGGTCGATTATGAAAATCGCGTACTGATGCGGGGAGGGAAGGTATGACCTCCCTGCGTCAGTACGCGATTTCGGCGAAGGCTAACTTCGTGCGCGAAGCGTGCGAAGTTAAGCGTAGCGGCCGTAGCCAAAACGTTCGTTCATTCTTGCTGATGCGGGGAGGGAAGGTATGACCGCGTCGCGACGCACGCTGATGGTGATGGCAGGCGGCACCGGGGGCCACGTGTTCCCGGGGCTCGCGGTCGCGCACCGGATGGAAGCGGCGGGCTGGCGCGTCGTATGGCTCGGCAATCCGGCCGGGATGGAAGCGACGCTCGTGCCGAAGCACGGCATTCCGATGGAATACGTGCGCTTCGGCGGACTGCGCGGCAAGGGCCTGAAGACCAAGCTGACGCTGCCGTTCAACCTGCTGCGCGCATGCTGGCAGAGCCTCGGCGCACTGCGCCGCGTGCGGCCCGACGTCGTGCTCGGGATGGGCGGCTACATCACGTTCCCGGCGGGCGTGATGGCCGCGCTGTCGGGTCGTCCGCTGGTGCTGCACGAACAGAATTCGATCGCGGGCCTGACTAACAAGGTGCTCGCGAAACTGGCCAAACGCGTGCTCGTCGCGTTTCCCGGCGCGCTGCCGCACGCGGAATGGACGGGCAACCCGATTCGTGCGGAACTTGCGCACACGGAACCGCCCAAAGCACGCTATGCGTCGCGCAGCGGCCCGCTGAACGTGCTGGTCGTCGGCGGCAGCCTCGGTGCGGCCGCGCTGAACGAAGTCGTGCCGCGCGCGCTGGCGCTGCTGACGCCGGACGAGCGCCCGCGCGTCGTGCACCAGGCCGGCGCGAAGCACATCGACGCGCTGAAGGCGAATTACGAAGCGGCCGGTTTCGCGGCCGGCGAAGACGTGCGGCTCGTGCCGTTCATCGACGACATGGCGAGCGCGTACGCGGCGGCGGATCTGGTGATCTGCCGTTCCGGCGCGATGACGGTGTCGGAGATCGCGGCGGTGGGCGTGGCGGCGCTGTTCGTGCCGTTCCCGTACGCGGTCGACGACCACCAGACGACCAACGCCGCGTTCCTCGCCGATGCGGGCGCGGCCGTGCTGGTGCAACAACGCGACCTGTCGGCGGAACTGCTCGCCGACTGGCTGCGCGGCCAGTCGCGGGCGTCGCTCGCGGACATGGCGGAGCGTTCGCGCTCGCTGGCGAAGCCCGAGGCCACCGACGAAGTCGCGCGTGTCTGCGCGAAGGCGGCCGGCGCGAACCTGGAAAAACTGCAATGAAACACATCGTCAAACACATTCATTTTGTCGGGATCGGCGGCGCGGGCATGAGCGGCATCGCCGAAGTGCTCGTCAACCTCGGCTACGAGGTCAGCGGCTCGGACCTGTCGCGCAACGCGGTGACTGACCGTCTCGAGGCGCTCGGCGCGCGGATCGCGATCGGCCACGACGCGGCGAACATCGAGGGCGCGAACGCGGTCGTCGTATCGACGGCCGTGCGCTCGGACAACCCTGAGGTGCTGGCCGCGCGTAGCCAGCGCGTGCCGATCGTGCAGCGCGCGGTGATGCTCGCGGAACTGATGCGCCTGAAGCAGGGCATCGCGATCGCCGGCACGCACGGCAAGACCACGACGACGAGCCTCGTCGCGAGCGTGCTCGCGGCAGGCGGCCTCGACCCGACCTTCGTGATCGGCGGCCGGCTGATCAGCGCCGGCGCGAACGCGCGGCTCGGCACGGGCGACTTCATCGTCGCCGAGGCCGACGAGTCGGACGCGTCGTTCCTGAACCTGTATCCGGTGATCGAAGTCATCACGAACATCGACGCCGATCACATGGACACCTACGGCCACGATTTCGCGCGGCTCAAGCAGGCGTTCATCGAGTTCACGCAGCGCCTGCCGTTCTACGGCAGCGCGGTGGTGTGCGTCGACGATCCGAACGTGCGGCAGATCATCCCGTTCATCTCGAAGCCGGTCGTGCGCTACGGGCTGTCGCCGGACGCGCAGGTGCGCGCGGAAGACATCGACGCGCGCGACGGCCGCATGCACTTCACGGTGATCCGCGAAGGCCGTGCGCCGCTCGCGGTGGTGCTGAACCTGCCGGGCCTGCACAACGTGCAGAACGCGCTCGCGGCGATCGCGATCGCGACCGATCTCGGCGTGGCGGACGACGCGATCCAGCTGGCGCTCGCGGAATTCAACGGCGTCGGCCGGCGCTTCCAGCGCTACGGCGAGGTGCCGAGCGCGGACGGCGGCCAGTACACGCTGATCGACGATTACGGCCACCACCCGGTCGAGATGGCCGCGACGATCGCGGCCGCGCGCGGCGCGTTCCCGGGCCGCCGCCTCGTGCTGGCGTTCCAGCCGCACCGCTACACGCGCACGCGCGACTGCTTCGACGATTTCGTCAACGTGCTGTCGACGGTCGACGCGCTGGTGCTGACGGAAGTTTATGCCGCGGGCGAAGCGGCGATCGCGACGGCCAACGGCGACGCGCTGTCGCGTGCGCTGCGCGCGGTGGGGAAGGTTGACCCGGTGTTCGTCGCGACGGTCGACGACGTGCCGGATGCATTGGCGAAGGTCGCGCAGAACGGCGACGTGGTGATCACGATGGGCGCGGGTTCGATCGGCGGCGTGCCGGCGAAGCTCGTGCAACACACTCAACAGAAGGCATGACATGAGCGGGATCGATCCGAAACGTTTCGGCAAGGTGGCGGTGTTGTTCGGCGGCGAATCCGCCGAGCGCGAGGTGTCGCTCACCTCGGGCCGCCTCGTGCTGCAGGGCCTGCGCGACGCGGGCGTCGACGCGCATCCGTTCGACCCGGCCGAGCGGCCGCTGTCGGCGCTGAAGGACGAAGGCTTCGTGCGCGCGTTCAACGCGCTGCACGGCGGCTACGGCGAGAACGGCCAGATCCAGGGCGCACTCGATTTCTACGGGATCCGCTACACGGGCAGCGGCGTGCTCGGCTCGGCGCTCGGCCTCGACAAGTTCCGCACGAAGCTCGTGTGGCAGCAGACGGGCGTGCCGACGCCGCCGTTCGAGACGGTGATGCGCGGCGACGACTACGCGGCGCGCGCGACGGACTTCGTCGCGAAGCTCGGCCTGCCGCTGTTCGTGAAGCCGGCGAGCGAAGGCTCGAGCGTCGCGGTGCTGAAGGTGAAGACGGCCGACGCGTTGCCCGCCGCACTGTCGGAAGCGGCGACGCACGACAAGATCGTGATCGTCGAGAAGAGCATCGAAGGCGGCGGTGAATACACCGCGTGCATCGCCGGCGATCTCGACCTGCCGCTGATCAAGATCGTGCCGGCCGGCGAGTTCTACGACTACCACGCGAAGTATGTCGCCGACGACACGCAGTACCTGATCCCGTGCGGCCTGCCCGCCGAACAGGAAGCGGAACTGAAGCGCATCGCGCGCCGCGCGTTCGACGTGCTCGGCTGCACCGACTGGGGCCGGGCGGACTTCATGCTCGACGCCGCCGGCAACGCGTATTTCCTGGAAGTGAACACGGCCCCCGGGATGACCGACCACTCGTTGCCGCCGAAGGCCGCGCGCTCGATCGGCATCAGCTATTCGGAGCTGGTCGTGAAGGTGCTGTCGCTTACGCTCAACGACTGACGCAGGAACGGAACGACGTATGTGGAACAACGTTCGCCAACTCAACCTTGCCGCCAGCGCGCTGTACGCGCTGTTGCTGCTCGTGTTGGCGGCGGCCGGCTGCTACTGGCTGATCCAGCGTCCGACGTTCGCGCTGCGCGAAATCCGGATCGATGGCGACACCGAGCACATCAACTCGCCGACGGTGCGTGCGGGCGTGGTCGGCCGGCTGAAGGGCAATTTCTTCACGGTCGATCTCGACGCGGCGCGGGCCGCGTTCGAGCAGATGCCGTGGGTGCGCCACGCGAGCGTGCGCCGGGTGTGGCCGAATGCGCTGGCTGTCACGCTCGAGGAGTACAAACCGCTCGGGACCTGGGGCAGTGCGCAGCTCGTGAGCGTCGACGGCGAGCTGTTCACCGCGAACCAGGGCGAACTGGATCAGGAATTGCCCGCGTTCGACGGCCCGGAGGGCAGTGCGAAGGAAGTCGTCACGCGGTATCACGACTTCGCGAACTGGTTTGCGCCGCTGAAGGCGGCGCCGGAAGAAGTGACGCTGTCGGCGCGCTACGCGTGGACGGTGAAGCTGTCGAACGGCATGCAGGTCGAGCTGGGCAAGGAACGCAACAGCGAGTCGCTGCATGACCGGAGCCAGCGCCTCGTCGCCGCGTGGCCGGCTGTCACGGAGCGTTGGGGCAACGACATCGAGTACGCGGACCTGCGTTATCCGAACGGATTCGCGATTCGTGCGGCAGGCATGCGGTTCCTGACCGATACCGACAAGCGCAAGAAGTAACGAGAGATCACACGCAAGAGCACTTTATGAGCAAAGACTACAAGGATCTGCTGGTTTCCCTCGACATCGGCACGTCGAAGGTGGTGGCCATCGTCGCCGAGCTGAAGGGCGAAGGCCATTACGAGGTGATCGGCCTCGGCCAGAGCGAGTCGAAAGGTCTGAAGAAGGGCGTGGTGGTCAACATCGAGGCCACCGTGCAGTCGATCCAGCGCGCGCTCGAGGAAGCCGAGCTGATGGCCGACTGCAAGATCACCAACGTGTTCACGGGGATCGCCGGCAGCCACATCCGCAGCTTCAACTCGAGCGGGATGGTCGCGATCAAGGACAAGGAAGTCACGCAGACCGACGTCGCGCGCGTGATCGAGACCGCGAAGGCGATCAACATCCCGACCGACCAGCAGGTGCTGCACATCCTCACGCAGGAATTCATCATCGACGGCCAGGAAGACGTGCGCGAGCCGATCGGCATGAGCGGGATCCGCCTCGAGGTGAAGGTGCACATCGTGACCGGTGCGGTCAGCGCCGCGCAGAACATCGTCAAGTGCGTGCGCCGCTGCGGGCTGGAAGTGAACGACCTGATCCTGCAGCCGCTCGCGTCGTCGCTGGCCGTGCTGACTGAAGACGAGAAGGATCTCGGCGTGGTGCTGGTCGACGTCGGCGGCGGCACGACCGACATCGCGATCTTCGCCGAAGGCGCGATCCGCCACACCGCAGTGATTCCGATCGCCGGCGACCAGATCACGAGCGACATCGCGATGGCGCTGCGCACGCCGACGCCGGACGCGGAAGACATCAAGGTCGGCTACGGGATCGCGAAGCAGGCGCTCGCCGATCCGGACGAGATGGTCGAAGTGCCGGGCCTCGGCGAACGCGGTCCGCGCACGCTGTCGCGCCAGGCGCTTGCCGCCGTGATCGAGCCGCGCGTCGAGGAACTGTTCTCGCTCGTGCAGCAGGTCGTGCGCGAGTCGGGTTACGAAGAACTGCTGAGCTCCGGCGTGGTCATTACCGGCGGGGCTTCGATGATGCCGGGCATGGTCGAGCTCGGCGAAGACATTTTCCTGAAACCGGTGCGCATCGGCGCGCCGGAATACGCAGGCGGCCTCGCCGACGTGGTGCGCAACCCGCGCTACTCGACGGCGATGGGCCTGCTGGTCGAAGGCAGTGCGCAGCGCATGCGCGGCCGCAAGGTCGCCGTGCAGTCCGGCAACGCGGGGCAGATCTTCTCGCGGATGAAGGAATGGTTCCTGAGCAACTTTTGACATACCGAATCGAAATTCGCGCCGGTGCCGGCGGCTGGCGCGCGACAGGGGGTTGCCCGATCTCCTGCCGAATAACGGCCGAGTAGTTCTATTTTCTTGACGGAGGCAACAATGGAATTCGAAATGCTGGAAACCGAAACCAACGGCACCATCATCAAGGTGGTCGGCGTTGGCGGCGCTGGCGGCAATGCCGTTCAGCACATGATCAACCGTGGCGTGCAGGGCGTCGACTTCATCGTGATGAACACCGACGCACAGGCGCTGTCGCGTGCGCGCGCACCGTCCGTGATCCAGCTCGGCAACACGGGCCTCGGCGCCGGCGCGAAGCCGGAAATGGGCAAGGCGGCGGCGGAAGAGGCGCGTGAGCGCATCGCCGACGCACTGCGTGGCGCGCACATGGTGTTCATCACGGCCGGCATGGGTGGCGGCACGGGCACGGGCGCGGCGCCGGTGGTCGCGCAGATCGCGAAGGAGATGGGCATCCTGACGGTGGGTGTCGTCAGCAAGCCGTTCGAATTCGAAGGCGGCAAGCGCATGCGCGTCGCGGAAGCAGGCTCGCAGCAACTGGAGGATCACGTCGACTCGCTGATCGTCGTCCTGAACGACAAGCTGTTCGACGTGATGGGCGATGACGCCGAGATGGACAAGTGCTTCCAGTGCGCGGACGACGTGTTGAACAACGCGGTTGCGGGCATTGCCGAAATCATCAATGTCGATGGCCTCGTGAACGTCGACTTCGAAGACGTGAAGACGGTGATGGGCGAGCAGGGCAAGGCGATGATGGGCACGGCGACGGTCGCCGGCGTCGATCGCGCACGCCTCGCGGCGGAACAGGCCGTGGCGAGCCCGCTGCTCGAAGGCGTCGATCTGTCGGGCGCGCGCGGCGTGCTGGTCAACATCACGTCGAGCCGTTCGCTGCGTCTGTCGGAAACGCGCGAAGTGATGAACACGATCAAGAGCTACGCGGCGGAAGATGCCACGGTGATCTTCGGTGCGGTGTACGACGACGCGATGGGCGATGCGTTGCGCGTGACGGTCGTGGCGACGGGTCTGGGCCGTGCGGCGAAGAAGCAGCAATCGGCTCCGATGACGCTGCTGCGCACCGGCACCGACAACCAGCCGGTGAACGTCTCGCACGGCTATGCGCAGCCGCAGCACGTCAGCACGGCCGACTACGGCGCGCTCGATACGCCGGCGGTGTGGCGCAACTCGCGCGAAACCGCGGCATCGCACGTGCAGGCGCTGCAGGAGAAGGGGGTCGACACGTACGACATCCCGGCTTTCCTGCGCAAGCAGGCTGACTGACGACGCACACAGGCGAAGCCGCGGCAAGTTTGCCGCGGTAACGCCGGCGTGACGGATGCCACGGACCACGACAGGCCGCGTCGGATGCGACGCCGGGCCGGGAAACGTGCCCTCTTCGCTCGAGCGAGGCGGGATGGGCCGTGCTGTCCGCAACACGCTGAAAAACCGTATCGCTATGAGGGACCAGCCATGATTCAAGTGGGCGACGCGCTGCCCGACGCGCAACTGTTCGAGTTCATCGACGACGCGCGCGAAGGCTGCACGCTGGGGCCGAATGCCTTCCGCGTGCGCGACCAGGTTGCGGGAAAGCGGGTGGTGATCTTCGGATTGCCGGGAGCTTTCACGCCGACCTGCTCGGCGCAGCATGTGCCGGGCTATGTCGAGCACGCCGAGCAACTGCGCTCGGCGGGCATCGACGAGCTCTGGTGCGTGTCCGTCAACGACGCATTCGTGATGGGCGCATGGGGACGTGATCTGCACACCGCGGGCAAGGTGCGCATGATGGCGGACGGCAGCGCTGCTTTCACTCATGCGCTGGGGCTGACGCAGGATTTGTCCGCGCGTGGCATGGGAATCCGTTCCCTGCGCTACGCGATGGTGGTCGACGACGGTGTGGTCAAGACGCTGGCCGTCGAAGCGCCGGGCAAGTTCGAAGTGAGCGATGCGGCGAGTGTGCTCGCGACGTTGAAGTCCTGATCGTGCGGTGCGCCGTTGCCTGCCGGCAACGCTGCTCACCGGCCTCAGGGCAGTTGTAACACGGGCCGATGACCGGAAACGCCTCCGTTCCGGGCATCGGCCCGTCCCGTATCGGCGCGGGTAACCAGTCGAAACAGATTGATACGCAGTTTCAAACAGCGTCGAATAGGGAATTACGCTATAATCTCACCTATCGAATATAACTCCTGATTGATATTCTCAATCAAGACGAAGAACACCATGTTGAAGCAGCGCACCATCAAATCGATCGTGAAGACCGTGGGCATCGGTCTCCACTCGGGCCGCAAGGTCGAACTGACGCTCCGCCCGGCCGCGCCGGGCACGGGGATCGTATTCTCGCGCGTCGACCTGCCCACGCCTGTCGACATTCCGGCATCCGCGATGTCGATCGGCGACACGCGGCTCGCGTCGGTGCTGCAGAAGGATGGAGCGCGCGTGTCGACCGTCGAGCACCTGATGTCGGCGTGCGCCGGCCTCGGCATCGACAACCTCTATGTCGATGTGACGGCCGAGGAAATCCCGATCATGGACGGCAGCGCCGCGTCCTTCGTGTTCCTGATCCAGTCCGCGGGCATCGAGGAGCAGAACGCGCCGAAGCGCTTCATCAAGGTGAAGAAGCCGGTCGAAATCCGCGACGGCGACAAGTTCGCGCGTCTCGATCCGTATTTCGGCTTCAAGCTGAAGTTCACGATCGACTTTCGTCACCCGGCCGTCGACAAGACCGGCCAGGAACTCGAGGTCGATTTCGCGAATACGTCGTACGTGCGCGAGATCGCGCGTGCGCGCACGTTCGGTTTTGCCCATGAAGTCGAAATGATGCGCGAGCTGGGTCTCGCGCGCGGCGGCAGCATGGACAACGCGATCGTGCTCGACGAGTACCGGATCCTGAACAACGACGGGCTGCGTTACGACGACGAGTTCGTGAAGCACAAGATGCTCGATGCGATCGGCGACCTGTACGTGGTCGGCCATCCGCTGCTGGCGTCGTACACCGCGTACAAGTCGGGGCACGGGCTGAACAACGCGCTGCTGCGCGAACTGCTCGCGCACGAAGACGCGTACGAGATCGTCACGTTCGACGATCCGCAGGCTGCGCCGAAGGGCTTCGCGTTCGACGCGCAGACGGCCTTCGCCTGATCGGCGTCCGGCGCCCCGCGATAAAAAAAGCGACCTTCGGGTCGCTTTTTTATTGGGCGGCCGGCCCGCACGGGCGGGGGCGCGCGTTCAGCGCGACGACTTCGCGCCGTGCCGTGCGGCCATCCGCGCGAGCGCGGCCTGCAGCGGCGACGGCTCGAGGTGATCGGCGAGCTCGCGCAACGCGGCGGCGCCGACGGTCGTCATGCGCGCCTGCTTCACGTGCGGCGGTTCCGGCGCGTCCTTCGGACGCACGCGAACGCGCAGCGCCGAGACCGGCCAGCCGCGCTTCTGGAGATCGGCGAGCAGGCGCGGCTCGACCTGCCGCAGGCGGGCCGCGAGCGCATTGTGCGCGGCAAAGAGGGTCAGGGTGCCGTCCTTGATGGAGCCCGGTTCGACATGACTCGCAAGATAGTCGGGCAGGAGCGCCGCGAGGTCGCGCTGCAGCGACGCGACCTGCTCGACGCCGGCGCGCAGCGCCGCGAACGCGTCGGTGCGGTTGAGCACTTCGGACACGGGTTGCGGGCGATACGCGGGGAGCGGGCCGAAACGCTTGGAAAATCGGTTCATCGAGGCATTCTTCGGGCGCGCACGGGCGCGGACGTTGACGCCGATTGTACCCGCGCCGGCTCCCGCACGGGCGGCTTTCGGGCCGTGCGCCCGGTTGCCTGCACGGGTTCGGCGTGCGGCGTGGGTCGGGCCGGGACACCGGCGCATGCTTCCTCGCGTGCTAAAATTCCTCGTTTGATTCCACTAATTCGCTAAGCCGCCGAGGCTCGGGCGTCGGGGCGCGCAACACGCGCCGGGCGCCGGTGCTGCGACGCAGGATCCGATCCGATGACAACCGGTTTTCTCCAGAAAATTTTTGGCAGCCGCAACCAGCGGCTCGTCAAGCAATACCAAAAGACCGTCGCGACGATCAATGCGCTCGAAACGCAGATCGAGAAGCTGACGGACGACCAGTTGCGCGGCAAGACGGATGAGTTCCGCCAGCGGATCGCGGGCGGCGAGTCGCTCGACAAGCTGCTGCCCGAGGCGTTCGCGGTCTGCCGGGAGGCGAGCCGCCGCGTGCTGAAGATGCGCCATTTCGACGTGCAGCTGATCGGCGGCATGGTGCTCCACTACGGCAAGATCGCGGAAATGCGCACCGGCGAAGGCAAGACGCTCGTCGCGACGCTGCCCGTGTACCTGAATGCGCTGGCCGGCCGTGGCGTGCACGTGGTGACGGTCAACGACTACCTCGCGCAGCGCGACGCCGAATGGATGGCGCGCCTCTACAACTTCCTCGGTCTGTCAGTCGGCATCAACCTGTCCGGCATGGAGCACGACCAGAAGCAGCAGGCCTACGCGTCGGACATCACCTACGGCACGAACAACGAGTTCGGCTTCGACTACCTGCGCGACAACATGGTCTACGAGACCGACGCGCGCGTGCAGCGGGCCCTGAACTTCGCGGTCGTCGACGAAGTGGACTCGATCCTGATCGACGAGGCGCGTACGCCGCTGATCATTTCGGGCCAGGCGGAAGACCACACCGAGCTGTACGTGCGGATGAACGCGCTGCCGCCGCTGCTCGAGCGCCAGATCGGCGAGGAGAAGGCCGATGGCACGGGCGTCGAGAAGCCGGGCGACTACACGCTCGACGAGAAGTCGCGCCAGGTGTTCCTGACGGAGTCGGGCCACGAGAAGGCCGAGCGGCTGCTCGCCGAGTGGGGCCTGATCGGCGAGGGCGAGAGCCTGTACGCACCGCAGAACATCACGCTGATGCACCACGTGTACGCGGCGCTGCGCGCCCACACGCTGTTCCACAAGGATCAGCACTACGTCGTGCAGAACGGCGAAGTGGTGATCGTCGACGAATTCACGGGCCGCCTGATGGCGGGCCGCCGCTGGTCCGACGGCCTGCACCAGGCGGTCGAGGCGAAGGAGCACGTGAAGATCCAGAGCGAGAACCAGACGCTCGCCTCGATCACGTTCCAGAACTACTTCCGGATGTACGCGAAGCTCGCGGGCATGACGGGCACGGCGGACACCGAAGCGTACGAATTCAACGAGATCTACGGCCTCGAGACGGTCGTGATCCCGACCAACCGTCCGCCGAAGCGGATCGACAAGCAGGACCAGATCTACAAGACGGCCAAGGAGCGCTACGACGCGGTGATCCGCGACATTCGCGAGTGCTACGAGCGCGGTCAGCCGGTGCTGGTCGGCACGACCTCGATCGAGAACTCGGAACTGCTGTCGCACCTGCTGAAGCAGGCCGGGCTGCCGCACGAGGTGCTGAACGCGAAGCAGCACGAGCGTGAAGCGGCGATCGTCGCGGAAGCCGGCCGTCCGAAGCGCATCACGATCGCGACCAACATGGCCGGTCGCGGTACCGACATCGTGCTCGGCGGCAACGCCGAGAAGCAGGCCGCGTTCATCGAAGCCGACGAAGCGATCCCGGCCGACGAAAAGGCGCGCCGCATCAAGCAGTTGCACGACGAATGGGAAACGCTGCACGAGCAGGTGAAGGCCGCGGGCGGCCTGCACATCATCGGCACCGAGCGCCATGAATCGCGCCGGATCGACAACCAGCTGCGCGGCCGTGCGGGCCGCCAGGGCGATCCGGGCTCGTCGCGCTTCTACCTGTCGCTCGACGATCCGCTGCTGCGCATCTTCGCGGGCGACCGCGTGCGCTCGATCATGGATCGCCTGAAGATGCCGGAAGGCGAGGCGATCGAGGCCGGCATCGTCACGCGTTCGATCGAATCGGCGCAGCGCAAGGTCGAAGCGCGCAACTTCGACATCCGCAAGCAGCTGCTCGAATACGACGACGTGTCGAACGACCAGCGCAAGGTGATCTACCAGCAGCGCAACGAATTGCTCGAAGCGCACGACATCACCGAGACGATCTCGGCGATGCGTCACGGCGTGATCACCGAAGTCGTCCGCCAGTTCGTGCCGGAAGGCAGCATCGAGGAACAGTGGGACGTGCCCGAGCTCGAGGAAGCGCTGCGCAACGACTGGCAGCTCGACCTCGCGATCCAGGAAATGGTGAACGAGTCGTCGTCGATCACGGCCGAGGAGATTCTCGAAGCCGTGACGACCGCCGCCGACGAGCAGTACGAGGCGAAGGTCGCGCTGGTCGGCCGCGAATCGTTCAGCGCGTTCGAGCGTTCGGTGATGCTGCAGACGGTCGACCGGCTGTGGCGCGAGCACCTCGCGGCGCTCGACCACCTGCGCCAGGGCATCCACCTGCGCGGCTATGCGCAGAAGAACCCGAAGCAGGAATACAAGCGCGAAGCGTTCGAGCTGTTCGCCGCGATGCTCGACGCGATCAAGCAGGAAGTCACGCGCATCGTGATGAACGTGCAGATCCAGTCGCCTGAGCAGCTCGAGGAAGCCGCCGAGCAGATCGAGGAGCGCGGCGGTCATCTCGAAAACGTCGAGTTTCAGCACGCCGACTACGCGGAATCCGGCGCGCCGGTCGCGAACGTCGCGGCCGCCACCGCGGCCACGGCGACGGCCGACATGGTCGGCAGCGCGATGACCCACAGCGGCCCCGGCGGCGAGATGCCGAAGGTCGGCCGCAACGACCCGTGCCCGTGCGGCAGCGGCAAGAAGTACAAGCAATGTCACGGGAAGCTGTCATGATCGGCGGCGGCGCGCATCCGCGTGCCGCTTCGTTCGCAGCTTCGAGTCAGTGACGTGAGTTGCGGCGGCCCGCGCGTGCGGCCGCCGGTTCTTCCAATCGATGCCGGCGCGTGCCGGCATTTTCCATCCGGCAGGTGTGCCCCATGGCTGTCAATTTTCCGTCGATCGATCCCGCCCAACTCCATCCCGTCGCCGGCGTCACGCTCGGCTGGGCGGAAGCGAACATCCGCAAGCCGAATCGCAAGGACGTGCTGGTCATCTCCGTCGACGAAGGGGCGACGGTCGCCGGCGTATTCACCGAGAACCGCTTCTGCGCCGCGCCCGTGATCGTGTGCCGCGAGCATCTCGCGAAGGTGCGCGCGGGCGGCGCGGGCATCCGCGCGCTCGTCGTGAACACGGGCAACGCGAATGCGGGCACCGGCGAGCCAGGCCTCGCGAACACCCGCGAAACCTGCGCGGAACTCGCGCGCCTCGCGGGCCTCGACGCCGCCCAGGTGCTGCCGTTCTCGACCGGCGTGATTCTCGAGCCGCTGCCGATCGACCGCCTGAAGGCCGGGCTGCCGGCCGCGCTCGCGAACCGCAAGGCCGCGAACTGGTACGACGCCGCGCAGGCGATCATGACGACCGACACGCTGCCGAAGGCCGCGTCGCGCCAGGTGACGATCGACGGCCATACGGTCACGCTGACGGGCATCAGCAAGGGCGCGGGCATGATCAAGCCGAACATGGCGACGATGCTCGGCTTCCTCGCGTTCGATGCGAACGTCGCGCAGCCGGTACTCGACACGCTCGTGAAGGAAGTGGCCGACCGCTCGTTCAACTGCATCACGATCGACGGCGACACGTCGACGAACGACTCGTTCATCCTGATCGCGTCGGGCAAAAGCACGCTGCCCGCGATCACGTCGACCGACTCGCCGGCTTATGCGGCGCTGCGCGATGCTGTGACGCAGGTCGCCCAGCAGCTGTCGCAGCTGATCGTGCGCGACGGCGAAGGCGCGACGAAATTCATGACGGTGCAGGTCGAGGGCGGCAAGAGCGTCGCCGAGTGCCGCCAGATCGCGTATGCGATCGGGCATTCGCCGCTGGTGAAGACGGCCTTCTATGCATCCGACCCCAACCTGGGCCGGATTCTCGCGGCGATCGGCTACGCGGGCGTCACGGATCTCGACGTCGGCAAGATCGATCTCTATCTCGACGACGTGCTCGTCGCGAAGGCCGGCGGCCGTAACCCGGCTTATCAGGAAGAGGACGGCCAGCGCGTGATGAAGCAGAGCGAAATCACGATTCGCGTGCTGCTTGGCCGCGGCGACGCGCAGGCAACGGTCTGGACGTGCGACCTGTCGCACGATTACGTGAGCATCAACGCGGACTACCGCTCCTGATCGGGAGCGCTCGAACGACATGGACAAGCTCGAACAGTTTCTGACGCGCGCGGAAGCGCTGCTCGGCCGCCTCGAGGGGATGCTGCCCCCGGCGCCGGCGGCCGTCGACTGGAACGCCGCCACCGCGTTTCGCTGGCGCAAGCGCCAGGGGCGCGGCTATCTGCAGCCGGTGCCGGCAGCGTCGACGATCACGCTCGATGACCTGCACAACATCGATCGGCAGAAAGGGCTGATCGAGCAGAACACGCGACAGTTCGTGCAGTGCAAGCCGGCGAACAACGTGCTGCTGACCGGTGCCCGCGGCACCGGCAAGTCGTCGCTGATCAAGGCGTGCCTGAACGCCTATGCGAAGGACGGGCTGCGCCTGATCGAAGTCGACAAGGACGATCTTCACGATCTCGGCGACATCGTCGAGGTGATCTCGCAGCGTCCGGAGCGGTTCATCGTGTTCTGCGACGACCTGTCGTTCGAGGACGGCGAATCGGGCTACAAGGCGCTGAAGGTCGCGCTCGACGGCTCGATCGCCGCGCAGTCCGACAACGTGCTGATCTACGCGACGTCGAATCGCCGCCATCTGCTGCCCGAGTACATGAGCGACAACGAGTCGTACAAGCATCTGCCGGACGGCGAGATCCACCCCGGCGAAGTCGTCGAGGAAAAGATCTCGCTGTCGGAGCGCTTCGGCCTGTGGGTCAGCTTCTACCCGTTCAAGCAGGACGACTACCTCGACATCGTCGCGCACTGGCTGCGCCATTTCGGTTGCGCGGACGCCGAGATCGAGACGGCACGCGGCGATGCGCTCGTCTGGGCGCTCGAGCGCGGTTCGCGTTCGGGGCGTGTCGCATGGCAGTTCGCGCGCGACTGGTCGGGCCGCAAGGAGCAGGCATGAGCACGGATTCCGTAACGAGCGCCGTGCGCGCGCCCGACGGCCGGAAGGTGACGGAGGTCGCGGTCGGCGTGATGGTGCAGCCAGACGGTCGCTACCTGCTCGCGCAGCGGCTGCAGGGCAAGCCGTATGAAGGCTATTGGGAGTTTCCGGGCGGCAAGCTGGAGGCCGGGGAGAGCGTCGAGGACGCGCTGGCGCGTGAGCTGCACGAGGAGCTCGGCATCGAAGTCACGGCCAGCCACCGCTGGCATACGCTCGAACACGATTATCCACACGCGTACGTGCGGCTCTATTTCTGCAAGGTGACGGGCTGGACGGGCGAGCCGCACAGCAAGGAAGGGCAGGCGTTCGTATGGCAGCAACTGCCGGTCGAGGTCGCGCCGCTGTTGCCGGCGGCGCTGCCGGTGCTGGAACTGCTCGAGAAGGAAGCGGCGTCGCAATGACGCCGTGACGGCTCGCCTGGAAGGCGGGCCGTATCCGCCCATGGGCGGTGCCGTGCGCCGCTCAGCTGTCGCGGCGGCCGTCGGTGCCGTCTTCCTCCGAAGACGGACCCTCGTCGGAGGACCCGCCGATCCGGTACTTTTCCGCGGCCCATGCGCCGAGGTCGAGCTGCTTGCAGCGGGCCGAACAGAAGGGACGGAACTTGTTTTCAGGCGTCCAGCGCACTTCTGCGCCGCACGAAGGACATTTCACAACGGTAGTCATACGAAAGCGTCGAACCGGCACACGGCCGTTACAGATTGCACAGTGTCAGATGGAACGGCACGTCGATGTCCACCGCGCGCGGCCGCACGTCGCCGTCCTGCATGGTGAACCGTACCCACAACATGTATTTGTTGGCGCTCGCTTCGGGAATCACGCGCAGCTCCGGCGGCACGCGCACCTGCATCAGCTGATAGGTGCGCCCCGACAGCATCTGCTGGTAGCTGCCCTGCATCGCCATCACCTTCGACGCCTGGCCCGATTCGCGCGCGAGCCGCAGCACGATCGCCGCGGCATCGCGCAGCGGCAGCAGCGGCAGGATCCATTTCGCGATGTCCTGGCGCCGCTGTTCCGCGGGCCATTGCTGCCACGCGTAGTACGACGGCAGGTCGAACTTGCACGTGCCGCCGGGAATCACCGCGCGGCTGCGGATGCTGGCGAGCCACTCGTTGTCGACCAGATGCTGCCCGGTTTTGCCCTGCATCTGCGCAAGATTGGCGAGCGTCTGCTCGATTTCACCGAGCACGGACTCGAGCGCATTCTGTTCGATGCCCGGATTGCCGCGAAAGGGGGCGAGCGTCTGGCGTTGACGTTCGAGCTCTTTCATCAGATCCGATTTCAGGTCCGCGCGGCCCGTGACCTCGGCGATTTCGAACAGCGTCGTCAGCGCGACGTGATGCTCACGCGGGTCCTCCTGAGCCAAAAAGAACGCGAAGCGCTCGAATAGGTCTTCGAGGCGCAACAGCGTGCGAATTCGCTCGTTGAACGGATACTCGTAAAGAATCAAGCGCGCTCGCCTCTAGGGTAGGGATTGAAACAATGCAGGACATTCTAATGCTCACTGTCTACCCTAGCAACGCACCAATTTCGTACACCATCACGATCGCACGCCGCGATCAGTGCGCGGCAGCCGCCAATGCGAGATAGCGTTGGTGCAGTGCATCGACCTGCGCGGCGAGCGCATCGGGCGTCGTCGCGTCGTTGACGATCACGTCGTCGGCCGCTGCGAGACGCGCTTCGCGCGTTGCCTGTCTCGCGATGATCGCTTCGACCTGTTCGCGCGTGAAATCATTGCGTCGCATCACACGTGCGATCTGCGTTTCGACCGGACAGTCGACCACGAGCACACGATCGCTGCGCGCCTTCCAGTTACCTGACTCCACGAGCAGCGGCACGACGAAGATCACGTAAGGGCCCTGCGCTGCGCGGGCTTCGCGATCGGTTTCGGCGCGGATCAGCGGATGCGTGATCGCCTCGAGGCGCCGGCGTGCGTCGTCGTCGCTGAAAATGAGTGCGCGCATCTTCGCGCGATCGAGCGAGCCGTCGGCCGCGACGAAGTCCGGTCCGAATGCGTGTTCGATCGCGGGCATCGCGAGACCGGCCGGTGCGGTGATGCGGTGCGCGATCAGGTCGGTGTCGACGAGCGATGCACCGCGTGCGGCGAACAGGTCGGCGACGGTCGTCTTGCCGCTGCCGATGCCGCCGGTCAGTCCTATTGCAAACATGTGAGCCTCCGCCGGGCCGCCGCGCGGAAGCGAAGCGCCTCCCCGCGACGCAGCGAACATGGCGGACGTTGGCAGCGTGTCATGTCAGCCGCCGAGCGCCGAATAGAAAGGGGTACCGAAAAACAGCGTGGCGACGCCGCCTGCCGCGAGGAACGGGCCGAACGGAATCGGCTCCTCGAAGCGCATGCGCCCGCGCCAGGTCGCGACGAGCCCGACGAGCGCACCCGTCACCGCGGCGAACAGCACGACTTGCGGCAGCGCGGCCCAGCCCATCCATGCGCCGAGTGCGGCGAGCAACTTCAGGTCGCCGAAGCCGATGCCCTCGATGCCGCGCAGCCACTTGAACAGCCAGTAGACCGACCACAGGAACAGGTAGCCGGCCATCGCGCCGACCACGGCCGAACGCAGCGACGTGAACGTGCCGCCGAGATTCAGTGCGAGCCCGGCCCACAGCAGCGGCAGCGTCATCGAATCGGGCAGGTAGCCGGTCTGGATATCGATCGCGCTCATCGCCAGCAGCGCGGCGCACAGTCCGAGCGCGGCGAGTGCGGCAACGGTGGGGCCGAACGCGGCGAGCGAACCGGCGGCGAGCAGCGCACCGGCGAGCTCGACGAGCGGATAGCGCACGCCGATCGCATGGCCGCACTGACGGCAGCGCCCGCGCAACAGCAGGTAGCTGACGAGCGGGATGTTTTCCCACGCGCGCAGCACGTGACCGCAATGCGGACAGGCGCTGCGCGGGCGCCACAGATCGTAGTGCGGCGGATAGCCGTCGTCCGGCGGCGAGCTTGCGCTGCCGGTTGCTTCCGCGATTTCGGCCTGCCACGCGCGCTGCATCATCACCGGGATCCGGTGCACGACGACGTTCACGAAGCTGCCGACGCACAGGCCGAGCACGACGGCGAACGCATACTGCACCGCGAGCGGCAGCATCGCCAGCGCGTGCAACGTGCTGTCGGGCGAGTCGAAAACGGCGGTCAGGGGCGCGGGCGTCATGGGGCTCGGGTTCGGGCTTGAAAGGCGACAGAATCGGTTGCGATGCTACACCACGTTGCCCAGCTGAAGGATGGGCAGATACATCGCGATCACGAGGCCGCCGACGAGCGCACCCAGGACGATCACGATCAGCGGCTCGCCGAGCGCGGTGAGCGCATCGAGGCGTGCGTCGAGCTGCCGCTCGCATAGCGCGGCGATATCGGCGAGCATCGTGTCGAGTGCGCCGGTTTCCTCGGCGACGGCGATCGGCTGCACGACGTCGTCCGGGAAGCAGCCCGCCGCGTGCATCGCATCGGCGAGACGCGCGCCGCGCAGCACCTGCGTCGCGATCTGCGCGGTGGCCTGCTCGAACACCGGATGGCCGGCGGTGCGTTCGAGCGTGGCGAATGCATCGGCGAGCGGGACGCCCGCACCGAGCAGCGTTGCGAGCGAGCGGCACCAGCGCGCGGTGGCGAACCGCGTGAGCGCGCCGCCGACGAGCGGCGCATCCAGCACGTGCCGCGCGGCCGTGTAGCGCAGCGATGGCGAGCGCCGCAGCGCGTGACGTGCGGCGAGCCCCGCCACCGCTGCCCCGGCGACGAACGTGCCGCCCCAGGCCGAGGTCGCGGACGAGAGGGCGAGCAGGGCTCGGGTCGGCGCCGGCAAGGCCGCGCCGAAGCCGTCGAAGATCTGCCGGAACGTCGGCAAGACCCACACCATCAGCGCGGCCGAGATCGCGAGCGCGAACACGATGACGGCGACCGGGTAGGCGAGCGCGGCACGCAGCTTGCGCCATTGCGCGTCGGCGCGTTCGCGGTGTTCCGCGACGCGGGTCAGTACGGTGCCGAGCGCGCCCGATGCTTCGCCTACCTCGATCAACTGGCGATACAGCGTGCCGAACTGGGACGGGTAGCGTGCGAGCGCGGCGGCGAAGCGTTGCCCGCCGACGATCTCGCGTGCGAGGCCGGCGGCGATGCGCGGCAGCCCGTCGCGCGTGCGGGTGCGCGCGAGCATCTCGAGCGACGGTGCGAGCGGCAGTCCGGCCTGCAGCAGGCTCGCGAGCTGACGCGTGAAGCGCGTGACTTCCCGCGCGCCGGCCGACGGCGGCCGGGCCGTGCCGCGGACATCGAGCGACAGCACCGTGACGCCGTCGCGCGTGAGCGTCGCACGTGCGGCGGCGGCATCGAAGGCGATGACGTTCCCGCGGCATGGCGTGCCGTCGCGACGACGGCCACGCCACGCGAAACGCGTCTCGTGCGGCGGTGCAGGCATCGCGATCACGCGTCGGGCGTCGCGGCCAGTGCTTCCGCGACGCTCGTCGTACCGTCGCGAACGTGCGCGAGTGCCGCGTCGCGCAGACTGCGTACGCCCTCGGCTGCCGCGCATTGCGCGAGCGCACCGACGCTTGCGCGTGCGACGATGCGTTCCGCCATCTCCGGTGAAACCGGCATCGTCTGATGCAGGCCGATGCGGCCTCGATAACCGATGCCGTGACAGGCGGCACAGCCGCGCGCGACGAACGGGCGCCACCCGGATTCCAGTGCTGCCGGATTGCAGCCTGCTTCGCGCAGCGCGCGCACCGACGCGTCCGAACGCACGCGGCAGGTGGGGCACAGGCGCCGCACGAGGCGTTGCGCGGTGACGAGGCGCAACGCGGCGGCGAGGTTGTATGGCGCGACGCCGATGTCGAGCAGTCGCGCGACGGCTGCCGGCGCGTCGTTCGTATGCAGCGTGGACAGCACGAGGTGCCCGGTCTGTGCGGCCTTGATCGCGACGTCGGCCGTCTCCGCATCGCGAATCTCGCCGACCATGATGACGTCCGGGTCCTGACGCAGCAGCGCGCGCAGCGCAGTGGCGAACGTCAGCCCGGCTTTTTCGGCGACGCCGACCTGGTTGATGCCGTCGAGCTGGATCTCGGCCGGATCCTCGACCGTGCATACGTTGTGCGCATCGCGGTCGAGCATCTGCAGCGCGCAGTAGAGCGACAGCGTCTTGCCGCTGCCGGTCGGCCCGGTCACGAGCACGAGACCGTGCGGCGCGCGTATCGCGGCTTCCATCGCCGCGGCCTGCCGTGCGTCGAAGCCGAGACGCGCGAGCGTGAGGTCGGGCGGCAGCGTTTCGAGGCGGCGCAACACGAGCTTCTCGCCGAACAGCGTGGGCAGCGAGCTGACCCGGTAGTCGCCGCGCGTGCCGCCGTCGACCGCGATGCGCAGCCGGCCGTCCTGCGGAAGCCGGCGCTCGGCGATGTCCATGCGGGCGAGCACCTTGATCCGCGTCACGAGCGCATCGCGCAGATGAGCGGGCGGCCGCGCGTGTTCATGCAGGACGCCATCGATGCGCAGGCGGATGCGCCAGCCTGCTTCGAACGGTTCGACGTGGATGTCGGACGCGTCGCGCACGCGGGCGGCGTGCAGCGTGTCGGTCAGCAGCCGGACGGCGGGCGAGTCGTCGAGTTGCGCCGCATCGAGCGACCGCGGTGTTTCGGCGGGCGATGCGTCGGTGGAGACAGGCGGCCGCTGCGTGTGCAGCGGCGCCCCGGGAAGTGGGAACTGCATGTGAGCCGGCGCTCGGCCGCCTGTTGATCGTGACCGGCAAATGGTCGCGTATCGCGCGCGGCGCCGACAGTCGGCCGTTCGGCTAGCGCGCGCCGCGTGCGCGCGTGCTGCGCGGCTTGAAGAGCTTGACGGTGCGCACGGCCTGGTCATCGCTGCGCATGACCTCGAGCATCACGTCGCGGATCTTCAGGCACACGTCGCCTTCGGGAATTTCCTCGAGGATTTCGAGGATCAGGCCGTTCAGCGTCTTCGGCCCGTCGGTCGGCAGTTGCAGGTGCAGCCAGCGGTTCAGTTCGCGCAGCGGCATGCTGGCGGCGACGATGCATTCGCCGTTCTCGTTCCAGCCGCCCGCGCGTTCGCCGCGCGGCATCGACGTCGTGAATTCGCCGATCAGTTCCTCGATGATGTCCTCGGGCGTGACGAGCCCCTCGAGTTCGCCGTACTCGTTGACGACGAGCGCGGTCCGCTGCCGGCTTTCCTGGAAATACTGGAGCTGCTGGACGACCGGCGTGCCCGACGGCACGTAGTACGGCTCGGCGAGCAGCGTGCGCAACGTTTCGCGGTCGAAATCCTGATTGTGCAGCCCGGTGAGCGTCTTGCGGACGTGCAGCACGCCGAGCACCTTGTCGATATCGCCTTCGTATACGACGAGGCGGTTGTGATAGCAGGTCTCGAGCTGATGCAGGATGTCGTCGAGCGGCGCGTAGAAGTTAAGCGACTCGATCTGGCGGCGCGGCACCATCACGTCGTCGACCGTGATGTTCTCGAGGTCGAACAGGTTGAGCAGGATGCTGCGGTGCTTGGTCGGCATGAAGCTGCTCGACTCGAGCACGATCGCGCGCAGCTCGTCGGCGGACATCCGCTGGTCGCGGCCCTTCTTCGTATTGATGCGCAGCATCCAGAGCACGCCGTTCGCCAGTTCATTGACGAACCAGACGACCGGCTTGAACACGCGCATCAGCGGCGCGATCACGAGACTGGCGGGCAGCGCGATGCGTTCGGGAAAGGTCGCGCCGACGATCTTCGGCGCGATTTCCGCGAACACGATGATCAGGAACGCGACGATGCCGGTCGCGATCGACAGCGCCAGGTTGTTACGGCCGAACGTGTGCAGCGCGAGCGACGTCGTCAGGACCGGGATGATCGTGTTGAACAGGTTGTTGCCGATCAGGATCACGCTGAGCAGCAGGTCGGTGCGCGTGAGGAGACCCTGCGTGGTTTTCGCGCCGAGCACGCCTTGGCCGGCGAGATGCTTCAGCCGATGGCGGTTGAGCGCCATCATCGCGGTCTCGGAAATGGAAAAGAAGCTGGAGCAGAGGAGAAGCAGGAAGACGGCGCCGATTTGCGCCCATAAGGGAATTTGGTCCACGCGTCAGAAGGGCAGTGAAGGACAGGGATGGAGGGAATATAGCAGAGGCCGGCGGCCGGGATGTGTCGTGCGCGACACGCGCGCTCGCGAGACCAGGCAGAAGAAGGCAAAAAAAAACCGTGCACACGGTGCACGGTTTTTTCAAAATCTGGTCGGGGTGAGAGGATTCGAACCTCCGGCCTCTACGTCCCGAACGTAGCGCTCTACCAGGCTAAGCTACACCCCGATTTTTTGCTCTTCCGACTTCGCCGCTTTCGTTCAGATCGCTGCGTCGTCACAAGCAAGAACGTAACTATAACGATGTTTTTTCGAAAAGGGAATACCTTGATGAAGAAATTTTTCGAAAAGCGGTTCGCGTCGCGGTCGCCGCGCGCTTACGACTGTCGCGACGTCGAGTACGAGCACAGCGCGAGCAGGCTTTCCTTGTAGATCGAATCCGGGAACGCGGCGATCGCGGCCGCAGCGGCCTGTGCTTCCTGGCGCGCGCATTCGAGCGTATGGTCGAGCGCGCCCGAACGCGTGATCGCGTCGAAGATCGTGTCGAAGCGATCGGTGCCGCCTTGTTCGATCGCCTCGCGGGCGAGCGCCGACTGCTCGGGCGTGCCGCGTTCGATCAGATAGATGAGCGGCAGTGTCGGCTTGCCTTCACGCAGGTCGTCGCCGGCATTCTTGCCCATCGCTTCGGCCGTGCCCGCGTAGTCGAGCCAGTCGTCCATGATCTGGAATGCGGTGCCGATCCGGCGGCCGTATTCGGCGGCGGCGGCTTCGGTCGGCGCATCGGCGCCGGCGAGCACCGCGCCCAGGCGGGCCGATGCCTCGAACAGCTTCGCCGTCTTGTAGCGGATCACCTGCATGTAGCGCGTCTCGTCGACGTCCGCGTCGTGCATGTTCAGGAGCTGCAGCACTTCGCCTTCGGAGATGATCGTCGTCGCTTCCGACAGGATTTCCATCACGCGCATCTTGCCGACGCCGACCATCATCTCGAACGAACGCGAATAGAGGTAGTCGCCGACCAGCACGCTCGCCGCGTTGCCGAACAGCGCGTTGGCCGTCTGGCGGCCGCGCCGCAGTTCGGATTCGTCGACGACGTCGTCATGCAGCAGCGTGGCCGTGTGGATGAACTCGACGACGGCGGCCAGCACGTGCCGCTGGTGCGACGTCTCGCCGAGCGCGCCGGCGACGAGCAGCAGCAGGGCCGGACGCAGCCGCTTGCCGCCCGCGCCGATGATGTACTCGGCGATCTGGTTGATCAGCAGCACGTCGGACGCGAGGCTTTGCCGGATAACGCGATTCACCTGCTCCATGTCGCTGGCGATCGGGGCGAGCAGGTGGGCGGCGCTGAGGGTGGGGGAGGCGGTGGACGACGACATGATGATCGAAATGGGTGATGCCGCGGATTATAAGTCGAATCCGCGATATGCCGGTCTGTCGGACGTGTCTGCCCGGTGATTTTGGCCGTCCGGCCAGGGCTTGCGGGCGGTAATCGTGGATCGGCTTTGACTTGGGTGCTAAGCCCATGTATAATCACGTGTTTTCCGCGCGTGGTGTGCGGAAAAATTGGATCCAGAGTGAGGTTCTCAATGTACGCGGTCATAAAAACCGGCGGCAAGCAGTACAAGGTTGCCGTTGGCGAAAAACTCAAAGTAGAACAGATACCGGCTGACATTGACGCTGAAATCACGCTCGACCAGGTTCTCGCAGTGGGCGAAGGCGAATCGATTAAGTTCGGTACGCCGCTGGTCAGTGGGGCTTCCGTCAAGGCCACCGTTGTGTCGCACGGTCGTCATGCCAAGGTCACCATCTTCAAGATGCGTCGCCGGAAGCACTACCAAAAGCACGGCGGCCACCGCCAGAACTACACTGAGCTGCGCATCGACGCGATCAACGCGTAAGCGCCTCGGTAAAGGAGCAATCAGATGGCACACAAAAAGGCAGGCGGCTCTTCCCGGAACGGCCGCGACTCCGAGTCGAAACGTCTCGGCGTGAAAGTGTACGGCGGCCAGGCGATCAACGCTGGCGGCATCATCGTGCGTCAGCGCGGTACGCGCATGCACGCTGGCGAGAACGTCGGCATGGGCAAGGATCACACCCTGTTCGCGCTGGTCGACGGTCACGTCAAGTTCGCGACCAAGGGCGCGGACAAGAAGCATCTGGTCATCGTTGTCCCGGCGGCTGCCTAAGTTCAGGCACCCACGGGCTTCGTAGCCGAAAGGCCCCGCAGTCTTCGCGGGGCCTTTTTTTATTTGGCCGCCGGGCGCATGTGCGCGCCGGCGGCTGTCGCGACACTGGCGGGCAATCGGCCGAACGGCAGATTGTTCAAGCGCGCCGGCGCGCGGCACAATAGCGGAAATACTGGTCGGAGTGACGAATGAAGTTCATTGACGAAGCACGAATCGAAGTCATCGCCGGCGACGGAGGCGATGGCAGCGCGTCGATGCGCCGCGAGAAATTCGTTCCGTTCGGCGGGCCGGACGGCGGCGACGGCGGCCGGGGCGGCAACGTCTACGCGATCGCCGACCGCAACATCAACACGCTGATCGACTACCGTTACGCGAAGAAGCACCTGGCGCGCAACGGCGAAAACGGTCGCGGCTCGGATTGCTACGGCAAGGGCGGGGACGACGTCACGCTGCGCATGCCGGTCGGCACGGTCGTGACCGACATGGATACGGGCGAGCTGATCGCCGACCTGACCGAGCACGATCAGCAGGTGATGCTCGCGAAGGGCGGCGCAGGCGGTCTCGGCAACCTGCATTTCAAGTCGAGCACGAACCGCGCGCCGCGCCAGAAAACCGACGGCAAGCCCGGCGAACGGCGCATGCTGCGGCTCGAGCTGAAGGTGCTCGCCGACGTCGGTCTGCTCGGCATGCCGAACGCCGGCAAGTCGACCTTCATCTCGTCGGTGTCGAACGCGAAGCCGAAGATCGCCGACTATCCGTTCACGACGCTCGCGCCGAACCTTGGCGTCGTGCGGGTCGGCCCGAGCAAGAGCTTCGTGATCGCCGATATTCCGGGGCTGATCGAGGGCGCCGCCGAAGGCGCGGGCCTCGGCCACCAGTTCCTGCGACACCTGCAGCGCACCGGCGTGCTGCTGCATCTCGTCGATCTGGCTCCGTTCGACGAAAGCGTCGATCCGGTCGCGGAAGCGACCGCGATCGTCGGCGAGCTGCGCAAGTACGACGAGGCGTTGTACGAGAAGCCGCGCTGGCTCGTCCTCAACAAGCTCGACATGGTGCCGGAAGACGAGCGCGAGGCGCGCGTCGCCGATTTCCTCGACCGTTTCGGCTGGGACGGCCCGGTGTTCGAGATTTCGGCGCTCACGGGCCAGGGCTGCGAAGCGCTGTGCTACGCGATCTACGATTACCTCGCCGAGCATTCGGACGCGCATCGTGCGGCGGAAGAGGAAGATCTGGCCGCGGACGTGCGGTTCCGCGATGCGCCGCAAGCCGATGGCGGCGCGACGTCCGGCGACGACGCCTGAGCGGGCCCGACACGCACCGGACATCGCGTCCGGTGCCTGAATTCAATTGCGCCCGGCCGGGCAGGCATCAGATACAGGAGACGGCGCACGATGCGTTCGATCATCGCGGATTCGAAGCGATTGGTGGTGAAGGTGGGCTCCAGCCTCGTGACCAACGACGGCAAGGGGCTCGATCATGCTGCAATCGGCCGCTGGGCGGCCCAGATCGCCGCGCTGCGCGCGCAGGGCAAGGAAGTGGTGCTCGTCAGCTCGGGCGCGATTGCCGAAGGGATGCAGCGGCTCGGCTGGAGCAAGCGTCCGCGCGAGATCGACGAGCTGCAGGCCGCCGCCGCGGTCGGCCAGATGGGGCTCGCGCAAGTCTATGAAAGCCGCTTTACCGAGCACGATATCCGCACCGCGCAAATCCTGCTGACGCACGCCGACCTGGCCGATCGCGAGCGCTACCTGAATGCGCGCTCGACGCTGCTCACGCTGCTGCGGCTCGGCGTCGTGCCGATCATCAACGAGAACGACACGGTCGTCACCGACGAAATCAAGTTTGGCGACAACGACACGCTCGGCGCGCTCGTCGCGAACCTGATCGAAGGCGATGCGCTGATCATCCTGACCGACCAGACGGGCTTGTTCACCGCCGATCCGCGCAAGGATCCGAATGCGACGCTGGTCGCGGAAGCCAGCGCGGGCGCGCCGGAGCTCGAGGCGATGGCCGGCGGCGCAGGCTCGAGCCTCGGCCGCGGCGGGATGCTGACGAAGATCCTCGCGGCGAAGCGCGCGGCGCACAGCGGCGCGAACACCGTGATCGCGAGCGGCCGCGAAGCCGACGTGCTGGTGCGGCTGGCGGCGGGCGAGGCGATCGGCACGCAGCTGATCGCGCGCACCGCGCGGATGGCCGCGCGCAAGCAATGGATGGCCGATCACCTGCAGGTGCGCGGGCACGTCGTGATCGATGCGGGCGCGGTCGAGAAGCTGACGGCCGGCGGCAAGAGCCTGCTGCCGATCGGCGTGATCGGCGTGCAGGGCGCGTTCGCACGCGGCGAGGTGATCGCGTGTGTCGGCCCCGACGGGCGTGAAGTGGCGCGCGGCCTCACGAACTACAGCAGCGCGGAAACGAAGCTGATTCACCGCAAGCCGAGCGGCGAGATCGAGACGGTGCTCGGCTACATGCTGGAGCCGGAGCTGATTCACCGCGACAACCTCGTGCTCGTGTAACCGTTCGGCCAGGCGTCGCGAGACAGCAAAAAGCCCGCATCGCGCGGGCTTTTTGTTGTGACGAAGCGAAACGAGGCCGGGCAGCCGGCCTCGGTTGCGCGGTCAGCGCAGCTGGCTCATCGCGGTGCGATGGAACTTGATGTTCTCGAGGATCTGCTGGGTCGTGCCCTGCGGCATCTTGTTCGCGCAGAAATAGTCCTGGTACAGCGCCGAGTGGTACGCGTTCAGCTCGCCGTTCTCGATGCGACGCCAGTCGTTCTCGACCGTGCGGTCCCAGCCGTCGTGATCCGAATTCAGGCCTGCATACTGACGCCATTCGTAGGTGTCGCAGCGGATGCCTTCGTAGTTCACGTTGCGCGCGCCGGCCGGGCTCGTGATGACGACTGCGTAGCGCACGACGCCGTCGCTGCCGACCGCTAGCGACTTCGCATCGACGGAGAACTTGAGCGGCGTGTTCTGCGACACGTTGAACGGCAGCAGATCGCCCGCTTGCGGCAGCGGCGGCAGCGTGTCGACCGGGTTTTCCTTCCAGTTGCCCTGGCGGTCCAGCAGGTACACGAACTCGCTGTCATCCTTGTTGGTCGGCGTCTTCGAATTCGCGCAACCGGCCAGCGTGGCCGCCGCGACGATCGATGCGAGCGCGAGAGCAATCGCTTTCAATATGCATTCCTCGTAAAAAAAGGGCGCGACACCAAGGTCGCGCCCGGTCATGCAGTCCGACTCGTCATTTGCCGACGATCACGCGGGGCGGCATCTCGTCGAGCGTGCTCGCCTCCACTTCGATCTCCGAACAGACCACCGATGTGTCGACAATCGTCAGCGTCTGCTGGGCCTGCGCGCCGATGACGCGCGGATAGCGCGACAGACGCGGCCCACGCGGCTTTTCGGCTCGCTGCGCCGGGCGGCGCAGGAAGCGCGACAGTTCCGTCAGCGCCAACTGATAGACATCCCGCTTGAACTCGATCACCGCATCGAGCGGCACCCAGTACTCGTTCCAGCGCCACGCATCGAACTCCGGGTGGTCGGTCGCGCGCAAGCAAATGTCGCAATCGCGTCCGACCATCCGCAGAAGGAACCAGATCTGCTTCTGGCCGCGGTAATGTCCGCGTACTTCGCGTTTGATGAACTTGTCAGGCACCTCGTAACGCAACCAGTCGCGAGTGCGGCCGATTATCTTGACGTGTTCCGGGTGCAGGCCCGTCTCCTCGTGCAGTTCCCGGTACATCGCCTGCATGGGGGTCTCGCCGTACTTGATCCCACCTTGAGGAAACTGCCAGGAATGCTCGCGGAGCCGCTTGCCCCAAAACACCTCGTTGCGCGCGTTCAAGAGGATGATGCCGACGTTCGGGCGAAAGCCTTCACGATCCAGCATACAACCACCTTCGAATCCTTTAAAATTGCTTTGATTATAAACAGATAACGGGCGCTGCGCACCGTGACGGAGCGAAACCGCGCGGGGTACACCGGCTGAATTGTCCCTGATTTGTCTGCTAAGTCATCTGCGCCATCGTCGTTCGTCGCGCGCAGCTTTTTCACCTTGAAACTTTTTCGGGCGCCCCGCCTGGGGGCGCCGTATTTGGAACCGTCCGCATGAAAGCTTCCCGTTTCTTTATCGGCACCCTCAAAGAAGCACCGGCCGACGCAGAGATCGTCAGCCACAAGCTGATGGTGCGCGCCGGCATGATCCGTCGCGTCGCCGGCGGCATCTACAACTACCTGCCGGTCGGCCTGCGTTCGATTCGCAAGGTCGAGGCGATCGTGCGCGAGGAAATGAACCGGGCAGGCGCCATCGAGCTGCTGATGCCGGCCGTGCAACCGGCCGAGCTGTGGCAGGAATCGGGCCGCTGGGAGCAGTACGGCCCCGAGCTGCTGCGCTTCAAGGACCGCAAGGACAACGACTTCGTGATCGGGCCGACGCACGAGGAAGTCATCACCGACATCGCGCGCAACCAGATCAAGAGCTACCGGCAGATGCCGGTGAACTTCTACCAGATCCAGACGAAGTTCCGCGACGAGATCCGTCCGCGCTTCGGCGTGATGCGCGGCCGCGAGTTCATCATGAAGGACGCGTATTCGTTCGACAAGGACGCGGCCGGCCTGAACGAGTCATATCGCAAGATGTACGACGCATACGTGCGCATCTTCACGCGCCTCGGCCTCGAGTTCCGCGCGGTTGCGGCCGACAGCGGCTCGATCGGCGGCAACTTCTCGCACGAGTTCCACGTGATCGCCGATACCGGCGAGGACGCGATCGCCTACTGCCCGACGTCCGACTTCGCGGCGAACGTCGAAGCGGCCGAAGCGCTGCCGCTGATCGCCGAACGCGCGGCACCCGCCGAAGCGATGGAAAAGGTCGCGACGCCCGGCAAGGCGAAGTGCGAGGCCGTCGCCGAACTGCTGTCGATCCCGCTCGAGCGCACGATCAAGTCGATCGTGCTCGCCACCGACAACGAAGGCGCCGAGCCGACCATCTGGCTCGTGATGCTGCGCGGCGACCACGACCTGAACGAGATCAAGGTGTCGAAGCTGCCGGGGCTGAAGAACCACCGCTTCGCGACCGAGCAGGAAATCGTCGAGTGGTTCGGCACGCCGCCGGGCTACCTCGGCCCGGTCGGCACGAAGAAGCCGGTGAAGGTGATCGCCGATCGCACGGTCGCGAACATGAGCGATTTCGTCGTCGGCGCGAACGAGGTCGACTATCACATCGCCGGCGTGAACTGGGGCCGCGACCTGCCGGAGCCGGACGTCGCCGACGTGCGCAACGTGAAGAAGGGCGATCCGTCGCCGGACGGCAAGGGTGAGATCGACATCTGCCGCGGCATCGAAGTCGGCCACGTGTTCCAGCTCGGCACCAAGTACTCGGAAGCGATGGGCGCGACCTTCCTCGACGAGTCGGGCAAGCCGCAGCCGATGCTGATGGGCTGCTACGGCGTCGGCGTCACGCGCATTCTCGGCGCGGCGATCGAACAGAACTTCGACGAGCGCGGCATCATCTGGCCCGAGTCGATCGCGCCGTTCGAAGTCGTGCTGTGCCCGATGGGCTACGATCGCAGCGACATGGTCCGCGAGGCCGCCGACAAGCTGTACGCGGAACTGGCCGCGGCCGGCATCGACGTGATCCTCGACGACCGCGGCGAGCGCCCGGGCGTGATGTTTGCCGACTGGGAACTGATCGGCGTGCCGCATCGCCTGGTGATCGGCGAGCGCGGCCTGAAGGAAGGCAAGATCGAGTATCAGGGCCGCCGCGACGCCGAGGCGACGCTGCTGCCGGCCGACGCGGCCGCGGCGACGGTGACGGAGAAGATCCGCGCCGCGCTCGCGCGCTAAGCGCTTCGACCGGAGGACACGGTGGAATACACCTTCCTGTCGGCCACCGTGCTCCTCGTGCTGATCACGGATCCGCTCGGCAACATCCCGCTGTTCATCACGGCGATGCGGGACGTGCCGCGCGAGCGGCGCGTGAAGCTGATCCTGCGTGAAGTCGGGATCGCGTTCGTGATCCTGCTGTTCTTCATGGTGGTCGGCGACCGCTTCCTGCGGATGATGAACCTTACCGACCTGTCGCTGCGGCTCGGCGGCGGGATCGTGCTGTTCCTGATCGCGCTGCGGATGATCTTCCCGCATCCGGACGGCGCGCTCGGCAGCGATCCGCGCGCCGGCGGTGAACCGTTCATCGTGCCGCTCGCGATTCCCGCGCTGGCCGGGCCGTCCGCGCTCGCGACGGTGATGCTGCTGACGTCGCAGGCGCCGGGCAAGATGTTCGAGTGGGTCGGCGCGCTGACGGTCACGATGATCGTCTGCGCGATCACGCTGGTGCTGGCCGAACGGATCCAGCAGTGGCTCGGCGAGCGGACCGTCGCCGCGTTCGAGCGGCTGATGGGTCTCGTGCTCGTCGCGATCTCGGTCGAGATGCTGCTCGCCGGCATCAAGGCGTTCGTGCACCAGCTGCAGATGTAACGCGTCGGTGCGTACCGACGAAAAAAAGCGGCGCTCCGGGTAACCGGAGCGCCGCTTTCCATTTATATAGCGGGCAGGGCGGCGATCAGACGTTCGCGGTCAGCGCACGGATCGTCGGCAGGTTGCGCCAGTAGCCCTTGGCGTCCATCCCGCAGCCGAACACGTAGCGGTCGGGCACCGAGAAGCCGCAGAAGTCGGGATGCAGCGGTTTCGCTTTCGTGAGCGTCTTCTCGCACAGCACGGCGGACATGAAGCGCTTCGCGCCCATGTCGAGGATGCGGTCGCGGATCGCGGCCATCGTCTCGCCTTCGTCGAGGATGTCGTCGAGCACGAGCACGATGCGGTCCTTCACCGATTCGCGCGGCGCGACGCGCCAGTGCATCTCCGGGCTGCCCTGCGTCGTGTTGCGGTAGCGGGTCAGGTGGATGTAGTCGAATTCCAGCGGGAAATCGAGATGCGGCAGCAGCATCCCGGTAAACACCGCGGCGCCGCCCATCACCGAGAGGACGAGCGGGAACGCGTCGCCGATCTCGGCGCGGATCGCTTCGGCCATCCGGGCGATCGACGCGTTGACGGCGTCCGCCGAGACGATCTCTTCGGAGTGTTCGAAAATGTGGAGGGCTTCTTCGCGGTTCATGAGTTCTGGCGGGCAGTCGGTATACAAATAAGAATGAAGCAGAACGGCTGGCGCGCGCTACGGCAAAAACCCGCGCGCCGGCCGACGGGCGGAATCAGCGCATGCCGGGCATCATGCCCTTCAGGCCGCGCATCATCTTCTGCATGTTGCCGCCCTTCAGCTTCTTCATCATCGTACGCATCTGGTCGTACTGGTTCAGCATCCGGTTGACTTCCTGCACCGGCACGCCCGCGCCGGCTGCAATGCGGCGCTTGCGCGTCGCCTTGATGATTTCGGGTTTGGCGCGCTCGGCGGGCGTCATCGAGCTGATGATGCCTTCCATCCGGCGGATCGACTTCTCGGCCTGGCCCATGTCGGCGCCGGCCGCCGCCTGCTGGAACTGCGCGGGCAGCTTGTCCATCAGCGACGACAGGCCGCCCATGTTCTTCATCTGCGAGATCTGCGCGCGGAAATCGTTCAGGTCGAAGTCGCCGCCTTTCTTGACCTTGTCGGCGAGCTTCTGCGCGGCCTGCACGTCGACGCCGCGCTGCGCTTCCTCGACGAGCGCGAGGATGTCGCCCATGCCGAGGATCCGGTTCGCCATCCGGTCCGGGTGGAACACCTCGAGGCCGTCGAGCTTCTCGGCGACGCCGACGAACTTGATCGGCTTGCCCGTGATGTGGCGCACCGACAGCGCGGCACCGCCGCGCGAATCGCCGTCGAGCTTGGTCAGCACGACGCCGGTGAGCGGCAGCGTGTCGTTGAACGCCTTCGCGGTGTTGACCGCATCCTGGCCGAGCATCGCGTCGACGACGAACAGCGTTTCGGCCGGCTTCAGCGTGCCGTGCAGCGCGGCGATTTCCTGCATCATCGCCTCGTCGATACCGAGGCGGCCGGCCGTGTCGACGATCAGCACGTCATGGTAGTGGCGCTTCGCCCAGTCGACGGCCGCGAGTGCGATGTCGACGGGCTTCTGGTCCGGCGTCGACGGGAAGAAATCGGCGCCGACCTGTTCGCTCACCGTTTTCAGCTGCATGATGGCGGCCGGGCGATACACGTCGCACGACACCGTCAGCACCTTCTTCTTGTACTTCTCGCGCAAGAGTTTCGCGAGCTTGCCGGCGGTCGTGGTCTTGCCGGCGCCCTGCAGGCCGGCCATCAGGATCACGGCGGGCGGCGTGACCGCGAGGTTCAGCTCGGCGGCCTTGCCTTCGTAGTCGCCGCCGATCACGGCGGTCAGTTCCTTCTGGACCACGCCGACGAGCGCCTGGCCCGGCGACAGGCTGCTGATCACTTCCTCGCCGAGCGCCTTTTCCTTGACCTTGGCGATGAATTCGCGGACGACCGGCAGCGCGACGTCGGCTTCCAGCAGCGCGAGACGCACCTCGCGGAGCATCTCCTGGGTGTTCGCCTCGGTAAGCCGGGCCTCGCCGCGCAGCGTCTTGACGACGCGCGCCATCCGTTGAGTGAGATTGTCGAGCATGGGGAGCGATGGACAGTGGGGCCCGAAGGCGCGACGGAACCGTACAAAAGGGAGCCGTCGCGGGAAGGGGGCCTAGTGTAAACTTCGAACATGGATATTGTACTGTATGCCCTCACCGCATTCCTGTACGGCGGCCTCGCCGTCGCAGGCTGGCGCACGCACCGCCAGGGTGCGACGCCGCTCGTCGCGAGCGTGCCGGCCGTGCCGGTGCCGGCGTCCGCCGCGTCGGGAATGAGCGGCGCCGGCCGCGCGCTGCTGTTCGCGGCGCTCGTCGCGCACGGCGTGCTGCTGCACACGACGATCTTCCCGCACGACGCGATGGTCTTCGGCTTCGCGTTCGCGCTGTCCGCGATGTTCTGGCTCGGCGCCGGCATCTACTGGATCGAGAGCTTCTTCTTCCCGCTCGACAGCCTGCGCCTGCTCGTGCTGCCGCTCGCGTGCGGCGCGTCGCTGCTGCCGCTCGTGTTCGGTGGCGTGCGGGTGCTGCCTTATGCCGCAGCGCCGCTGTTCAAGATGCACTTCCTGATCGCGAACATCGCGTACGGCCTTTTCGCGATCGCCGCGCTGCACGCGGTCCTGATGCTGATGGTCGAGCGGCGCCTGCAGTCGCTGAGGAGCGGCGGCCGCGACGGCTCGACCGGCTGGATCGCGAGCTGGCTCGAAACGCTGCCGCCGCTGCTCACGCTCGAGAAGCTGCTGTTCCGCCTGATCGGTGCCGGCTTCGTGCTGCTGACGCTGACGCTCGCGTCGGGGATCCTGTTCAGCGAGCAGGTCGATGCACGCGCGCTGCGGCTCGATCACAAGACCGTGTTCGCGGTGCTGTCGTGGCTGATGTTCGGCGGCCTGCTGGTCGCCCACAAGACGTCGGGCTGGCGCGGGCGCGGCGCCGCGCGCTGGGTGCTCGTGTCGTTTGCCGCGCTGCTGCTCGCGTATGTCGGCAGCCGGTTCGTTTTCGAGGTGCTGCTGCACCGCTCCGTGGTTTGAACGCAGGTTTCCGATGCGACAGATTCTTCTCCTGATTCTTCTCTTCTTCGCGGGTTCGTGGCTCACGCGCAAGCTGCGCCAGGCCCAGGAGCACGCGCAGGCGCGCGCCGGCCGCGGTGGCGGCAACGACGGCGCACCGGGTCCCGGCGCCGGGGCGGCACGCCCGAACGGCGACGCGCGCTCGCTGCCCGAACCGATGGTGCGTTGCGCCGAATGCGGCGTGCATACGCCGCAGGGCGACGCCGTCGCCGCGGGCGGCGAATACTTCTGCAGCACCGAGCACGCGCAGCGCCACGGCGCACACGCGAGCGGCCACGACGCCCGATGAGCGACGCAGCGCTGCTGTCGGTCGACGCGAACGGCTGGGTGCGCGAAGCGCGCCACGCGCCGTCGCCGAATTTCGAGGCGCGGCCCGCGGGCGCGGTGCCGACGCTCGTCGTCGTCCACAACATCAGCCTGCCGCCCGGCGAGTTCGGCGGCGATGCGATCGAGGCGCTGTTCCTGAATCGCCTCGATTGCGATACGCACCCCTATTACCAGCGTCACCTGCGCGACGTGCGCGTGTCCGCGCACTTCCTGATCCGCCGCGACGGCGAACTCGTGCAGTTCGTGTCGTGCGACGAGCGTGCATGGCATGCGGGCGCGTCCGAGTTCTTCGGCCGGCCGCGCTGCAACGACTTCTCGATCGGCATCGAACTCGAAGGTGCGGACGACGTGCCGTTCGACGCGGCGCAGTACGCGACGCTCGGGGTGCTCGCGCGCACGCTCGCCGCGCGCTACCCGATCGATGCGGTGGCCGGGCATTCCGACGTCGCGCCGGGCCGCAAGACCGACCCGGGTCCGCACTTCGATTGGCAACGCTTCGCGAGCGATGCCGGGTTTTCCGCCGAATACTTTCCTTTCCGTCAGCACTGATCGCAGGGTTTTTGAGCGGGCGAAATTTTTTTTTCCGACCAATGCCTTGTCACGTCTGCCCGTCCGGGCGGCCGGGTTGATGTCAATACCTCCGGCGAAAATTCTCCGTTTTGATGTCGCCGGAATGTCCACTATACTTGGTGCCAGTTGAGCGGTTCTGTACTAGATATAGTGTGTGTCGCAGGGGAAACCCGAGCGGCACCGGCCGGCGGGCAACGCCGGCGGCCAGGGTTCTCAGTGCGGCGCGCCAGGCCGGGCGGTCCGGGCGTCGCAATCAAGCGCAGCGAACTTCGACGGGGCAGCGTACACATGATGAAGCACACGACCGGATCGGTTGTCGCGCATCGACCGAACCGGCTTCCCCGACGCATCGCTCGCCTCTTACCGCTCGCGCATCCGATAGCGCAGCGTTCGTTTTAATCCGCGGTTCTCTCCGCACCATCCAACACCAGGAGCTTTGCACATGCAAACCACCGACAACGCGACGTCCCAGTACGAGAGCGCCTCGAGCCGTCCGCTCGGCGGGACCGAACAGGGCGCGCAGGCGCTCGCGCCGCAGGCCACGTTCGCCGACTACAAGGTGATCCGCCGCAACGGCAGCGTGGTGTCGTTCGAGCCTTCGAAGATCGCGATTGCGGTGACCAAGGCTTTCCTGGCCGTCAATGGCGGGCAGGGCGCGGCATCGGCACGCGTACGCGAACTCGTCGAGCAGCTCACGCACAACGTCGTGCGCGCGCTCGTGCGCAGCCGTCCGAACGGCGGTACGTTCCATATCGAAGACATCCAGGACCAGGTCGAACTCGCGCTGATGCGCGGCGGCGAGCACAACGTCGCGCGTGCATACGTGCTGTATCGCGAGAAGCGTCACCTCGAGCGCCAGCATGCGGGCGAGGAAGCAGCGGCAGCGGGCGGCGAGTCGAGCACCGGCATCAACGTCGTCGACAACGGCGTCACGCGCCCGCTCGACCTGAACGCACTGCGCGCGCTGATCGTGTCGGCATGCGACGGTCTCGGCGCTGCGGTTAACCCTGACCCGATCGTCGCGGAAACGGTGAAGAACCTGTACGACGGCGTGCCGATGAGCCAGGTCTACGACTCGGCGATCCTCGCTGCGCGCACGATGATCGAAAAGGATCCGGCATACAGCCAGGTCACGGCCCGCATCCTGCTGCACACGATCCGTCGCGAGATCCTCGGCGAGGAAGTGGTCCAGGCCGAGATGTCGGCCCGCTACGCGGAATACTTCCCGCAGTTCCTGAAGCGCGGCGTCGACGCCGGCCTGCTCGACGACAAGCTGCTGCAGTTCGACCTGAAGCGTCTGGGCGAAGCGCTCGACGCGAACCGCGACCTGCAGTTCGGCTACCTCGGCCTGCAGACGCTGTACGACCGCTACTTCCTGCACGTCGACGGCAGCCGCATCGAAATGCCGCAGGCATTCTTCATGCGCGTCGCGATGGGCCTGTCGCTGAACGAGATCGACCGCGAAACGCGCGCGATCGAGTTCTACAACGTGCTGTCGAGCTTCGACTTCATGAGCTCGACGCCGACGCTGTTCAACTCGGGCACGCACCGCTCGCAGCTGTCGTCGTGCTACCTGACGACGGTCGCGGACGATCTCGACGGCATCTATGAAGCGCTGAAGGAAAACGCGCTGCTGTCGAAGTTCGCCGGCGGTCTCGGCAACGACTGGACCCGCGTGCGCGCACTCGGCTCACATATCAAGGGCACGAACGGCAAGTCGCAAGGCGTGGTCCCGTTCCTGAAGGTCGTCAACGACACGGCCGTCGCGGTCAACCAGGGCGGCAAGCGCAAGGGCGCGGTGTGCGCGTACCTCGAATCGTGGCACCTCGACATCGAGGAGTTCCTCGAGCTGCGCAAGAACACCGGCGACGATCGCCGCCGTACGCACGACATGAACACGGCGAACTGGATTCCCGACCTGTTCATGAAGCGCGTGATGGAAGGCGCCGACTGGACGCTGTTCTCGCCGTCGACCTGCCCGGACCTGCACGACAAGTTCGGCGCGGAGTTTGAAGCGGCTTACACGGCTTACGAAGACAAGGTCGCGCGCGGCGAGATCAAGCTGTTCAAGAAGATCCCGGCGCAGCAGCTCTGGCGCAAGATGCTCGGCATGCTGTTCGAGACGGGCCACCCGTGGATCACGTTCAAGGATCCGTGCAACGTGCGCTCGCCGCAGCAGCACGTCGGCGTTGTCCACTCGTCGAACCTGTGCACGGAAATCACGCTGAACACGAGCGACACCGAAATCGCGGTGTGCAACCTCGGCTCCGTGAACCTCGTCGCCCACCTGGTGAAGCAGGCCGACGGCAGCTACGCGCTCGACCACGACAAGCTGAAGCGCACGATCAGCGTCGCGATGCGCATGCTCGACAACGTGATCGACATCAACTACTACGCGGTGCCGAAGGCGCGTAACTCGAACCTGAAGCACCGTCCGGTCGGCATGGGCATCATGGGTTTCCAGGACTGCCTGCACCTGCTGCGCACGCCGTACGCGTCGGAAGCGGCGGTCGAGTTCGCCGATCGTTCGATGGAAGCGGTCTGCTACTACGCGTACTACGCGTCGACCGAGCTGGCCGAGGAACGCGGCCGCTACTCGAGCTACCGCGGCTCGCTGTGGGATCGCGGCATCCTCCCGCAGGACACGCTGAAGCTGCTGACGGAAGCGCGTGGCGGCTACGTCGAGGTCGACACGTCCGAGTCGCTCGACTGGACGACGCTGCGTTCGCGGATCGCCGCGCACGGCATGCGCAACTCGAACTGCGTCGCGATCGCGCCGACGGCGACGATCTCGAACATCATCGGCGTGTCGGCATGCATCGAGCCGACCTTCCAGAACCTGTACGTGAAGTCGAACCTGTCGGGCGAATTCACGGTGGTCAACGAGTACCTCGTCCGCGACCTGAAGGAACGCGGCCTGTGGGACGAAGTGATGGTCGCCGACCTGAAGTACTTCGACGGCATGCTGTCGCGCATCGACCGCATCCCGGCCGACCTGCGCGCGATCTACGCGACCGCGTTCGAAGTCGACCCGACGTGGCTGGTCGAAGCGGCATCGCGTCGCCAGAAGTGGATCGACCAGGCGCAGTCGCTGAACATCTACATGGGCGGCGCGTCGGGCAAGAAGCTCGACGAGGTCTACAAGCTCGCGTGGCTGCGCGGTCTGAAGACGACCTACTACCTCCGCACGATGGCGGCGACGCACGTCGAGAAGTCGACGGTTGCACACGGCGCGCTGAACGCAGTGCCGACGAGCGGCGGCTCGAGCAGCGGCGGCGCGCAAGGCGCGGCAGGCGGCTTCGGCGCGGCAGGCGGCGCAGCGTCGTCGTCGGGCGCAGTCGACGCGGCGCCGGCACTCGCACCGGTCGAAGCGGACGGTCCGGTATGCACGATGCGCCCGGGCGATCCCGGCTTCGACGAGTGCGAAGCCTGCCAGTAACGCGGCGCGCATGACCTGAAGAAGGTTCGGGCGGCGCGCACGACAACCGATCGAGGTTGAAGTGTGCGCCGCTCTCAACTAAAAAAATGATAAGGAATCTGTAACGCGGCACTCGCGTTGCAGGCAGTGACAAGCGATCGAAACATCCCCGACGACGTCGCGTTTCGATCAGCGTTCGATGCGTCGAGCGCACCTCGCGATACACGTGCGACACACGTCGCGCGCTGCATGAACGACGATGCGTTGCTCAAAGTGTTGTATCGAGGTCGCAACGCGAATCGAAAAAAGGATTTTTCGTGAGCGAGCCCTTTTATCGCTCAGGAAAAGATGGTACAAACCGTTCTAAATTGATGGTGAGAATTTATGCTCAACTGGGATGACGAGAAGACTGCCGTAACCCCCGCGAGCGGAGCGCAGCAAAACGCGTTGCGCACCTCCGCAGGGATGGCTGTCGGAATGCAGGCTGCAACGCCTGCCGCCCATCAGGTCCGCGACATTTTCGAAGGCGATCTTGCGGTGCCGCCGCAAGCATCGGCTGTTCCCGCCGGCGGTTCGGAAGCGCGGGTCAACGTTGCAGACAAGCGCATCATCAACGGCCAGACTGACGTCAATCAGCTGGTGCCGTTCAAGTACAAGTGGGCGTGGGAAAAGTATCTGGCAGGTTGCGCGAACCACTGGATGCCGCAGGAAATCAACATGTCCCGCGACATCGCCCTGTGGAAGGATCCGAACGGTCTGACCGAGGACGAGCGCCGCATCGTCAAGCGCAACCTCGGCTTCTTCGTGACGGCCGATTCGCTCGCCGCGAACAACATCGTGCTCGGCACGTACCGCCACATCACGGCGCCCGAGTGCCGGCAGTTCCTGCTGCGCCAGGCGTTCGAAGAGGCGATCCACACGCACGCGTACCAATACATCGTCGAATCGCTCGGTCTCGACGAAGGCGAGATCTTCAACGCGTACCACGAGGTCACGTCGATCCGCGCGAAGGACGAATTCCTGATCCCGTTCATCCACACGCTGACGGACCCGGCCTTCAAGACCGGCACGCTCGAAGCGGATCAGAAGCTGCTGAAGTCGCTGATCGTGTTCGCCTGCATCATGGAAGGCCTGTTCTTCTATGTCGGCTTCACGCAGATTCTCGCGCTCGGCCGCCAGAACAAGATGACGGGTGCTGCAGAGCAATATCAGTACATCCTGCGTGACGAGTCGATGCACTGCAATTTCGGCATCGACCTGATCAACCAGATCAAGCTCGAGAACCCGCATCTCTGGACCGCGGAATTCCGCGCCGAGATCCGCGAGCTGTTCAAGCAGGCTGTCGAACTCGAATACCGCTACGCCGAGGACACGATGCCGCGCGGCGTGCTGGGTTTGAACGCGTCGATGTTCAAGAGCTATCTGCGCTTCATCAGCAACCGCCGTTGCCAGCAGATCGGCCTCGACCCGCTGTTCCCGAACGAGGAAAACCCGTTCCCTTGGATGAGCGAGATGATCGACCTGAAGAAGGAACGCAACTTCTTCGAGACGCGTGTGATCGAGTATCAGACGGGCGGCGCGCTGTCCTGGGAATAACCCGCAGCAGCGAACCCGTCACATGATGTGAGCAGCCGGCGGCCTCTCGGCCCCGGCCCAAGGTTTAGGAGCAAGAACGCCTGATGCAAAGCATGCCCGGTGCCTTAACGGCCCAACGACATGATCGGCACTTTGCGAACCCTTCAGTGGGATGGGCAAACTTCCCTCCGGAAAAAGCGGACGGCCGTGTGGCGGTCCGCTTGATCAAGCGATTAGGGGTGGCGGCGCGAGGCGTGCCGGCTACCGACTTGATTTGGCGCGCGAGGCCATGGGGTCACGCGCGCCATACCGTATTCATTAGCGTAAGCGCGTGGTATCCGCGTACGCCGATGAATAGCCCGCTTCGAAGCGCACGTCCTGAACAGCGTCCGCGGGAAGCGGGTTTTGACGAAGGGTGTAGTTTGAACTGACTCTCATCTGAACCTGAAGGAGAACAACATGGCTACTGCCAAGAAGAAACCGGCTGCTAAGAAGGTTGCTGCCAAGAAGACCGTTGCGAAGAAGGCTGCTGCTCCGGCGAAGAAGGCCGCTGCGGTGAAGAAGGTTGCTGCGAAGAAGGTCGCGGTGAAGAAGGTTGCCGCGAAGAAGGCAGCACCGGCGAAGAAGGCTGCTGCGAAGAAGGTCGCGGCAAAGAAGGTCGCAACGAAGAAGGTTGCTGCGAAGAAAGTCGCGGTGAAGAAGGTTGCCGCGAAGAAGGCAGCACCGGCGAAGAAGGCCGCTGCGAAGAAGGTTGCAGCCAAGAAAGTCGCGGTGAAGAAGGTTGCTGCGAAGAAGGCAGCACCGGCGAAGAAGGCCGCTGCCAAGAAGGCCGCGCCGGCGAAGAAGGCTGCCGCCAAGAAGGCTGCGCCTGCGAAGAAGGCTGCTGCGAAGAAGGCTGCGCCTGCCAAGAAGGCTGCCCCTGCGAAGAAGGCTGCCGCTGCACCGAAGGCCGCTGCTGCACCGAAGGCTGCCGCTGCTCCGAAGGCTGCCGCACCGGCGAAGAAGGCCGCTGCACCGAAGAAGGCTGCTGCTCCGAAGAAGGCCGTCGTGAAGAAGGCTGCACCGGCAACCACCGCGTCGACCGCATCGGTCGCGCCGGCATCGGGCGTGAAGACCGCGCTCAACCCGGCAGCGGCATGGCCGTTCCCGACCGGCAGCCGTCCGTAATCGCGGCTGACCAGCACTACCCGGACACTCACGCGGTGTCCGCGGGTTGAGTAGCGCTACTCAATCGATCCCGCCATCTGGTTCAGGTGGCGGGATTTTTTTCGTCCGCCTGCATCGATGGGCCGGCCGGCTGCCGGGCACGGACGAAAAAAAACGCATGTGCAGCTTCGCACATGCGTTCGACCGCGGCTTGCGCCGCGTGCTGAGGATGCTCGTTAGTGCGTGACGCGCGTGACGCCGCCGCTCGACAGCAGTCGCACCCGTTCGCCGGCGCGGAACACTTCGCCGCTCGCCGCCTGCGTGATCGAGCGCAGGTCGCCGTTGTCGAGGCGCACGGTGATTTCGACACCGTTCGCCGTGCTGAGGTTTTCGCCGACCGCGTTGCCTGCGACCGCGCCGACGAGACCGCCCGCGATGGCCGTCAGGATCGATCCCTTGCCGCCGCCGATCGCGCTGCCCGCGACTGCGCCGAGCGCGCCGCCGCCGAGCGTGCCGATCGCGCTGCCGCCGCCATCGGACTGGATGCGCACCGCACGGACGCTTTCGACGGTGCCCATGCGCACGGTTTGCTCGCGCTGCGCCTGGCCGACGCTATAGACATCTGCCGAGCCCGGCGCCGTGAAGCAGCCGGCGAGCGTCAGCGTGGCCGTCAGCATGGCAGCGAGCGTGAGGGTTTTCTTGGTCAACATCTTTGCTCTCCCACAATATTCATTTGAGACTGTACCCGAAGGCAGCCTCGAAGCGCGCGTCGATTTCGGCGCGCGTCAGTGCGTAAGTTTGAGGCCCCTGGTGGGCGATCTTGATCGAGCCCATCAGGCTCGCGAGGCGGCCCGTGGTTGCCCAGTCGAGGCCATTCTCGATGCCGTACAGCAGGCCGCCCCGGAAGGCGTCGCCGCAGCCGGTCGGATCGACGACACGCTCGGCTTGCACGACCGGAATCTGTTCTTCGCCGTTTTTGTGAAGAATGGTGGCGCCGCGCTCGCCGCGCGTGATGATCAACGCCTGAACCCGGCTGGCGATTTCCTGTTCGGACCAGCCCGTCTTGTCGCTGACGAGCTTGCCCTCGTAGTCGTTGACCGCAACGAAGGTGGCGAGTTCAATGATGCGGCGCAGCGTCGCACCGTCGAACAGCGGCAGGCCCTGGCCCGGATCGAAGATGAACGGGATGCCGGCTTTCGCGAATTGCTCGGCGTGCTGGACCATCCCGTCGAAGCCGTCCGGCGCGACGATGCCGAGCTTCACGCCCGACACTTCGTCCGCGCGGTTCAGGTGCGACTGCATCATCGCGCCCGGGTGGAATGCGGTGATCTGGTTGTTCTCGAGATCGGTCGTGATCATCGCCTGCGCGGTGTGCATTTCGGGCACCACGCGTATGCTGGCCTTCGACAGGCCGAGGCTGTCGAGACGCTCGAGATAGCGATCGGCGTCGTTCGCGCCGACCGTCGCCATGATGCGCGCGTCGCCGCCGAGCATGTGCAGCGCGTAGGCGATGTTCCCCGCGCAACCGCCGAATTCGCGACGCATCGTCGGCACGAGGAAGCTCACGTTCAGAAGGTGAACCTGGTCGGGCAGGATGTGCTCGCGAAACCGGCCTTCGAAGGTCATGATGTTGTCGTAGGCGAGCGAGCCGCAAATCAGCGTAGTCAAGGCGTGCGTTCCTGTAGAGAGCAAAGGGAGGCGGCTGCCCGGCCGGCGCGCGCAGGCCGTCGGGCCTCGCGCGGCAGGGCCGGGCGGCTGCGGGTTACTTCAGTGCGGCGAGCGCTGCGTCGTAGTTCGGCTCGTCCTTGATCTCGCCGACGAGTTCCGCGTGGAGCACCTTGTCCTGCGCGTCGAGCACGACGACCGCTCGGGCCGTCAGGCCGTTCAGCGGGCCGCTCGTCACGTCGACGCCGTATGCGTTCGCGAACGCGCGGCCGCCGCGGAACGTCGAAGCCGTCACGACGTTCGCGAGGCCTTCGGTCGTGCAGAAGCGCGTGGCGGCGAACGGCAGGTCGCCGGACACGACCACCACGACGGTGTCGTCGAGCGACGACGCGGCTTCGTTGAACTTGCGGGTCGACGTCGCGCAGGTGGGCGTATCGAGGCTCGGGACGATGTTCAGCACCTTGCGCTTGCCGGCGAAGCTGGCGAGCGACAGGTCGGCGAGGTCCTTGCCGACCAGCTTGAAGTCGGGGGCTTGCGAGCCGACGGCCGGGAACGTGCCGGCGAGATCGATCGGGTTGCCACCCAGCGTAACTTTGCTCATGTTCGTGCTCCGAAATAGCGCGCCGCAGCGGCGCGCGGGTTGAGACGGCGCGCATGCGCGCGCCGCGGGGCGTCACGGATAGAAGATCTGGACGCGGAAATTCGAGGCGGGCGCGCCGTTCGTGTCGAGACGGACGACCATCGTCTGCGTCGTGCCGGGCGGCAGCCCGGCGTCGATCGGCATGCCCGGGCGCACGTAGTCGCGCGGCGCGAGCACGCGGCGCACGGTCACGTGATTCGTGTCGTCGAGCAGCGTCAGTTCGAGCGACGGGTAGGCGAGCGCGACGCGGTAGCGGTTCGTCAGCGGCACCTTCAACTCCAGCACGCGCGGGCCGTCGATCTGGCGCAGGTCGGCCGCGTCGAGCCGCAGGCCGTCGATCGCGCGCGGCGGCGTCACCTTGCAGCCGAGCGGCGCGCACGCCTGCCGGAACCAGCCCTGCGTGACGGGCCAGTAGATCATCACGGTTTCGCGCTGCCACCACGCGAGCTGCGCGACGAGCAGCACCGCGAGCACGGCCGCGACGAGGCCGCCGAAAAAGCCGCCGAGCGTTCCGCGTCGCTGCTGCGCGCGCGGCTCGCGCGTCACGGCGAAGGGCGGGCGGTCGTCGTCGGACAGTGCGGCGGGGAAGGGGACGGCCGGTTGGACGGCCGGTTGTACGTCCGGTTCGGCACCCGGTTCGCTGGCGGCTGCGGCCGGTGCGGCGGCACGTTCGGCGCGGGTGTCGGGTTCGGGTTTCGGTTCGAGTCCGGGCTCGGCTTGCACCGGCCTGAACGCGAAGCGCGGTTCGCGTGGCGCGTGCTCGTCGTCGGGCACGGCGAAGCGCGCGTTGCCGACCGGTTCGACGGGCGCTGCTGCGGCGGGTTCGACCGACGGCGCGGGCGCGACGAAGCGCGGTTCGCGCAGGTCGGGTTCGGTGAGCGGCGTGAGCGGCGTGAGCGGTTCGTCGGTTTCGGGCGGCACGGCATCCGGTCCGACCGATCGCGCGGCGACGGCGTGCAACTCGGCCGGCTGCGATGCGATCGGCGCCGGCGTGCCGGACAGGTGAACCACACCGGATTCCGTCGACGGCAGCGCGAGCGGGATCAGCGGCTCGGCGCGCACGGTCTCGACGCTGTGCTGCAGGGACGGGTCGACGCCGGCATCGAGCCACGGCGCCCACATGTCCCAGCCTTCCGGCTGGTAATCGGAACCCGCTGCCGGTTCGACCGGTGCGTCGGTGGTGAAGAGCCGCGCGGGCGCGGCGTCGTGTTGCGGGGTGGCGGCGGCCGGCTCGACCGGCGCCGCTTCGGTCAGTGCGGATTCCGGCGGTGCCGGATCGGGTACGAGCGACTGCGATGCGTCGAAGACCTGCTGACAGTGTCCGCAACGCACGAGCCCGTCATGCAGCGAGAGCTGTTCCTGCTGCAGCCGGAAGACGGTTTCGCAATGAGGGCAGCGCGTCGCAAGAAGCATGTCGAGCCGGGCGGCCTGCTGGCCAGAGTGAAGGACAGCGCTATTCTAATGGCTTTCCCGCCGGGTTCCGGCGAGGCATACCCAACCTTCGTGTTCGCGCCAGACCGAGATGTCGACGTAGCGCGCATAGACGGCCGCGACTTCGTCCGCCTGGCGCGCGAGCACGCCCGACAGCGCGATGCGCCCGCCCGGTTTCACCTTCGATGCGAGCATCGACGCCATCAGTTTCAGCGGGTTCGACAGGATGTTCGCGACGACGATGTCGAATTCGCCGGCCGGGCACGCATCGGGCAGCCCGTACGTGACTTCCGCATGGTTGCGTTCGCTGTTCTGGCGCGCCGATTCGACCGCCTGCGGATCGATGTCGATGCCGACCACGGGGTTCGCCCCGCATTTCCGCGCGAGGATCGCGAGAATGCCCGAGCCGCAGCCGTAGTCGAGCACCGACAGGCCGGGCTTCACCGATTGTTCGAGCCATTCCATGCACAGACGCGTGGTCGGGTGGCTGCCGGTGCCGAACGCGAGACCGGGGTCGAGTTCGAGGATCAGCGCGTCGGGGTCGGGCGCGTCGTGCCACGACGGCACGACCCAGATCCGCTCGCCGATCGGAATCGGCTCGAACTGCGACTGCGTGAGCCGCACCCAGTCCTGTTCCTCGACTTCGCGCACGTCGAACTTCGGCGTGTCGGCGACGCCGATCTCGTTCGCGGCCGCCGCGAGCAGCACGGCCGGGTCGTGATCGGGCGACAGCAGCGCGATCACGCGCGAGTGCTGCCACGCGGTGCGTTCGGGAACGAGGCCGGGCTCGCCGAAGAGCGGCTGTTCGTCGGGCGTGTCGGCGTCGGCGTCCTCGACGGACACCGACAGCGCGCCGAGGTCGAGCAGCGCGTCGGACAGCGCCTCCGCATGCTCACGGGCCAGTTCGACGACGAGTTCGCGATAGCTCATGCTTACGCTTCTTCCGGTGCGACCTGCTGCTTCTGGGCGAGCCGGTGTTCGAGATAGTGGATGCTGGTGCCGCCTTCGACGAACTTCGAGTCGATCATCAGCTCGCGGTGCAGCGGGATGTTGGTCTGGATGCCTTCGACGACCATTTCCGACAGCGCGATGCGCATCCGGCGGATCGCCTGGTCGCGCGTCGCGCCGTAGGTGATCAGCTTGCCGATCATCGAATCATAGTTCGGCGGCACGAAATAGCCATTGTACGCATGCGAGTCGACGCGCACGCCGGGGCCGCCCGGCGTATGCCACGACGTGATCCGGCCCGGCGACGGCGTGAACTTGAACGGATCTTCCGCGTTGATCCGGCATTCGATCGCATGTCCGCGGAACTCGATGTCGCGCTGGCGCAGCGCGAGCTTCTCGCCGGCCGCGATGCGGATCTGTTCCTGCACGATGTCGACGCCCGTGATCATCTCCGACACCGGGTGCTCGACCTGCACGCGCGTGTTCATCTCGATGAAGTAGAACTCGTTGTTCTCGTACAGGAATTCGAACGTGCCCGCGCCGAGGTAGCCCATCTTCTTGCACGCATCCGCACAGCGGTCGCCGATGCGCTCGATCAGGCGGCGCGGAATGCCGGGCGCCGGCGCTTCCTCGATCACCTTCTGGTGACGGCGCTGCATCGAGCAGTCGCGCTCGCCGAGCCAGATCGCGTTCTTGTGCGCGTCCGACAGCACCTGGATTTCGATGTGGCGCGGGTTCTCGAGGAACTTCTCCATGTACACCTGCGGGTTGCCGAACGCACGGCCGGCTTCCTCGCGGGTCATGTTGACCGCGTTCACGAGCGCGGCTTCGGTGTGCACGACGCGCATCCCGCGCCCGCCGCCGCCGCCCGCTGCCTTGATGATGACCGGATAGCCGATCGCGCGCGCAATCTTGACGATCTCCTTCGGATCGTCCGGCAACGCGCCTTCCGAGCCCGGCACGCACGGCACGCCGGTCTTGATCATCGTCTGCTTCGCGGTGACCTTGTCGCCCATCATCCGGATCGTTTCCGGGCGCGGGCCGATGAACGTGAAGCCCGACTGCTCGACGCGTTCGGCGAAGTCGGCGTTCTCGGACAGGAAGCCGTAGCCGGGGTGGATCGCCTCGGCATCGGTGACTTCCGCGGCGCTGATCAGCGCCGGCATGTTCAGGTAGCTCAGGTTCGACGGGGCCGGGCCGATACAGACGGCTTCGTCCGCGAGGCGCACGTACTTGGCTTCCTTGTCGGCTTCCGAGTAGACGACCACCGTCTTGACGCCGAGCTCGCGGCACGCGCGCTGGATGCGCAGCGCGATTTCACCGCGGTTGGCAATGAGGATTTTTTCAAACATAGCGAGTATTCGTCTCTTCGAGGGGCGCGCGAACGGCGCCTGGCGAGCATCGGCGGCGCGCGGCCGGACGGGCCGCGCGGCGGACTTAGCCGATCACGAAAAGCGGCTGGCCGTATTCGACGGCCTGGCCGTTCTCGACGAGGATTTCCTTGATCACGCCGGCCTTGTCCGACTCGATCTCGTTGAGCAGCTTCATCGCTTCGATGATGCAGATCGTCTGGCCTTCCTTGACCGTGTCGCCCACCTGGACGAACGGGTCCGCGCCCGGCGACGGCGCGCGATAGAACGTGCCGACCATCGGCGACGTCACGACGTGGCCTTGCGGGGCGGCCGGTGCGGCGGCGGCGCCTGCTGCCGGCGCGGCAGCACCTTCGGTCGGCAGCGCGACCGACGGAGCGGGCGCGCTGACTTGCGGGGCATACCCAGCCGTCGGCTGCACGTAGACCGGCGGCGCGTTCTTGACGATACGCACCTTGCCTTCGCCTTCCGTGACTTCCAGCTCGGAGATGCCGGATTCGGAAACGAGGTCGATCAGAGTTTTCAGCTTACGAAGATCCATCGGGAATTCCCCTTTCAATACGTGAAAGCGCCGGTGGGACCGGCGCTGAATCTAGATCGCGAAATCAGCCGCGCGACGCGCCTTGCAGCTTGTCCAGCGCGTACTCGAGCGCGTACAGATAACCTTTCCAGCCGAGCCCGCAGATCACGCCTTCGGCCTGGTCGGAAAAGTAGGAGTGATGCCTGAACGCTTCGCGGCGGTGCACGTTCGACAGGTGAACCTCGACGAACGGGATGCCGACGCCGGCGATCGCGTCCCGGATCGCGACGCTCGTGTGCGTATACGCGGCGGGATTGATCAGGATGAAATCGGTCTGTTCCTCCCGCGCGGCCTGAATGCGGTCGACGAGCGCGCCTTCATGGTTGCTCTGGAACGACGACAGTTCGGCGCCGGCTTCCTGGGCTCGCGCGGCAAGCGCCTGATCGATCTGCGCAAGCGTGACGCGGCCGTACACCTCCGGTTCCCGGGTGCCGAGAAGGTTCAGGTTGGGGCCGTGCAGCACCAGCAATCGTGTCATGGTCGCTTCTATTTCTGCGGAATTGCGCGAACTTTAGCGCTATTTAGAGAAATTTGTCTAGTTTTGCCGAACGGCCGAGCGCGCCGGACCTGCAAGAATTACCGGTGCGGCTGCAAAGTATCAGCGAATTCACGTGAAATTGCGGCGATCGACGTACAAATCGCCGCCAACGTGCTGGCCGCCGTTCAGGGCGATCACAACGCGTCGAGGGTCTTTTTCAGCTCGGCCGGTTGGATTTGTCCTAATTTTGTCTCGCGAATCTTGCCGGTTTCGTCGATGACGACCGTAAACGGCAGCGCGCCGGCGGTATTTCCGAAATTACGGGCCAGATCGGCGCCCGCATAACCGCTGACGAAAACCGGATAGTCGACCTTCACCTTCTGCAGAAAGTTCTTCACGTTCTGGTCGGAATCGACGCCGATCCCGATGAAGCGGATGCCTTTCTGCTTGTATTGGTGCGACAGCGCGACGAGCTCCGGCATCTCCTCGACGCACGGGCCGCACCACGACGCCCAGAAATTGACCACGACCTTCTGGCCCTTGAAGGAAGCGAGCGACGCCGGCTTGCCGTCGACGCCGGTCAGCGACGCGGCCCACAGCTGGTCGACCGGGCTGCCCTGCGCAGCGGGCGCGGCGACGGCGACGCCGTCATCGGCGCTGCCGCCGCGGAACCAGTGGCCGGCGGCGAGCCCGCCGGCGACGGCGGCGGCCGCGACCACCGCGAGCGGCAACATGCGTTTCATCATCATCGTTGAATCATTCCGGTTCGGAAGGGGCGTTGCTGGCTTCGACGAGCGCACGCAATGCGGCGGCGTCCGCGCGGGCGACCCGGCCGCGCGCGTCGGCCTTGACCGCGCCGCGCAGGTCGTCGCTCGCGTAGAGCGCGACGTGAATGCCGATCGCGTCCACGTCGCGCCGCGGGCGCCACAGGAAGCTGAGCGTCTCGACGTCGGCGCGACCGGCGAAATGCCGCGTCTCGGACACGTCGTACTGAACGTTCTGGTTCAGCAGGTAGATCGCGACGTCCTTCGGGTTGTCGGTGAATATCTGCAAATGGATATCCGAATGCGCGTTCGCGGTGCCGTTCAGCACCGCGCCCGTCACGTACGGATTGAACTCGGCGAGCCGGCGCATCCAGTCGAGCGCGATCTCGCGCAGGCGGCGCAGTTCGTCCGGCTGCGTGTCGCTCTGGAACAGGGCGAGGTACTCGCGCAGTTCTTCCTCGATCAGGTCGTTATCCGGCAGCCATTCGCCGGCAACGCGCGTATCGCCGAACAGCTGGCGCGCGGCCTTGCGTTTCGCGCTGGCGTAATCGAGGCCGTCCTCCGCGATCAGGCGGGCGGCGGACTGGGCGATTTCCTCGCGGGCGCGCCGCGGGTCGACAAGAGGTTTGCGAGACATGATCCGGCAATCATACTCGATCGCGCGGCGGCCGAACGCGGTGCGGCCGCGCGTCGCCTGCCGTGCCGCGCGGCGTCCGGATCCGTCGTTCGGGCCGCCGGGCACGGCGGGCCGTCAGTTACAATGACGGTCTTTGTGTCGCGGCGAAAGTCGTTGGCCGGGCGGCCCGTCCGGCGTGCCGCAGACCATTCTTTCCGAATCGACGGCGCCCGGCGGCGCGAAAGCATTCATCTATGCACATCCACATTCTTGGCATCTGCGGCACCTTCATGGGCGGTCTCGCCGTGCTCGCGCGCGAGGCCGGCCACACGGTGACGGGTTGCGACGCGGGCGTCTATCCGCCGATGAGCACGCAGCTCGAGGCGCAGGGCATCACGCTGATCGAGGGCTACGGCGCCGAGCAGATCGACCTGAAGCCCGACCTGTTCGTGATCGGCAACGTCGTCACGCGCGGCAACCCGCTGATGGAGGCGATCCTCGATCGCGGCCTGCCTTATGTATCCGGCCCGCAATGGCTCGGCGAGCACGTGCTGGCAGGCAAGTGGGTGCTGGCGGTCGCGGGCACGCACGGCAAGACGACCACGTCGTCGATGCTCGCCTGGCTGCTGGAAGATGCCGGCCTGAACCCGGGCTTCCTGATCGGCGGCGTGCCGCTGAACTTCGGCGTGTCGGCGCGGCTGACCGATTCGAGCTTCTTCGTGATCGAGGCCGACGAATACGACACGGCGTTCTTCGACAAGCGCTCGAAGTTCGTCCATTACCGGCCGCGCACCGCGGTGCTCAACAATCTCGAATTCGATCACGCCGACATCTTCCCGGATCTCGCCGCGATCGAAACGCAATTCCATCATCTCGTGCGCACCGTGCCGGGCGTCGGCCGGATCGTGACCAACGGCCGTTCGGACGCGCTGGAGCGCGTGCTCGCGCGCGGCTGCTGGAGCGAGGTCGAGCGCTTCGGCGTCGACGGCGGCTGGCAGGCACTGCCGGCCGAGGACGGCGTGCCGGTCGACGAGCGCTTCGCCGTGTATTCGCAGGCCGAGCGTGTCGGTGAGGTCGCGTGGCAGGTGCAGGGCGACCACAACCGGATGAACGCGCTCGCGGCGATCGCCGCCGCCCGCCACGTCGGCGTGCCGCCCGCGCAGGCGGCCGAATCGCTCGCATCGTTTCGCAACGTGAAGCGGCGCATGGAAGTGCGCGGCAGCGTGGATGGGGTAACCGTCTACGACGACTTCGCGCACCATCCGACCGCGATCGAAACCACGATCGCCGGCCTTCGTGCACGCATCGGCCGCCAAAACTCCCGTATTCTCGCGGTGCTCGAGCCGCGTTCGAACACGATGAAGCTCGGCGTGATGAAGGCGCAACTGCCGGCCAGTCTCGCCGACGCCGACCTGGTGTTCGGCTACGGCGCGCCGACCGGGCGCGACGCGCTCGGCTGGAACCTCGGCGACGCGCTCGCGCCGCTCGGCGACAAGGCTCGCGCGTTCGACGATCTCCATCTCCTGGTGAAGTCGGTCATCGAGGCCGCGCGTCCGGGCGACCACGTGCTCGTGATGAGCAACGGCGGCTTCGGCGGCGTGCACCAGAAGCTGCTCGACGCGCTCGGGAGCCGCGCGTGATCCTGTACCTGCACGGGTTCCGGTCGTCGCCGGAGTCGCAGAAGTCGCGGCTCCTCGCCGCGCGCATGGCCGAGCTCGGCCGCACGCCCGAATGGCGCTGTCCGTCGCTGTCGGTGTCGCCGCTCGAGGCGATCGCCGTCGCGGAAGCCGCGGTGGCCGGGGTGCGCGACGTGACGGTGATCGGCAGCTCGCTCGGCGGCTACTACGCGACCTGGCTCGCCGAAAAGCACGGCTGGAAGGCGGTGCTGCTGAATCCGGCGATCGTGCCGCAGCGCGACCTCGAGCAGCATCTGGGCGAACAGCCGCTGTGGCACGGCGGCGGCTCGATCGTCGTCGAACGCCATCACCTGCAGGAGCTCGATGCGCTGCGCGTGCCGGCGATTTCGCGGCCCGAACGCTACTATCTGTTCGCGGCGACGGGCGACGAAGTGCTGGACTACCGCGAGATGCTCGCCCACTACCCGGGCGCGAAAACGCGCGTGATCGAAGGCAGCGACCACGGAATCAGCGAATTTGCCGACTATGTCGACGACGTTCTCGCCTTTTGCGACGACCGAACGTCATGAACCCGGCGTCATGCCGATCGAATTCCCAACATCATGCGGCGCCGCCGATGCGGCGCCCGGCAGTCTGAACGAGAGTACTGAGTGAACGTTTTCTTCGAGGAATCGGGCAGTTTCAAGGCGGGCAGCGTGCTGTCGCGCCAGGGCGACGCGTTTCAAGTCGAGTTGCCCGGCGGGCGGCGGGCGAAGGTGCGCGCGAAAGACGTGCTGATCGAATTCGAGAAGCCGGCCGCGAGCGAGCTGATGCAGGAAGCCGACACGGCCGCGCAGCAGATCGACCTGGATTTCCTGTGGGAATGCGCGCCGGCCGAGGAATTCGCGTATACGGCGCTGGCCGCGGAATATTTCGGCGCGACCTACGGCCCGGTCGAGCGCGCGGCGCTGGTGCTGCGGCTGCACGGCTCGCCCGTCTACTTCCGCCGCAAGGGGCGCGGCCAGTACCAGCGCGCGCCGGAAGAGCAGCTCAAGATGGCGCTCGCGTCGCTCGAGCGCAAGCGCCAGCAGGCGCTGGTGCAAGCGCAGTATGAAGAGGAACTGAAGGCCGGCAAGCTGCCGGAAGCGTTCGCGGGCAAGGTGCTCGGGCTGCTGACGCGGCCGGACAAGAACGCGATCGAATACAAGGCGATGGAAGCGGCGGCCGGCGCGCGCGGCGTATCGCCGGCGCGGCTGATGCTCGACTGCGGCGGCATCGCGTCGCCGCGGGCGCTGCACGAGGCGCGTTTTCTTGCGGAATTCTTCCCGCACGGCACGGGCTTCCCGGCCGTCACGGTCGGCCCGCTGCCGGACGACCTGCCGCGCGCGGACGTCGAGGCGTTCTCGATCGACGACATCACGACGACCGAAATCGACGATGCGTTCTCGGTCGAGCACCTGTCCGACGGTCGCGTGCGGATCGGCGTGCACATCGCGGCGCCGGCGCTCGGCATCGTGCGCGGCGACGCGGTCGACGCGATCGCGCGCGCGCGCCTGTCGACCGTCTACATGCCGGGCGACAAGATCACGATGCTGCCGGACGACGTGGTCGAGGTGTTCACGCTGAAGGAAGGCGACTACCGCCCGGCGCTGTCGCTGTACATCATCGTCAACCGCGAGACGCAGGAGATCGTCGCGAACGAGACGCGCGCCGAACTCGTGTTCGTGAAGAACAACCTGCGCCACAACACGCTCGACGAGCTCGTCAACGAAGAGACGCTCGCCGCCGGCACCGGCGACTATCCGCACAAGGACGACATCGCCGTGCTATGGCCGCTCGCGCAGGCGCTGTTCGAGAAGCGCCAGGTCGCGCGCGCGGGCTACGGCCTGAAGCGCGAAGTGCAGCGCAACACCGACTACAACTTCTACGTCGAAGGCGAGCACGTGACGATCACGCCGCGCCGCCGCGGCTCGCCGCTCGACCTGATCGTGTCGGAGCTCGCGATCCTCGCGAACTCGACGTGGGGCGCGTTCCTGCACGATCACACGGTGCCCGGCATCTATCGCTCGCAGCGCGGCTTCGGCGCGCCGGGCCCGAAGCGCACGCGGATGCAGACGACGGCCGCGCCGCACGAAGGCCTCGGTGTCGCGCAATACGCGTGGAGCACTTCGCCGCTGCGCCGTTACGTCGACCTCGTGAACCAGTGGCAACTGCTGGCATGCGTGCAGCACGGCGTCACCGCGAAGCTCGCCGCGCCGTTCAAGCCGAAGGACGCCGACCTGTACGCGGTCGTGCAGGGCTTCGACGACACCTATACCGCGTACGCCGACTACCAGCGCCGGATGGAGTACTTCTGGTGCCTGCGCTGGCTCGCGCAGGAGCAGAAGAAGCAGGTCGTCGCGAGCGTGGTGAAGGGCGATCTGGTGCGCCTCGAGGAAATTCCGCTGCTGCTGCACGTGCCGGGGCTCGGCGTGCATGCGCGCGGCACGCGCGTGCTGCTCGACGTGATGTCGCTCGACGAGCTGACGATCGAGGCGTCGGTGCGGCTGCTTAACGTGCTCGACGCGCCGACCGTGACGAGCGGCGACGCGGCCGACGACGAAGACGAGAACGAGGGCGGCGACGACACGCTGGTCGATGCGCAGGACGCGTCGGCGCAAGCCGAGGCCGAAGCACTGGCCGAAGCGGACGGCGCGACGGCCGCGGGCGACGAGGCCGCGAGCGGCAACAGCCAGGAAAGCGCGGCAAGCGAAGAGGGGCGCGCATCATGAACGCAGCCGCGTCGACGAGCGGCGCCGACCGCTATGTGGTGTTCGGCAACCCGGTGGCGCACAGCAAGTCGCCGTTCATCCACGCGCAGTTCGCCGCGCAGACGGGCGAGGCGATCGTCTACGAGCACCGGCTCGCGCCGGTCGACGGCTTCGAGGCCGCCGTGCGCGCGTTCATCGCCGAAGGCGGACGCGGTGCGAACGTGACGGTCCCGTTCAAGCTCGACGCGCACGCGCTCGCCGACACGCTGTCGCCGCGCGCGGCGGCGGCGGGCGCGGTGAACACGCTGCGCATCGATGCCGACGGCGGCATCTACGGCGACAACACGGACGGCGTCGGCCTCGTGCGCGACATCGAATCGAATCTCGGCGTGTCGCTCGCGGGCGCGCGCATCCTGCTGCTCGGCGCGGGCGGCGCGGCGCGTGGCGTCGTGCTGCCGATGCTCGAGCGCGCGCCGCTGTCGATCACGATCGTGAACCGCACCGCGAGCAAGGCCGAGGCGCTCGTCGGCCAGTTCGCGCAGGCCGCGCACGATGCGGGCTGCGTACTGTCGGGCGGGGGCCCGGACGCCGTGCGTGCCGAGCCGTACGACGTGATCGTCAACGCGACGGCAGGCAGCCTCGATGCGGCGCTGCCGGCGTGCGACGCGGCCGCGTTCGGCGCGGGCACGCTCGCGTACGACATGATGTACGGCGCGCAGCCGACGGTGTTCATGCAGCATGCGGCGTCGCTCGGCGCGCGCACGGCCGACGGGCTCGGGATGCTGGTCGAGCAGGCGGCCGAATCGTTCTTCATCTGGCGCGGCGTGCGGCCGGACGGCGCACCGGTGCTGGCCGCGCTGCGCCAGGCGCTCGCGGCCGCCTGAGCGGAGCGCGGCACGTGGTGGCGGTCAGCGGCACGCAGCGCACGCGCACGGTCGGCGCGACGCGCTGGCTCGTCTATGCGGGTTCGGTGTTCGCGGGCGCATGGCTCGCGACGCAGCTGTTCTATCTCGTGCAGATCGCCGCGTGGTCGTTCATCAATCCCGGCTCGACCGCGTTCATGCGGACCGACGCATGGTGGCTGTCGCGCGACAAGCCGCCCGCGCAGATCCAGCACCAGTGGGTGCCGTACGACCAGATCTCGCGCAACCTGAAGCGCGCGCTGATCGCGTCGGAGGATTCGACCTTCGCGACCAACAACGGCTACGACGTCGACGCGATCCTGCAGGCATGGGAGAAGAACAAGGCGCGCGGCCGGATCGTCGCGGGCGGTTCGACGATCACCCAGCAGCTCGCGCGCAACCTGTTCCTGTCGCGCGAGAAGAGCTACATCCGCAAGGGGCAGGAGCTGATCATCACGTGGATGCTCGAGACGGTGCTCGACAAGGAGCGGATCTTCGAGATCTACCTGAATTCGGTCGAATGGGGTCGCGGCGTGTACGGCGCCGAGGCCGCCGCCCGTTATTACTACAGGATTCCCGCGAGCCGGCTCGGCGCGTGGCAGTCGGCGCGCCTCGCGGTGATGCTGCCGAAGCCGCGCTGGTTCGACGCGCACCGCGGCTCGGCCTACCAGGCGCAGCGCGCGGCCGTCATTGCCCGCCGGATGGGCGCGGCCGAACTTCCGCAATCGCAGTGAGCGGCGCACCCGCGCCGTCGCATTGTCCGTTCCGTCGCCGGTGCGCCATTGGTGCACTGCAGCGCATTCGTGATGCCCGCATTTCGGGCCGCATCCATTAGACGAATTCGTCTATTTCGCTTTGCTGAGCAATGCCCGCACGCGCGGAATTTTGTTTGTCGATATGGCACGAAATCCGCGTGATTTTTAGTGCTCCGGAGTAAACACGAAAGCAATCGAAAGGCGACTGAAAAGCGACGGTTCGCGAATCGAAGCATTCCTGAAAGGTGTGCACTGCACCGCCCGCCGATCGAATATTTCCAAATTTTTCAAAGCCGACCCGCTCGCGTATATTGGCCGGCGCCTCGGCTTATCGGCCGCAATCGAGGCGGGGGGCGGCTCACCCGGCTGCTCGACACAAAAAAACATTCGAGAGAAGGAAAGCAACGATGCCAGCGAGCAAAGCGAAGCTGTGGTTGGGAGTTGTGTTCTCTTCGCTGATTCTGACGGCCTGCAACGACGACGTGACCCCGTCCTCGGCAGCAGGTACCGACAATTCAGCCGATCCCGCCGCTCAGGTGGACAGGCCGTACAACGATCCCAACAGTTATTCATCGAGCGCGAGCGCGTCGCTCGACGCGTCCGCCGCGGTCGAAAAGGCCGCCGTCACCCATCACCAGATCACGCTGAACGGCAAGACGATTCGCTACACGGCCACCGCCGGCCATCTCGTCGCGCGCAATCCGCAGACGGGCGCGCCCGAAGCCTCGTTCTTCTACATCGCGTACACCGCGGACAACCAGCCCGCGGCGAAGCGGCCCGTCACGTTCCTGTACAACGGCGGCCCCGGTTCCGCATCGGTGTGGCTGCATCTCGGCTCGTTCGGTCCGAAGCGGATCCAGACGGGCGACCCGAACGCGAATGCCTCGACGTTCCCGTTCGTCGACAACGCGGAAAGCCTGCTCGACACGACCGACCTCGTGTTCGTCGATGCGATCGGCACCGGCTTCTCGGAGGCGATCGCGCCGAACACGAACCAGACGTTCTGGGGTGTCGACCAGGACGGCGGCGCGTTCCGCGACTTCGTGACGCGCTACATCGCCGTGAACCGGCGCAACGATTCGCCGAAATACCTGTTCGGCGAGTCGTACGGCACGCCGCGCACCGACGTGCTCGCGAACCTGCTCGAGACCGCCGGCGTGAAGCTCGACGGCATCGTGCTGCAGTCGTCGATCCTGAACTACAACGCGAACTGCGACATGGCGAGCGACTATGTCGGCAACTCGAACAACGGGGCGAGCCCGGTGAGCTGCGCGGGCTTCGTGCCGTCCTACGGCACCGTCGGCGCGTACTACCAGCTCGACAATCCGAACCCGTCGAGCCTGCCGCAGTACGCGGACCAGATGCGCCAGTTGACGGCCGGCAGCTACACGCCCGCCGTGAACGCCTATCTCGCGAGCCACACGCCGCCTCCGCCTGCGCTCGTCACGACGATGGTGAATTCGACCGGCGTGAAGCAGTCGCTTTGGAATGCTGACTTCAACGTGGTCCCGACCTTCTTCGACAACAGCTTCCAGGTGGCGCTGATCCCGGGCACGCTGATCGGCCGCTACGACGCACGCGTGAACGTGTCGTCGTCGAGCCCGCTCGCGGCGGACGGGGACCCGTCGAGCACGTTCATCACGAAGCCGTTCACCGACACGATCGGCAGCTACCTGCCGAACGTGCTGAAGTACAGCGCGCAGTCGGCGTATTCGCTCAGCAGCAATGCGATCGAGACCTGGGACTGGACGCACGACGGCCTCGCGATGCCCGACACGATTCCCGATCTCGCGGCTGCGTTGACGTTGAATCCGTCGCTGAAGGTGCTGTCGCTGAACGGGTATCACGACATCGCGACGCCGTTCTACCAGACCGAGCTCGACCTCGCGCGGCTCGGCACGCAACCGAACCTGACGATCAAGGACTATCAGGGTGGACACATGGTCTATCTCGACGATACGTCGCGTCCGCAGGAGAAAGCCGACCTCGTGACTTTCTACAACGCGGCCGCGCACTGATGCGATGTGCGGGCCTGGCGACGCGCGCCCGCGGCGGCGCCGTTCGCCGGCCGTCGACGACCTCATTCCCGACTGGAGCCTGACATGAAGAAACGTTTCATCGTCGTTGCCGCGGCGCTCGCATGCGCCGGGGTTGCAGCATCCGCATCGGTGTCCGCGTTCGCGCAGGCGAGCGACGCCGCCACCCCGGCGCGCGCGCGCCAGGCGCAGCTCGGCGATCCGTACGTGCCGCCGGCCGCGCGCAAGCCGACCGCCGGCACGCAGACGACGGGCGCCGCGCTGCACGCGCAGGTGGTGCGCAAGCTCGCGCGGCAGTTCGGCGCGGCCGACACGCAGAACACCGGCTCGATCACCGAAGCGCAGGCGCGCGCGGCCGGCCTCGGCTACGTCGCGAACCACTTCCGGCAGATCGACGCGAACGGTAGCGGCCGCGTGTCGTTCTCCGACGTGCAGCGCTACATGCAGGCGCGCAGCACGAACCAGCAGTAAGCGCGCCGCGCGGATAACGGGGGCGGGACCCGCAACGTGTCGGGTTCCGCCCCCGTGCGCATGGCGCGGCGGTTCCGCGCCGAATGCCGCGGCTTCCGTCGCTTTTCTCATTATCTGGACAACGCACTCAAATATTGGAGGCGAGTGCGTGCGCTCCTACAATCCGAAGCACATCGACAGCTTCGGACCCACGCATCGCGCGGCGCCCGACGCACACGGAGACACCTTCCATGACGTTCGCCGGGCGCTTTCCTCGGTGCATCGACCGCCGCGTTGCCGCTACGCCGGGCTTCGTTCCGGCCTCGCGACAGCGGCTAGACCGATTCCGCTGAAGAAGCCCGTTCCATGACCAAGATGCCCGATACCCTTGCTCTCGACGCCCGGCGCGCGACGCCGGACGATGCGCCGCTGACCGACAGCATCGGCGCGACCAGCACGCCGCTCGACCTCGCCGCGCAGCAGGCCGGCACGCAGACGCTGCTGCGCGGCCTCGCGATCCTCGAAGCGATCGCGAACGGCGCGCGCGACATGCGTGCGATCGGCACCGCGCTCGGCACGACGCGCAGCACGACGCACCGTCTCGTCAGCAGCCTCGTGCAGGCGCGCTACCTGCGCCAGGTGCAGGGCGGCTACCTGCTCGGCCCGAAGCTGATCGAACTCGGCACGATCGCGCTCGAGCAGATGCCGCTCACGGCGGTTGCACGGCCGCACCTCGAGGCGCTCGCCGAAGCGACGCTCGACACGATCCACCTCGGCGTGCGCGACGGCGACGACGTGCTGTACATCGACAAGATTCCCGGCACGCGCGGCCTCGAGATGCGTTCGCGCGTCGGCCACCGGATGCCGCTCGCGTCGACCGGCATCGGCAAGGCGATGATGCTCGACCTCGATCCGGACCGGTGGCGCTCGCTGTTCGAAGCCGCGCGGCGCGCGCTGGCCGGCGTCAATTTCAAGCCGGACAACCGGCCCGAGACGAGCGCGTTCCTGCAGCGCATGGCGCATTACGCGGCCGGTGGCTACACGTTCGACCTCGAGGAAAACGAAGCGTCGATCCGCTGCGTGGCCGCGCCGATCCGCGACGCGTCGGGCGCGATCGTCGCCGCCGTATCGGTCGCGAGCACGATCCCGTACATGCCGCACGACCGGATGGACGAACTGATTCCGCTCGTGCAGCGCGAAGCGCGAGCCATTTCCGCGGAACTGGGCTGGAGCCCGCCGCAGGGTACCCGCAGGATCAAACGATGACCCATTCGACCCGGACCGCTCCGGACGCCAACTCCGCCGCCCCGTCGCTGATCGCGCTCGACTGGGGCACGACGTCGCTGCGCGCGTATCTGTTCGACGCGCACGGCGCGCTGCTCGACACGCGCAGCCGCGCGGCAGGCGTGATGCACGTGCCGGCCGGCGGCGCGCGTGCCTTCGACGTCGTGTTCGAGGAAGCGTGCGGCGACTGGCTCGACCGCGCGCCGGGCGTGCCGGTGCTGGCGGCCGGGATGGTCGGCAGCGCGCAGGGCTGGCGCGAGGCGCCGTACGTCGCGGTGCCGGCCGGCGCCGACGCGCTCGTCGCGGGGCTCGTCACGGTGACGACGGCGCGCGGCACGACTGTGTCGATCGTGCCGGGCGTGATCGCGACGGGCGAATTGCCCGACGTGATGCGCGGCGAAGAAACGCAGATATTCGGCGCACTCGCGAACGATCCCATGCTTGATGCCGATCGTTCAGGGGTACTGATCGGCTTGCCGGGCACGCATGCGAAGTGGGCATGGGTGAAGGGCGGGCTCATCGAGCGCTTCCAGACCTTCATGACGGGCGAGCTGTTCGCGGCGCTGCGCGATCACACGATCCTCGGCCGCACGATGCGCGCGAGCGCGTCGCCCGACCGCGCGGCGTTCGCGCGCGGTGTCGCGGTGGCCCGCGGCGCGCAGCGCGCGGGGCTGCTCGCGACGATCTTCAGCACGCGCACGCTCGGCCTGACCGACCGGCTCGCGCCCGATGCGCAGGGCGACTATCTGTCCGGGCTGCTGATCGGCCATGAGCTGAACGCGCTCGACGCGATGCTCGCGGAGCGCGGTGTCGCGCTCGCGAACCAGCCGCTGCTGCTGATCGGCGACGACGGATTGTGCGCGCGCTACGTCGACGCGCTGAGCGTATTCGGCTGCACGCATGCACGCGTCGTCGCACAGGCGACCGAGCGCGGCTTGTGGTGGATCGCGTCGCGTGCCGGACTCGTGCGCGCGGACGGCGAACCCGTCTGCGCCGACCAATGAACCGATTGAAGAGGAACCGCCAATGTCGTCCGACCTTACGCTGCCCGCGCCGTACACGCCGCACGCCGCGCTGATGCGCGCGTTCGACGCGTGCCCGCTGATCGCGATCATGCGCGGCATCGCGCCCGCGGACGCTGTCGACCACGGCCTTGCGCTGCATGAAGCCGGCTTCCGGATCGTCGAGGTGCCGCTCAACTCGCCCGATCCGTTCGGCAGCATCGCGGCGCTGCGCCGCGCGCTGCCCGACGACATGATCGTCGGCGCGGGCACCGTGCTGCGCGCCGAATTCGTCGACCGCGTGCAGGACGCGGGCGGCACGCTGATCGTGATGCCGCACAGCGACGCGGCGGTGATCCGCCGCGCGCGCGAGCGCGGGCTCGCGAGCGCACCGGGCGTCGCGACGCCGACCGAGGCGTTCGCCGCGCTCGCGAACGGCGCCGACGTGCTGAAGATGTTCCCGGCCGAGCAGCTCGGCGTGCCCGTCGTGAAGGCGTGGCGCGCGGTGATCGACCGCGCGGTGCCGCTGCTTCCGGTCGGCGGGATTACGCCGGACAACATGCAGCCGTTCCTCGCGGCAGGCGCCAACGGCTTCGGCCTGGGTTCGGCGCTGTACCGGCCCGGCCAGTCGGCGGACACGACCGCGGCGAACGCACGCGCGTTCCAGGCCGGCCTGCGCGCGGCGCGCGGCGGAGCCGCATGATGGAACGCCTCGCGGGCAAGGTCGCGATGGTGACGGGCGCGGGCCGCGGGATCGGCGCCGCGATCGCGCAGGCGTTCGCACGCGAGGGCGCAGCCGTCGCGCTCGTCGACCTCGACTTCGCGCAGGCGCAGCGCACGGCCGCGGCGCTCGCCGACGACATCGACGGCGCGCGCGTGCTGGCGCTGCATGCGGACGTCGCGCGGCAGGACTCGGTACGCGACGCACTCGCGCAGACCGAAGCGGCTTTCGGCCCGCTCGACGTGCTGGTGAACAACGCGGGCATCAACGTGTTCGCCGATCCGCTGACGATGACGGACGACGACTGGCGCCGCTGCTTCGCGGTCGACCTCGACGGCGTGTGGCACGGCTGCCGCGCGGCGCTGCCGGGCATGGTCGAGCGCGGCCGCGGCAGCATCGTCAACATCGCGTCGACGCATGCGTTCCGGATCATCCCGGGCTGCTTTCCGTACCCGGTCGCGAAGCACGGCGTGCTGGGCCTCACGCGTGCGCTCGGCATCGAATACGCGGCGCGCAACGTGCGCGTGAACGCGATCGCGCCCGGCTACATCGAGACGCAGCTCACGCGCGACTGGTGGGATGCGCAGGCCGACCCGGCCGCGGCGCGCGCCGAGACGCTCGCGCTGCAGCCGATGAAGCGGATCGGCAAACCGGAGGAAGTCGCGATGACGGCCGTGTTCCTCGCGTCCGACGAGGCGCCGTTCATCAATGCCGCGTGCATCACCGTCGACGGCGGGCGCGCGGCGCTGTACCACGACTGACGCAACGATTCGACAGACCGCACGTGCGACGGCCGCGCGCACGCTGCGTCGAAACCAACAAGCGGCTGCATTCCGTTCGATGAAGACAAGGAGACACTGGAGATGAAACGCAGAACGTTCGTAACGCTGGCCGCCGCGGCCGCGGTGGTGATGGGAAGCCCGGTTGCGCACGCGGCCGACCCGGTCAAGATCGGCTTCCTCGTGAAGCAGCCGGAAGAGCCGTGGTTCCAGGACGAATGGAAGTTCGCCGAGATCGCGGCGAAGGACAAGGGCTTCACGCTCGTGAAGATCGGCGCGCCGTCGGGCGAGAAGGTGATGAGCGCGATCGACAACCTGTCCGCGCAGAAGGCGCAGGGCTTCATCATCTGCACGCCCGACGTGAAGCTCGGGCCGGGCATCGTCGCGAAGGCGAAGTCGCACAACCTGAAGATGATGACGGTCGACGACCGCCTCGTCGACGGCGCGGGCAAGCCGATCGAGGCGGTGCCGCACATGGGGATCTCCGCGTACAACATCGGCAAGCAGGTCGGCGACGGCATCGCGGCCGAGATCAAGAAGCGCGGCTGGAACATGAAGGAGGTCGGCGCGATCGACATCACCTACGAGCAGCTGCCGACCGCGCACGACCGCACGAGCGGCGCGACCGATGCGCTGGTGGCCGCGGGCTTTCCGAAGGCGAACGTGATCGCGGCGCCGCAGGCGAAGACCGATACCGAGAACGCGTTCAACGCGGCGAACATCGCGCTCACCAAGAACCCGCAGTTCAAGCACTGGGTCGCCTACGGCCTGAACGACGAGGCCGTGCTCGGCGCGGTGCGCGCGGCCGAAGGGCGCGGCTTCAAGGCGGACAACATGATCGGCATCGGCATCGGCGGTTCCGATTCGGCGTTGAACGAGTTCAAGAAGCCGCAGCCGACGGGCTTCTACGGCACCGTGATCATCAGCCCGAAGCGCCACGGCGAGGAAACCTCCGAGCTGATGTACACGTGGATCACGCAGGGCAAGGCGCCGGCGCCGCTCACGCTGACCACCGGCATGCTCGCGACGCGCGACAACGTGTCGAAGGTGCGCGAGGAGATGGGGCTTGCCTCGAAGTAAGCGGCACGCCGGCCGCCGCGGCGATGCGGCGGCCGGCGATCGATGGATCTGCAAGTGGGGAGACGACGTGTCAGCGGCACTGCGTTTTGACAATATCGGCAAGGTATTTCCCGGCGTGCGCGCACTCGACGGCATCTCGTTCGACGTGCACGCGGGCGAGGTGCATGGCCTGATGGGCGAGAACGGCGCGGGCAAGTCGACGCTGCTGAAGATTCTCGGCGGCGAATACCAGCCCGATGCGGGCAGCGTGCTGGTCGACGGCCAGCCCGTGCATTTCTCGAGTGCGGCCGCGTCGATCGCGGCCGGCATCGCGGTGATTCACCAGGAACTGCAGTACGTGCCGGACCTGACGGTCGCGGAGAACCTGCTGCTCGGCCGCCTGCCCAATGCGCTCGGCTGGGTGAGGACGGGCGAGGCGAAGCGCCACGTGCGCGAGCGGCTCGCGGCGATGGGCGTCGATCTCGATCCGGACGCGAAGCTCGGCCGGCTGTCGATCGCGCAGCGGCAGATGGTCGAGATCTGCAAGGCGCTGATGCGCAATGCGCGCGTGATCGCGCTCGACGAGCCGACGAGCTCGCTGTCGCATCGCGAGACCGAGGTGCTGTTCAAGCTCGTCGACGACCTGCGCGCGCAGGGCCGCGCGCTGATCTACATCTCGCACCGGATGGACGAGATCTACCGGCTGTGCGATGCGTGCACGATCTTTCGCGACGGGCGCAAGATCGCGTCGCACGAATCGCTCGCCGACGTGCCGCGCGAGCGGCTGGTCGCCGAGATGGTCGGGCGCGAAATTTCGGATATCTACCATTACGCGCCGCGCGCGCTCGGCGACGTGCGGTTGTCGGCCGAAGGCGTCGATGGTCCGGCGCTGCGCGAACCCGCGAGCTTCTCGGTGCGCGCGGGCGAGATCGTCGGGTTCTTCGGCCTCGTCGGCGCGGGACGCAGCGAACTGATGCGGCTCGTGTACGGCGCCGACCGCCGGCGCGCGGGCACGCTGACGCTCGACGGCCGGCGTATCGACGTGAAGCGCACCGGCGACGCGATCCGTCACGGCATCGTGCTGTGTCCGGAAGACCGCAAGGAGGAAGGGATCATCGCGATGGCGTCGGTCGCGGAGAACATCAACATCAGCTGCCGCCGTCATTCGCTGCGCGCGGGCCTGTTCATCGACCGCAAGACCGAAAGCGAAACGGCCGACCGCTTCATCCAGCGGCTGAAGATCAAGACGCCGAACCGGCGGCAGAAGATCCGCTTCCTGTCGGGCGGCAACCAGCAGAAGGCGATCCTGTCGCGCTGGCTCGCGGAGCCCGACCTGAAGGTCGTGATCCTCGACGAGCCGACGCGCGGCATCGACGTCGGTGCGAAGCACGAGATCTACGACGTGATCTACCGGCTCGCGGAGCGCGGCTGCGCGATCGTGATGGTGTCGTCGGAGCTGCCGGAAGTGCTCGGCGTGTCCGACCGCATCGTCGTGATGCGCGAAGGGCGGATCGCGGGCGAGCTGCCGCGCGAACGGGCGAACGAGCATGCGGTGCTGAGCCTCGCGCTGCCGCAGACGAGCGTCGTCGAGGCGGCTGACGCAGTGTGAGGTCGCCGCGGGCGACGCAGGACATTCGAATCGATCACGCGCGGCGCGGGCCGCGCGATGCAGGAGCAGGAGACACAACCATGCAAGTCAGGGAAAACCTCGCCAGCGCAGCCGTGAAGCCGTCGGCCGACGCGCTGGTTCCACAGCAGAGCGACCGCCAGAAGTGGTGGCAGCACCTCACCGAATACAGCCTCATCGCGATCTTCGCGGTGATGTTCTTGACGATGTCGCTGACGGTCGATCACTTCTTCTCGATCGACAACATGCTCGGCCTCGCGCTGTCGATCTCGCAGATCGGGATGGTCGCGTGCACGATGATGTTCTGTCTGGCCTCGCGCGACTTCGACCTGTCGATCGGCTCGACCGTCGCGTTCTCGGGCGTGCTGTGCGCGATGGTGCTGAACGCGACCGACAACACGTTCGTCGCGATCGTCGCGGCGGTCGCGGCAGGCGCCGCGATCGGCTTCGTGAACGGCGCGGTGATCGCGTACCTGCGCATCAACGCGCTGATCACGACGCTCGCGACGATGGAAATCGTGCGCGGGCTCGGCTTCATCGTGTCGAAGGGGCAGGCGGTCGGCGTGTCGTCGGATACCTTCATCGCGCTCGGCGGCCTCACGCTCTTCGGCGTGTCGCTGCCGATCTGGGTCACGCTGCTGTGCTTCATCGTGTTCGGCGTGCTGCTGAACCAGACCGTGTACGGCCGCAACACGCTCGCGATCGGCGGCAACCCCGAGGCGTCGCGTCTCGCGGGGATCAACGTCGAACGCACGCGCGTGTACATCTTCCTGATCCAGGGCGCGGTGACGGCGCTCGCCGGCGTGATCCTCGCGTCGCGCATCACGTCGGGCCAGCCGAACGCCGCGCAGGGCTTCGAGCTGAACGTGATCTCCGCGTGCGTGCTCGGCGGCGTGTCGCTGATGGGCGGCCGCGCGACGATCTCGGGCGTCGTGATCGGCGTGCTGATCATGGGCACCGTCGAGAACGTGATGAACCTGCTGAACATCGACGCGTTCTACCAGTACCTGGTGCGCGGCGCGATCCTGCTCGCGGCCGTGCTGCTCGACCAGCTGAAGAACCGCGGCGTACGCGACTGACCGATTCCACGGAGACGATTCGCATGACCATCGAAACTTCCGCGCCGGATCCGCGCGCCGCGAGCGACGCGCACTATGCGCGCTACCCGAGCCTCGAGGATCGCGCGGTGCTGATCACGGGCGGCGCGACCGGCATCGGCGCGGCGTTCGTCGAGCACTTCGCGCGGCAGGGCGCGCGCGTGGCGTTCGTCGATCTCGACGCACAGGCGGGCCAGGCGCTCGCGGAAAGCCTCGCGCAGGCGCCGGACGTGCGCCACGCGCCGCTGTTCCTGCCGTGCGACCTGACCGACGTCGACGCGTTGCGCCATGCGATCGACACGATCCGGGCACGGATCGGCGCGATCGCGGTGCTCGTGAACAACGCGGCGAACGACACGCGCCACGCGATCGGCGACGTGACGCCCGCGTCGTTCGACGCGGGCATCGCGGTGAACCTGCGCCACCAGTTCTTCGCCGCGCAGGCGGTGATCGACGACATGAAGCAGCGCGGCGGCGGCGCGATCATCAACCTCGGCTCGATCAGCTGGATGCTGAAGAACGGCGGTTATCCCGTCTACGTGATGGCGAAGGCGGCCGTGCAGGGCCTCACCCGCGGGCTCGCGCGCGATCTCGGCCCGTTCGGGATCCGCGTGAATTCGCTGGTGCCCGGCTGGGTGATGACCGACAAGCAGCGCAGGCTGTGGCTCGACGACGCGGGCCGGGCGGCGATCAAGGCCGGCCAGTGCATCGACGCCGAGCTGCTGCCGGACGATCTCGCCCGGATGGCGCTGTTTCTCGCGGCCGACGACAGCCGGATGATCACCGCGCAGGACGTGGTGGTCGACGGCGGCTGGGCCTGATTGCCGATGTCCGTGTTCGCGCGGCACCGCGCGACGATCCGTATCGCTTCATCGACGAAGCAAAGGAGTTCACCATGACCGCCACGTCCTCGCGCGCAGCGTCGTCGTCCACGAGCCAGTCGCGCCGTGCGCGCCTGGCTGCCGCCGCGCAGCCGGTCAGCGCCGGCCCGCAGACCGCCACGTTCGCGCAGGGCGTCGGCGCCGCGCATGCGGCGGCCGTCACGCTGTCGAACGCGGCGCTGCGGCTCGACGTGCTGCCCCACCTCGGCGGCGGCATCGCGCGCTTCGACTGGCGCGGCGACCACGGTGCGCTGGTGCCGGTGTTCCGACGCTGCGAACACCCGGAGACGGCGACGGACCCGAACGCACTCGCGTGCTATCCGCTGCTGCCGTATTCGAACCGGATCGGCAACGGCCGCTTCGAATGCGACGGGCGCAGCGTCGCGGTGCCGCGCAACCGCCGCGACGAGCCGCTGCCGATCCACGGCGACGGCTGGCTCGCGCCGTGGCAGGTGGACGACGCGACCGACACCACGCTGCAGCTGTCGCTCGATCGCGCGAGCGGCGCGCCGTACGCGTTTCGTGCGATCCAGTCGTTCGCGCTCGACGACACGACGCTGTCGATCGCGCTGACGATCGAAAACGCGGGGCGCGCGCGGCTGCCGTTCGGGCTCGGCTTGCACCCGTTCCTGGTGCGCGACGACGCGACCGAGCTGGCCGCGGCCGCGGGCGGCCTGTGGCTGTCGGGCGCGGATTTCCTGCCGGTGCGGCACGTGTGCGTGCCGCCGGCCTGGCAGTTCGGCGTCGCGTATCCGTTGCCGGCGACGCTCGTCAATCATGCGTTCACCGGCTGGGGCGGCCACGCGACGGTGAGCTGGCCGCACCGCGGGCTGTTGCTGACGATCGCGGCCGACGCCGATGCGTACGTGCTCTATACGCCGCCCGGCGAGCCGTTCTTCTGCTTCGAGCCGGTCGATCATCCGATCAATGCGGTGAACCTGCCGGGCGGCGCGGCCGCGCACGGGATGACGCTGCTCGCGCCGGGCGAGCGGCTCACGCGGCGTTTCGCGTTCACCGTCGAGCGGGCCGATGCACGGGTCGACGCCGCCGTGCGCGAAGGCCGCCGGCGACGCGGGTAAAATACGCGGTCTATCAACGGTTTGCCGCGAGTATCCGCCATGTCTTCCCCGCTTACTTTCATCGAATCGCTGCGCGCCGCGTGGCAGCGCACGAATTCGCTGCTGTGCGTCGGCCTCGATCCCGAGCCGTCGCGTTTTCCCGTGCAGTTCGACGGCCAGCCCGACGCGATCTTCGAGTTCTGCCGGCAGATCGTCGACGCGACCGCGCAGTACGCGAGCGCGTTCAAGCCGCAGATCGCGTACTTCGCCGCGCATCGCGCGGAAGATCAGCTCGAGCGGCTGATCGCGCACATCCACCTCCAGCACCCGGGCCTGCCCGTGATCCTCGACGCGAAGCGCGGCGACATCGGCAGCACCGCCGAGCAGTACGCGCGCGAAGCGTTCGAGCGCTATCGCGCGGACGCGGTCACCGTGAACCCGTACATGGGCTACGACTCGGTCGAGCCGTACTTCGAGCATGAAGGCAAGGGCGTGATCGTGCTGTGCCGCACGTCGAACCCGGGCGGGTCGGACCTGCAGTTCCTCGAAACGGGTGGCCGGCCGCTGTACCAGGTCGTGGCCGACCTCGCGGCGAACAAGTGGAATGCGAAGAACGGCCAGCTCGGCCTCGTGGTCGGCGCGACGTTCCCGAAGGAGATCGAGATCGTGCGCGGGATCGTCGGCGACATGCCGCTCCTGATCCCCGGCATCGGCGCGCAGGGCGGCGACGTGCAGGCGACCGTCAACGCGGGCCGCACCGCCGACGGCACCGGGATGATGATCAACTCGTCGCGCGCGATCCTGTACGCGAGCAAGGGCGAGGATTTCGCCGAAGCCGCCGCGCTCGCCGCGCAGAAGACGCGCGATACGATCAACGCGCATCGCTGAAATATCGCTGAGCCACAGGCCGCCCGCCCGGGCGGCCTTTCAATGCCGAACCCGCATCCGCGGGCCGCGCGCCTGCCTCGCGTGTTTGCCGTCCTGGCGCACGCGAACAACTTCCCGTCGCTTGCGCACCGCATGCCCGCGCCACAATCGCGCGATGCTGCCGCTTGTCATCGATCCGTCACCAGAATGTCATAAAAGGAGCGGCGCCATGCCCAAGCTGTCCCGACGTCTTCTGACCGCGCTTGCCGCGTCGTTGTGCATGTCGTTCGCCCACGCGGCGGACCTGTCGCACTGGCCGGCGGACAGCGCGAAGGCGCTGAACGCGATGATCGCCGCGCACGCGAACCGCGGCGACTACGCGGTGTTCGACGCCGACAACACCACCTATCGCTACGACCTCGAGGAGTCGCTGCTGCCGTATCTCGAGAACCGCGGCGTGCTGGCGCGCGACTCGCTCGATCCGTCGCTGAAGCTGATCCCGTTCAAGGATTCGGCCGACTACAAGGAGTCGCTGACGAGCTACTACTACCGGCTCTGCGAGATCGACGACCTGGTCTGCTACCCGTGGATCGCGCAGGCGTTCGCGGGGCTGTCGCTGGCCGACCTGAAGCGCCACGTCGACGCGATGCTCGCCGACGGCAAGCCGGTGCCGATCCGCTACTGGCAGGGCGACAAGGTCGTCGACGGCACCGCGAACCCGCCGCGCTTCTTCCGCGGCATGCAGGAGCTGTACAACGCGCTGCGCGAGAACGGGATCGAGGTGTACGTGATGACCGCCGCGCACGAGGAGCTCGCGCGGCTCGTGCTGTCCGATCCGAAATACGGCTACAACGTGAAGCCGCAGAACGTGATCGGCGTGACGACGCTGCTGCGCGACCCGGCGACGGGCGCGCTGACCACGTCGCGGCTGCAGATCAAGGCCGGCAAGTACGACGAGGCCGCGAACCGCAACCTCGTGATCACGCCGTTCCTGATGAACCCGATGACGTGGTACGAAGGCAAGCTCGGCTCGATCGCCGGCTGGATCGACCAGTGGAAGAAGCCGGTGCTCGTCGCGGGCGACACGCCGAAATCCGACGGCTACATGCTGCTGAACGCGACCGACGTCGCGCGCGGCGGCGTGCGCGTCTGGGTGAACAAGAAGGACAAGCAGATGGCGCAGATCCGCGCATGGTCGGACGAATCGGCCGCGCAGCAGAAGGCGCTCGGCCTGCCGGTCACGGCGGACAGGAACTGGATCGTCGTGAAGCCCGACGCGATTCAGTAAGCGAGCAGGGGTGCCGGCCGCCCCTGCCGTTGCGCGGGGGAATCAGCCTTCGCGTTCGTCGAGCAGCTTCAGCAGCCCGCGCAGCGCATGCGCGGCCGCCTGCGTGCGGATCTGTTCGCGATCGCCCTTGAACACGAGCGTTTCGACGTCGGTATGCAGCCGGTTGCTCCATGCGAACGACACGGTGCCGACCGGCTTCTTCTCGCTGCCGCCCGCCGGGCCGGCGATGCCGGTGACCGACAGCGCGACCTGCGCGCGGCTGTTGCGCAGCGCGCCCTCGGCCATCGCGCGCGCGACCGGTTCGCTGACGGCGCCGTGTTTCTCGATCAGGTCGGGCGGCACGCCGATCATCTCGATCTTGGCCTGGTTCGAGTAGGTGACGAAGCCGCGCTCGAACCACTGGCTGCTGCCGGAGATGTCGGTGATCGCGGCGGCGATCATGCCGCCCGTGCAGGATTCGGCGGTGGCGAGCGACAGGTGCTCGTCACGCAGCTTGTTGCCTGCGCGGATCGCAAGCTGATGGACGACGGAATCGGTTGGCATGCGCGTCGGGAAACGGGAGTCGGGAAATCGGTCAGCCGACGACGGAGCGCCAGAAGGCGATCACGAGCAGCGTCATGAACGCGGCGATCAGGTCGTCGACCATGATGCCGAGCCCGCCTTTCACGCGACGGTCGAAATAGCGGATCGGCGGCGGCTTGAGCATGTCGAAGCAGCGGAACACGACGAACGCCCACAACTGGCCGATGAAGGTCGCGGGCGTGACGAACAGCATCACGAGCCAGATCGCGACGATCTCGTCCCAGACGACGGCGCCCGGATCGCTCGTGCCCATCCTGCGTGCGGTGAAACCGGTGACCCACGTGCCCGCCGCGAAACCGACCGCGATCAGCGCCCACCATTCGGGCACCGTCAGGTAGCGGTTGAGCACGACGAACGCGAGCCAGCCGAACAGCGTGCCGAACGTGCCGGGCATGAACGGCGCGAGCCCGCTGCCGAAGCCGAGCGACACGATGTGCGCCGGGTGCGACAGCATGAAGCGCGCGGTGGCGCGCCGCGGCGCGTTCCGGGCGGCGCCGGGCGCGGCCGCGGATTGCGCGGTCGTCGGGTCAGTCTGCATGGAAGTGGTCGAAACCGTGCAACGTGAGAGTCAGGGGCGCGCCGGCGGCGTCGCGCCACGCGATCGCGGGCTGCTCCGACGGCGAGGACAACGCATGTATTGTACCGACTCGCGTGACCGGAACCCCGGCGCTCGCGCCCGCTGCCTCGATCGCCGCGCGGGCCGCGGCCGGCGCGGTGAAGCACAGCTCGTAGTCGTCGCCGCCGGCCAGCGTGCAGCGTCGCTGCACGTCGGGCGGCAGCGTCGCGAGCGCGGCCGAGCGCGGCACCGCGTCGGCGTCGATCTCGGCGCGCACGTTCGAGCGGGTCAGGATGTGCCGCAGGTCGCCGGCGAGGCCGTCCGAGATGTCGAGCGCCGCATGCGCGACGCCCGCGAGCGCGAGCCCGAGCGCAATGCGCGGCTCCGGGCGCTCGAGTGCTTGCCGGAACGCGGCGGCTTCGGCCGCGCCGGCGCTCCATTCGCCGCGCGCGAGCCCGAGCCCCGCGCGCGCGTCGCCGAGCGTGCCGGACACCCAGACGTCGTCGCCGTCGCGCGCGGCGTCGCGCCGCAGCGCCGCATCCGGCGCGACTTCGCCGAACACGGTCACGCACAGGTTCAGCGGCCCGCTCGTCGTGTCGCCGCCGATCAGCTCGCAGCCGAACCGCTCGGCGAGCGCGAACAGGCCGTTGCTGAACGCCTCGAGCCACGCCGCGTCGGCGCGCGGCAGCGCGCACGCGAGCGTGAACGCGCGCGGCTCGGCGCCCATCGCCGCGAGATCCGACAGGTTGACCGCGAGCGTCTTGTGGCCGAGCGCGTCGGGCGCGACATCGGGGAAGAAATGACGGCCCTCGACCAGCATGTCCGTCGAAATGGCCAGCAATTTTCCGGATCGCGGCGCGATCAGCGCGCAATCGTCACCGATGCCGAGCGTCGACGCACGCGCCCCCCGGGCCGCGCGGCGCGCGAAGAAGCGATCGATCAGCGAAAACTCGGACAGGGCGGCTGGCACGGCGGAGGAACCCGGAAGCGGTGAAAGGAATGGCATTGTACGCAGTGAGCGGTGCCGTTCCTGCACCGTTCAGTACATTTATGTCGCGGCTGTCGCACCCGAATCGCCGGTCTGACGGCCTTCGATTGGCGCTACAATGCCGTCGAACAGTCATTCTAATCCGCCCGCCACGAGACACATGTCGACCCAAGCCTCCTCCAAAGCCAAGCTCCGCGAAGCCGCTCTCGACTATCACGAATTCCCGACGCCGGGGAAGATCGCGATCGCACCGACCAAGCAGATGATCAACCAGCGCGACCTCGCGCTCGCGTATTCGCCGGGTGTCGCGTATGCGTGCGAGGAGATCGTCGAGAACCCGCTGAACGCCGCGCGCTTCACCGCGCGCAGCAACCTGGTCGGCGTCGTCACGAACGGCACGGCGGTGCTGGGGCTCGGCAACATCGGCCCGCTCGCGTCGAAGCCGGTGATGGAAGGCAAGGCGGTACTGTTCAAGAAGTTCGCCGGCATCGACGTGTTCGACATCGAGCTGAACGAGTCGGACCCGCACAAGCTGGTCGACGTGATCGCCGCGCTGGAGCCGACCTTCGGCGGGATCAACCTGGAAGACATCAAGGCGCCGGACTGCTTCATCGTCGAGCGCGAAGCGCGCAAGCGGATGAAGATCCCGGTGTTCCACGACGACCAGCACGGCACCGCGATCGTCGTGGCCGCGGCCGTCACGAACGGCCTGAAGGTCGTCGGCAAGGACATCAAGAAGGTGAAGCTCGTCGCGTCGGGCGCGGGCGCGGCCGCGCTGGCGTGCCTGGACCTGCTGGTCGACATCGGCCTGCCGCTCGAGAACATCACGGTGACCGACCTGGCCGGCGTGGTCTACAAGGGCCGCACCGAGCTGATGGATCCGGACAAGGAGCGTTTCGCCCGCGAAACCGAAGCCCGCACGCTGGCCGAGGTGATCGACGGCGCGGACATCTTCCTCGGCCTGTCGGCCGCCGGCGTGCTGAAGCAGGAGATGGTGAAGGGCATGGCCGAGCGCCCGCTGATCCTCGCGCTCGCGAACCCGACGCCGGAAATCCTGCCGGAACTGGCGCTCGAAGTGCGCCCCGACGCGATTCTCGCGACCGGCCGCACCGACTACCCGAACCAGGTCAACAACGTCCTGTGCTTCCCGTTCATCTTCCGCGGCGCGCTCGACGTCGGCGCGACGACGATCACGCGTGAAATGGAAATCGCGGCCGTCAACGCGATCGCCGAACTCGCGCAGCACGAGCAGAGCGACATCGTCGCGACCGCCTACGGGATCCAGGACCTGTCGTTCGGGCCCGAATACCTGATTCCGAAGCCGTTCGATCCGCGCCTGATCGTCAAGATCGCGCCGGCCGTCGCGCAGGCCGCGATGGACGGCGGCGTCGCGACGCGCCCGATCGAGGACATGGAAGCGTACAAGCAGCACCTGCAGCAATTCGTATATCACAGCGGCACGACGATGAAGCCGATCTTCCAGCTCGCGCGCAGCGCGCCGGCGGAGAAGAAGCGCGTCGTGTTCGCGGAAGGCGAGGAAGAGCGCGTGCTGCGCGCCGTCCAGATCATCGTCGACGAGAAACTCGCGAAGCCGATCCTGATCGGTCGTCCGTCGGTGATCGAGCACCGTATCCAGCGTTACGGCCTGCGCCTCACGCCGGGCACCGACTTCACGGTCGTCAACACCGAGCACGACGAGCGCTACCGCGATTTCTGGCAGACGTACCACAAGATGATGGCGCGCAAGGGCATCAGCGAGCAGCTGGCCCGTGTCGAGATGCGCCGCCGCACGACGCTGATCGGCTCGATGCTGGTGAAGAAGGGCGAAGCGGACGGGATGATCTGCGGCACTATCAGTACCACGCACCGCCACCTGCACTTCATCGACCAGGTGATCGGCAAGCGCCCGGGCTGCAGCGTGTACGCGGCGATGAACGGCCTCGTGCTGCCGGGCCGCCAGATCTTCCTGGTCGACACGCACGTGAACGTGGATCCGACCCCGGAGCAACTCGCCGAGATCACGATCATGGCTGCCGAGGAAGTGCGCCGCTTTGGCATCGAACCGAAGGTCGCGCTGCTGTCGCACTCCAACTTCGGCACGAGCAACGCGCCTTCGGCGCAGAAGATGCGCGATACGCTCGCGATCCTGCAAGAACGTGCGCCGGAATTGAAGGTCGACGGCGAAATGCACGGCGACGTCGCGCTCGACGCGGCGCTGCGCAAGGAAATCCTGCCGGAATCGACGCTGGAAGGCGACGCGAACCTGCTGATCCTGCCGAACATCGATGCCGCGAACATCGCGTACAACCTGCTGAAGACGGCGGCCGGCAACAACATCGCGATCGGGCCGATCCTGCTGGGCGCGGCCCAGCCGGTGCACGTGCTGACCGAATCGGCGACCGTTCGCCGCATCGTCAACATGGCGGCGCTGCTGGTCGCCGACGTGAACGCCGCACGCTGAGCGGAATGAACGCGCGGCGTCGGTCGAACCGCTGCCGCGCGGCGGGCGAAATTGTAAACAAAAGCAAAAAGAGGCGTGCCCGCAATGGGCACGCCGCGGGCAGGGCGCAAGCGCGCTTCCCATAAGCAACAGCGGCATCTCTCCACCCAGGTTAGCGGGCGTGGCAAGGAGGCAGGTCTTGCCATGCGAGAGATGCCGCGGATATTTTATCTCACGTAAGATAAATGTAGTCTTGTTTCGGTAAAAAATGCGCGATTCGGGGCGGAGCCAGCCTTTCGGTTCCCAAACGAACATTGATTCGCGCGGACAATAGCGCTACGCTAACGCCTTTGGTTGGTCGTCAACTACTTGATTTAACAGCGGGAACCCTGGTTCATGGCACGCAAGTGGCTCCGCAACGGCGCGCTCGCGTCCGTCTTCGCGATGTTCGCGATGGGTATCGTCGGTACACCGACGGGCAGTCTGGTTTCCGCCGCTTACGCACGGCAGGCCGTTTCGGCCGACCTGGCCGTCGGCGGGGTCGATACGATCCCGACCGCCCGTCTGCCGCGCGAGGCCGTGACCACGCTTGGCCTGATCGGCGCCGGTGGCCCCTATCCGTACGAGAAGGACGGCGTCGTCTTCGGCAACCGCGAGCGGATCCTGCCGAAGGCGAAGCGCGGCTACTACCACGAGTACACGGTGCCGACGCCGCGCGCGCGCAATCGCGGCGCGCGCCGGATCGTCTGTGGCGGGCCATTGCGCCGGATCGACAACTGTTATTACACGGACGACCACTACAACAGTTTTAAACGTATTGTTGAATGACTTCGGGATGAACGGCATGAGCGACTCCATCTACGCGCACGATACGGCGGCGGCGGAACTGTTCGCGGCCGGCGACGGCAACCTGTTTCAGCGCGTGATCCAACTTCACGCGGCGGCACAGGCTGGCGTCGCGGCGGAGCAGCAGGAAGCCGAGCCCGGGCTTTCATCGAACGAGGAGCCTATGAGCCTTTTCACGACCGTGCGACCCAATCTCGTGCAGTCGATCCGCGCGTTCCGCGTGCAGGATCTCGCCGACGAAGCCGGCCGGCTCGGCCAGCATTTCCTGTACGCATATTGCGGTGCCGCGCAGTCGAAGCAGGAAGTGATGGAGACGATCGCGACGTCGTTCCTGTTTCCGAAGCATTTCGGCAAGAACTACGACGCGCTGTACGACTGCCTGACCGACCTCGTCGCGAAGGCCGGCGCGCAGCCCGGTTTCGTGATCGTTCTCGAAGGGTTGCCGATCGCGCAGAAATTCGACAAGGAAGGGCGCGAGACGCTGCTCGACGTGTTCCGCGAAGCCGCCGAGTTCTGGGCCGAGCGCAAGGTCGCGTTCCGCGTGTTCTATTCGTTCGCGTAAAGCGCGGATCCGCTGGCCGCCCGAGCGCGGCCGATTCGGCAAAAAGCCCGCATCGCGCGGGCTTTTTTGCGTCTGCGTTCCGGCCGATGGGCGCCGGGAAGTCACGCGCGGCGTCGGTCCGAACGTGCATCAGGCATCGGGCCGGCGTCGGTCATTTCGGGCGCATGCCACGCCGGCCGCGCCCCGACGCATCACCATCCGCCCCAGCGCGCGGCCAGCGCCGCCAGCACGGCCGCGCCGGCCGTCTCGGTGCGCAGCACGCGCGGGCCGAGCGACAACGCGGTGAACCCGTGCGCGCGGGCCGCGTGTTCCTCGTCCGGCGACAGCCCGCCTTCGGGCCCGATCAGCAGCGTGACGGCCGCCGCGGGCGGCGCGTCGGGCAGCGACGCAAACGGGATGCTCGCGCGCGGCGACAGCAGCAACCGCAGCTCGCCGTCGGCCGGCGTGGCCGGCAGCGCATCGAGCCACGCGCCGAAGCCGCGTACCGGCGCGACGTCGGGCACGCGGTTGCGCCCGCATTGTTCGCACGATGCGCGCACGACGCCGCGCCAGTGCGCAACGCGCTTGTCCGCGCGCTCGCCGGACAGTTTCACGACGCCGCGCGCCGTCGACAGCGGCACGACCGCCGCGACGCCAAGCTCGACGGCCTTCTCGATCACCCAGTCCATCTTGTCGCCGCCGGCGATGCCTTGCGCCAGCGTCACGCGATAGGGCGGCTCGGCCTCGGCCGGATCGAACGCTTCGAGCTGCGCGAGCGCGCCGCGCTTGTCGATCTCGACGAGCCGCGCGCGGTACTGGCCGCCGCTGCCGTCGAACAGCGCGAGCGCGTCGCCGGGCTGCAGCCGCAGCACTTGCGCGTGCCGCGCGACGTCGGCCGGCAACGCGAGCGTCGTATCGGCGCGCAGCGCCGCTTCGACGAAGAAACGCGGCACGGCCGCGGTGGTGGTGGCTTCACTCATGCGTATCGCGGCTCCGTTCATGCAGCCAGGCGGCGCGCGAGCGCCCAGCGGTAGCCGTCGAGATCCTCGATCTGGGCGAAGCGGTCGCCCCAGAACTGATCTTGCGGCGAGGTCAGCGATTGCGCGCCCGCGTCGAGCGCGCGCTGCCAGGTTGCGTCGACGTCGTCGACATACAGGTAGAAAGACTGCGGAGCGGTTGCGTGCGCACTCTTCGGCGTGAGCGCGATCGAGCCGAAGGCGCCTTCGGGCGCGAACATCACGATCAGCTGCCCGCGGTAGGTCATCTCGACGTGCATGATCGCGCCGTCCTCGTCGAGGACGTCGCGCAATTCGAAGCCGAAAGCGGCCTTGAAGAACTCGATGGTCGCGTGCGCATTGCGCACGGCCAGGTAAGGCGTCAACCAAGGCACGTTGGCCGGACGTGGATCGGTCATGAAATCTCCTGTCGAACGGGGTTGGCCCTTGAGCGGTGACTCCGGTCCCATGCTTTGCAGTCCAACGGATATTGGCGCGCGGGTGCCCGGGGCGGCACCGCGCCGTGCAGAGGATACGCAGGCGGGCCGCCTGCGTCGCGCCGGGCACGCGCGTGGCGGGTCGGGCGCGGCAGAAAGCGTGGCCCGCCCGCGAAGCGATGCTCCGCCGGGCAGCTCAGCGACGAACGCCCAGTGTATCGCGCAGCGCGCGCGGCAGGGCAAAGAGGGCCGCATGGAGTCGCGCGTCGTAGTAGCGCAAGCCCTGCACGCGGCGTGCGGCGAGCCGTTCGTCGATGTCGTGCGCGAACAGCGCGGCCGCGTCGAGCGTGTCGCTCGCGATCGCCATCAGCCACTGGGATCCGTACAGCGGCACGTGCGCGGACAGCGGATCGACGACCGCGAAGCTCGCGCGCAGATCGTCGAGCAGCGCGGCGATGCGCGCCGTGTGGAACACCGGCGAGCCGAGATGCATCGAGATCGCGCCGCACGGCGTGAGGATCCGCTTGAGCCGCGCGTAGAACTCGCGCGTATAGAGGCCGGCTGCCGGCGAGTCGGGCGGCGTGAGGTCGAACACGACGAGATCGAAATGCTCGACGGTCGACGCGACGAAATGCGCGGCGTCGCCGATCACGATCGCGACGCGCGGGTCGTCGAGCGCGCCCTGGTGCACGTCGTCGAGATAGCGGCGCGCCATGCCGACCACCTCGTCGTCGAGCTCCGCGACGACGATCCGCTCGATGCACGCGTGCTTGAGCAGCTGGCGCGCGGCGCCGCCGTCGCCCCCGCCGAGCACGAGCGCCTTCCTCGGGCACGGATGCGCGAGCGCGGCCGGGTGCGTCATGCACTCGTGGTACACGTATTCGTCGCCGACCGACGTCATCGGCCGGCCGTCCAGCGTGAACAGGCGGCCGAGCTGCGGGGTTTCCCAGACCTCGATGTGCTGGTGCGGCGACGCGACGTGCGCGAGCCGGCGTGCGTTCGGGAAGCCGTACGCGACGTCGGGCGTGGGATGGAAGAGAAGGGTCGTGTTCACGGGCGGGCCGCTCGGGCAGACAGTTCCGACGTCTGAATTATAGGAGGCGGGCGGTTTGGCGGAAAACCGTGCCGGAACACTACGCGCCGACAAGGGAAATGTCAGCCCATCTGTTAAAATGACGAGCTTTGCAGCCCCGTCCGTAGGCTCCGTCCGCTTCGCGTCCGTCAGGCGCCGCACTGCGCGCCGGGAACGATTGACGCTCGAGCTTCCGGATGCCGCCGTGCCCCCGTTTCCTCGACTCGTTCTCCGGACTCGACATGACGACTTCGTCTCCCGCCTCCACCACCCTGATGGCCAATGCGATCCGTGCGCTCGCGATGGACGCCGTCCAGCAAGCGAACTCCGGCCACCCCGGCATGCCGATGGGCATGGCCGAAATCGGCGTCGCGCTCTGGTCGCGCCACCTGAAGCACAACCCGACGAACCCGCACTGGGCGGACCGCGACCGCTTCGTGCTGTCGAACGGCCATGGCTCGATGCTGCTGTACTCGCTGCTGCACCTGACCGGCTACGACTTGCCGATGGAAGAACTGAAGAACTTCCGCCAGCTGCACTCGAAGACGCCGGGCCACCCGGAATACGGCATCACGCCGGGCGTCGAGACGACCACCGGCCCGCTCGGCCAGGGTCTCGCGAACGCGGTCGGCATGGCGCTCGGCGAAGCGCTGATGGCCGACGAGTTCAACCGTGACGGCGCGAAGATCGTCGATCACCACACGTACGTGTTCCTCGGCGACGGCTGCCTGATGGAAGGCATCTCGCACGAAGCCTGCTCGCTCGCGGGCACGCTGAAGCTGAACAAGCTGATCGCGCTGTACGACGACAACGGCATCTCGATCGACGGCGACGTCGTGAACTGGTTCCACGACGACACGCCGAAGCGCTTCGAAGCGTACGGCTGGAACGTGATCCCGAACGTGAACGGCCATGACGTCGACGCGGTCGACGCGGCGATCGCGAAGGCGAAGCTGTCTGACAAGCCGACGCTGATCTGCTGCAAGACGGTGATCGGCAAGGGCGCGGCGACCAAGGCGGGCGGCCACGACGTGCACGGCGCGGCGCTCGGCGCGGAAGAAATCGCGAAGACGCGCGCGGCGCTCGGCTGGACCTGGGAGCCGTTCGTGATTCCGCAGGAAGTCTACGCAGCGTGGGACGCGAAGGAAGCCGGCAAGCGCGCCGAAACCGAATGGGACGCGACGTTCGCCGCCTATCGCGCGAAGTTCCCGGCAGAAGCCGCCGAATTCGAGCGCCGGATGGCCAACAAGCTGCCGGCCGACTGGGCCGAGAAGGCTGCGGCGATCATCGCCGGTGCGAACGAGCGCGCCGAGACGGTCGCGACCCGCAAGGCGTCGCAGCAGGCGATCGAAGGGCTCGCCGCCGCACTGCCGGAGCTGCTCGGCGGCTCGGCCGACCTGACCGGCTCGAACCTGACCAACTGGAAGGCATCGAAGGCGGTGCGCGCGAATCCGGAAGGCGCGGGCGTGCTGCTCGGCAACCACATCAACTACGGCGTGCGCGAATTCGGCATGAGCGCCGCGATCAACGGCCTCGCGCTGCACGGCGGCCACAAGCCGTTCGGCGGCACGTTCCTGACGTTCTCCGACTACAGCCGCAACGCGCTGCGCGTCGCGTCGCTGATGAAGGTCCCGTCGATCTTCGTGTTCACGCACGACTCGATCGGCCTCGGCGAAGACGGCCCGACGCACCAGTCGATCGAGCACGTGTCGAGCCTGCGCCTGATCCCGAACCATGACGTCTGGCGTCCGGCCGACACGGTCGAGACGGCCGTCGCGTGGACCCACGCGGTCGCTGCCGACCGTCCGTCGAGCCTGATCTTCAGCCGCCAGAACCTCGCGTTCAACCCGCGCACCGACGCGCAGATCGCCAACATCGAGAAGGGCGGTTACGTGCTGAAGGACTGGGACGAAGAGATCGTCGCGCGCAAGATCATCCTGATCGCGACGGGCTCGGAAGTCGAACTCGCGATGAAGGCCGTCGAGCCGCTCGCGCAGCAGGGCATCGCGGCCCGCGTCGTGTCGATGCCGTCGACCAACGTGTTCGACCGCCAGGACGCCGAATACCGCGAACGCGTGCTGCCGCACGGCGTGCGCCGCGTCGCGATCGAAGCGGGCGTGACCGCGTTCTGGCACAAGTACGTCGGCCTCGAAGGCGGCGTCGTCGGGATCGACACGTTCGGCGAATCGGCGCCGGCCGGCGTGCTGTTCAAGTACTTCGGCTTCACCGTCGAGCACGTCGTCGAGACCGCCAAGGCCGTGCTGGCCTAAAAGCATTCGCGACGCGCGCCACACCTCGCGCGCGTCGCACCGTGAAGCTGCACGAAACGAATTTTTTCAGCCATCAGGAGATAGACCATGACGATTCGCGTCGCAATCAACGGCTACGGCCGTATCGGCCGCAACACGCTGCGCGCGTTCTATGAAAACGGCAAGAAGCACGATCTCGAGATCGTCGCGATCAACGACCTGGGCGATGCGAAGACCAACGCGCACCTGACCCAGTACGACACCGCGCACGGCAAGTTCCCGGGCGAAGTGTCGGTCGACGGCGACTTCCTCGTCGTGAACGGCGACAAGATCCGCGTGCTCGCGAACCGCAACCCGGCAGAACTGCCGTGGGGCGAGCTGGGCGTCGACGTCGTGATGGAATGCACGGGCTTCTTCACGACGAAGGAAAAGGCGAGCGCGCACCTGAAGGGCGGCGCGAAGAAGGTCATCATCTCGGCGCCGGGCGGCAAGGACGTCGACGCGACGATCGTCTACGGCGTGAACCACGACGTGCTGAAGGCCGAGCACACCGTCATCTCGAACGCATCGTGCACGACGAACTGCCTCGCGCCGCTCGTCAAGCCGCTGAACGACAAGATCGGCCTCGAAACCGGCCTGATGACGACGATCCACGCGTACACGAACGACCAGGTGCTGACGGACGTCTACCACGAAGACCTGCGTCGCGCGCGTTCGGCCACCCACAGCCAGATCCCGACCAAGACGGGCGCTGCGTCGGCCGTCGGCCTCGTGCTGCCGGAACTGAACGGCAAGCTCGACGGCTACGCGATCCGCGTCCCGACGATCAACGTGTCGATCGTCGACCTGTCGTTCATCGCGAAGCGCGACACGACGGTCGAGGAAGTCAACGCGATCATGAAGGAAGCATCGGAAGGCGCGCTGAAGGGCATCCTCGGCTACAACGACGCACCGCTGGTGTCGATCGACTTCAACCACAACCCGGCTTCGTCGACGTTCGACGCAACGCTGACCAAGGTGTCGGGCCGCCTCGTCAAGGTGTCGAGCTGGTACGACAACGAGTGGGGTTTCTCGAACCGCATGCTGGATACGGCAGTCGCATTCGCGAACGCGAAGTAATCCCGCACGTCGCGCGGCCGCCGCACGGCGGCCTGCGTGGCGAACGAGCCCGGCCCGGAATTTTTCCCGGCCGGGTTTTTTATTGCGCGGCGTTCGCCGTCACCTGCTCGAGCGCGTCGACGAACGCGCGCTTCAGCGGGCTGTCGAGGTCGGTCCACGCGAGGCCGATGCCGGTCCGGTGGCCGGCCAGGTCGAGCGGCCGCGCGAGCACGTTCGGCGGCAGCGCGCTCGCGGCTTCCGCCGGGATCAGCCCGATCCCCATGCCGGCCGCGACGAGCGCGAGCATCGTCGTGAATTCCCCGAACTCCTGCGCGATCTCGAGTGTCGTGCCCGCGCGGCTCAGTGCCAGCAGCATGTCGTCGTGAAAGCCGGGCGCGTAGCGGCGCGCGAGCACGAACGCGGGCTGGCCGCGCAACGCGGACGGTGAAATCGTGTCGTGCGCGGCGAGCGGGTGGTCGAGCGGCAGCGCGACCACGAAGCCTTCCTCGAGCACCACGCGCGTGTCAATGCCCGCATACGCGGCCGGCAGCCGGATCATCCCGAAATCGATGCGCCGGTCGCGCAGCGCGGCGATCTGGTCGGGCGTCGGCAAATCCTTCAGTTCGAGCGCGATCAGCGGATAACGCTCGCGCATCGTTCGCAGCACGGCCGGCAGCAGCGCCGGCAGCACCGACGACACGAACGCGATGCGCAGCGTGCCGATCTCGCCGCGGCTCGACAGCCGCGCCATCTGCTCCGCGCGCGCGGCCTGCTGCAGCGTCGCCCGCGCTTCGGGCAGGAACACGCGCCCCGTATCGCTGAGCTCGACCTTGTGACGGTCGCGCTCGAACAGGCGTGCGCCCAGATCCTCCTCGAGCGCCTTGATCTGCATGCTCAGCGCGGACTGCACGATGAACAGGCGCTGCGCGGCACGCCCGAAATGCAGTTCTTCCGCGAGCGTGACGAAGGCGCGCAATTGCTTGAGTTCCATGGTGGGCGAGCCCCGTGGGCGGTAATCAAATTTCATGATAACCGGATCAAAAAAGACCATTGGCGCGACGCCCGGCCGAGCGCCGAAGATACCCTCAACGCGAGACCGGCCGCGACCGGCGGTCGGCTCGATGGCACGAGGAGACATGCATGAACAACGCGCTTGACCGGTTCCGCCTGGATGGCCGCCGCGCACTGATCACGGGTTCCGGACGCGGGATCGGCCTGACGCTCGCCCGCGGGCTCGCGGAGGCCGGTGCGGCGATCGTGATCAACGATCGCAATGAGGAGAAGGCCGCGACGCTCGCGCGCCATTTCCGCGAGGAAGGCTTCGCGGCCGACTACGCGGTGTTCGACGTCGCCGAGCACGCGCAGGTGCGCGCGGCGATCGACGATTTCGAGGCGCGCGTCGGCGCGATCGACATCCTCGTGAACAACGCGGGCATCCAGCGCCGCGCGCCGCTCGACGTATTCGACCCGGACGACTGGCACGCGCTGATGCGCGTGAACCTCGACGGCGTGTTCAACGTCGCGCAGGCGGTGGCGCGCCACATGATCGCGCGCGGCCGCGGCAAGATCATCAACATCTGCTCGGTGCAGAGCGAGCTCGCCCGGCCGACGATTGCGCCGTATGCGGCGACGAAGGGCGCGGTGCGGATGCTGACGAAAGGGATGTGCGCCGACTGGGCGCGCCACGGCATCCAGGCGAACGGCCTAGCGCCCGGCTATTTCGAGACCGAACTGAATCGTGCGCTGGTCGACGACGCGGCGTTCTCCGACTGGCTGTGCAAGCGCACGCCGGCCGGCCGCTGGGGGCAGGTCGACGAGCTGTGCGGCGCGGCGATCTTCCTCGCGTCGGCCGCATCCGATTTCGTGAACGGTCAGACGCTGTTCGTCGACGGCGGGCTGGCCAGCGCCGTCTGAGCGACGGCGCTTGCGCCGTGAGCGCAGCGTCGTTGCGCCGGTGAGCGCCGGCCAATGCCGGCCAATGCCGGCTCGCGCCGGCATCCGAATGCCCAGAAGAGCCCGCCGCACGAGCGGGCCGATATCCCGGTGCGTCTCGCGCCGGGTTCCGGAACGGAACGCAGGAGACAGGAGACAACGATGGATCGCACTTCCCCGCCGCCCGCGCGGCGCGATGCAATGCCCGGCACGGACGCGCCGGCCGATGCCGCCGAGCGTCGCGGCGTCGACACGCAGCAGCTGAACCGCGCGGCATGGACCTGCTCGCTCGGCAGCGCGCTCGAATACTACGATTTCGCGCTGTACACGCTCGCATCGGCGCTGGTCTTCGGACCGCTGTTCTTTCCCGCGCAAACCGCCGAGATGCGACTGATCGCGAGCTTCGGCACGTACTTCGTCGGCTTCGCGGTGCGCCCGCTCGGCGGCGTGGTGTTCGGCGTGCTCGGCGATCGCGTCGGCCGCAAGTTCGTGCTGACCGCGACGGTGCTGCTAATGGGCGTCGCGAGCACGCTGATCGGCGTGCTGCCGACCTATGCGAGCGCCGGCTACTGGGCGCCGGCGCTGCTGGTGCTGCTGCGCATCCTGCAGGGCCTGGGTGCCGGCGCGGAGCAGGCCGGCGCGGCCGTGCTGATGACCGAATACGCGCCGCCCGGCAAACGCGGCTTCTATGCGTCGCTGCCGTTTCTCGGGATCCAGCTCGGCACGCTGCTCGCGGCGGCCGTCTATTTCCTGCTGCTCGCGAACCTCGAGCGCGTGACGGACGGCTGGGGCTGGCGCGTGCCGTTCCTGTTCAGCGCGGTGATCGTCGCGGTCGGGCTCTACATGCGCGTGCGGCTGCACGAGTCGCCGACCTTCGTGCGGCTCGAGAAGCGCGCGCAGGTGTCGGCGAATCCGCTGAAGAGCGCGGTCCGGCATTCGAAGCGCACGCTGCTGATCGGCATCGGCCTGCGGATGGCCGAGAACGGCGGCTCGTCGATCTACCAGGCGCTCGCGGTCAGCTATCTCGCCGGCGTGATCGGGATGAAGGGACCGATCGGCGCGCTCGCGCTGGTGTGCGCGGCGACCGTCGGCGCGTGCACGGTGCCGCTGGCCGGGCGGTTGAGCGATCGCTACGGCCGCGTGCGCGTGTACCGTACGTTCGCGTGGCTGCAGCTCGCGCTCGCGTTTCCGGTGTGGTGGATCTTCAGCCAGGGGAACGTGGTGGCGAGCGTGATCGCGATCTCGATCGCGCAGGGCTTCGCGAACTGGGGGATGCTCGGCGCGCAGGCCGCGCTGCTGCCCGAACTGTTCGGCGCGCGGCATCGCTACATGGGTGTGTCGTTCTCGCGCGAAGTGTCGGCCGTGCTCGCGGGCGGGATCGCCCCGCTCGTCGGCGCGACGCTCATCGCGACCGTGATCGCGCGGCACGGCGGCGACCATGCGGCGGGCGTGCATGCATGGGTGCCGATCGCCGCGTACCTGGTGCTGCTGACGCTGATCACGCTGTTCACCACCGCGCGGATGCCGGAGACGTTGAACCGCGATCTCGACGATCCGCTCGACGCCGCGCAGGCGCAATCGGCCCCGGACGCCGAATCGCTCGCACGGCATGCATGAACGGGCCGGGGGGCGGCCGACGCGGCCCGGCACGCATTCGACTTTCAACGCTTTTCGACAGGAGCAAGCGCAGATGGCGCACGAATCGAACCGGCGGCCCGAGCTGCTGATGACGGGCCCTTACCAGCCGTGGGACGACGCATGGTTGTCGACCGGCTACGACGTCCATCGGTTGTGGGAGGCCGCCGATCGCGCGGCATGCCTCGCCGAACGCGGCGCCGGCGTGCGCGCGATCGCGACGCGCGGCGACCTCGGCGCCGACGCGGCGTTGATCGCCGCGCTGCCGAAGCTCGAGATCATCGCGTGCTACGGCGTCGGCACCGATGCGATCGATCTCGCGGCCGCCCGCGAGCGCGGGATCCGCGTGACCAACACGCCCGACGTGCTGACCGGTGACGTCGCCGATCTCGGCATCGGCCTCACGCTCGCGCTGCTGCGCCGGATCGGCGCCGGCGACGCGTACGTCCGCTCCGGCACATGGTCCGACGGCGACATGCCGCTCGTCACGCGCCTGTACGGCAAGCGCGTCGGCATCGTCGGCTTCGGCCGGATCGGTTCGACGCTCGCGCGCCGGCTGTCGGGCTTCGACGTCGAACTCGGCTACTTCGACGTCGCGCCGCGCGACGACAGCCAGCATCGCTTCTTCGGCCGGCTGGCGGAACTGGCCGGCTGGTGCGACGTGCTGATCGTCACGCTGGCGGGCGGCGCGTCGACCCGCCACCTCGTCGACGCGGGCGTGCTCGACGCGCTCGGCCCGCGCGGCTATCTGGTGAACGTGTCGCGCGGCACGACCGTCGACGAGCCCGCGCTGCTCGACGCGCTCGAACGCGGCGCGATCGCCGGCGCGGCGCTCGACGTGTTCTGGAACGAGCCGCGCATCGACCCGCGTTTCCTCGCGTTGCCGAACGTGCTGCTGCAGCCGCATCATGCGAGCGGCACCGTCGAGACGCGTCAGGCGATGGGCTGGCTCGTGCGCGACAACCTCGCCGCGCACTTCGCCGGCGCGCCGTTGCTCACGCCGGTCGTCTGAGGAGGCTGTCATGCGTATGCGTTGCATGTGTCTCGTGATCCACGGGCCGAACGACCTGCGGCTCGAGGAGCAGGACGCGGGCGAGATCGGCCCGGGCCAGGTGCGTGTCGAGGTCGCGATGGGCGGCATCTGCGGCTCCGATCTCCATTACTTCCGGCACGGCGGCTTCGGCGCGATCCGGCTGCAGCAGCCGATGGTGCTCGGCCATGAAGTCGCCGGCACGGTGGCGGCGGTCGCACCGGACGTGACGTCGGTGAAGGTCGGCGATCGCGTCGCGGTGAATCCGAGCCGCCCGTGCGGCGCGTGCCGCTATTGCCTCGAAGGGCTGCCGAACCAGTGTCTCGACATGCGCTTCTACGGCAGCGCGATGCGCATGCCGCACGTGCAGGGCGCGTTTCGCAACGCGCTCGTGTGCGATGCCGCGCAGTGCGTGAAGGTGGCGGACCATGTGCCGCTGTCGCTCGCGGCGCTCGCCGAGCCGTTCGCGGTCGGGCTGCATGCGGTGTCGCGCGCGGGCCCGCTGATCGGCCGGCGCGTGCTCGTGTCGGGGTGCGGGCCGATCGGCGTGCTGGCGGTCGCGGCGGCGCGGGTGCACGGCGCGGCGGAGATCGTCGCGACCGACGTGGTCGATGCGCCGCTCGAGGTCGCCCGCGCGCTCGGCGCCGACCATACGATCAACGCGGCGGCCGACACCGGCTGGGTCGCGCGCTACGGTGCCGACAAGGGCACGTTCGACGTGATGATCGAGTGTTCGGGCAATGCGCGCGCGCTGCGCGACGGTCTCGACGTGATGCGGCCGCGCGGCGTCGTCGTGCAGCTCGGGCTCGGCGGCGACGTCAGCCTGCCGCAGAACGTCGTGGTCGCGAAGGAGCTGTCGATCTGCGGCTCGTTCCGCTTCCATGCTGAATTCGCGCTCGCGGTGCAACTGATCAATGCCGAGCGCGTCGACCTGCGCCCGGCCGTGACGGGCGTGTTCCCGATGCGCGATGCGAATCGCGCGTTCGAGCTGGCCGGCGACCGGCAGCGCGCGATGAAGGTGCTGATCGATTTCGCGGACGCGGCGGCATGATCGTCTGCTGATGGCGCGCGACGGCGCGCAAGGCAAAAAGGCAAAGAAGGCACGCCCGCGATTGGCGGAGCGTGCCTTTTTCATTGGCCGGAGCGAAACCGGATCATTGCGTGACTTGCCGCGCGCCGATCCGCTGCGACGCGAGCCACAGGGCGATCAGCACGCCCGCGAGCGCCGCGCCCGCGATGCACACGCCGCGCCAGCCGTCGATGCCGTACGCGACGCTCGCCGCGAACGATCCACATGCGCCGCCGACGAAGTAGCTCGTCAGGTAGATCGTCGTCACGCGGCTGCGCGCGTGGCCCGCGAGTGCATAGATCACGCTCTGGTTCGAGATGTGCATGCCCTGCACGCCGACGTCGAGCAGCAGGATCCCCGCGATCAGCGCGACGAGCGAATGCGCGCCGGCCGCGATCAGCGCGAACGACGCGAGCACGGCCGCCGCGAACAGGCCGGTCGCCGCGTTGCCGTGGCCGCGATCGACGAGCCGGCCGGCCGACGTCGCCGCGAGCGCGCCCACCGCGCCGACGATCCCGAACAGGCCGATCTGCCCTTCGGAATAGCTGTACGGCGGCTGGCTCAACAGGAACGTGAGGCCGGTCCACAGCAGGCTGAAGCACGCGAACACGAGCGCGCCGTAGGCCGAGCGCAGCGCGATCAACGGCTGCGCGCGCAGCAGCGCGACCAGCGAGCGCATCAGCGCCGCGTAGTCGAGCCGCGCGTGGCGGCGATCCTTCGGCAGCTTCACCGCGAGCACGCCGGTCAGCGCGAGGATCATCGCCGCGGCGATGCCGTACACCGCGCGCCAGCCGAACCCGTCGGCGATCGCGCCGGCCGCGACGCGCGCGAGCAGGATGCCGAGCAGCAGCCCGCTCATCACGGTGCCGACCGCGCGGCCGCGCGTGCGCGCATCGGCGAGCGACGCGGCGAACGGCACGAGCAGCTGCGTCGAGCAGGTGACGAAGCCGAGCGCGATGTTCGCGACGACGAACATCGTGAAGTTCGTGCTGAACGCGACGGCGGCCAGCGCGATCACGTTGAGCACGAGCAGCCGCACGATCAGCGTGTGGCGGTTGACCGCGTCGCCGAGCGGGACGATCAGCATCAGGCTCGCCGCATAGCCGAGCTGCGTCAGCGTGACGAGATAGCCGAGTTCGGCGGGCGGGCGGCCGAAGCTGTGCGCGATCGCGGCGAGCAGCGGCTGCGCGTAATAGATGTTGCCGATGACGATGCCGCACGCGCAGGCGAACAGCAGCGTCATCGCGCGGGTCAGGGGAGGATGGTTGTCTTGATGCGGTTCCATGGTCGCGAAAGAAGCAGCGGTGCCGGCCGGCGGCGCGGGCCATCGGCAACGCGGGGTTGCGGAAATCGGGGCCGGCGTCAGCGGATCGACGATGCGCGCCGGGCGGCGCGTGGCCGGCGCCCGGTCGAGGCGGCGGCGCAACGTCGTGCGGCGGGCGGGGGAGGGCGGGCCCGGGCGGGCCGCTCCGGTGCGGCGGCCAGGCGGCGTGCGCGGGAGCGGATGTGCGTATGATGCGGGAACCAAACCATAGCGTCCAAGACTGGATCCTTATGGTATTCATTGGTTCTACCAATACCCGGGCCGCCATGCTACTCCGCCACATCCGCTATTTCCTGGCCGTCGCCGAGCAGCGCAGCTTCACGCGCGCGGCCGATGCGCTGCACGTGTCGCAGCCGACGCTGTCGCAGCAGGTCCGCCAGCTGGAGGACACGCTCGGCGTGTCGTTGTTCGACCGCTCGGGCCGCACGGTGCGGCTCACCGAATTCGGCGAGGTCTATGCGCGCCACGCGCGCGCGGCGCTGCACGAGCTCGACACCGGGCAGCGAGCGCTGCACGACGTTGCCGATCTCGGCAGCGGCTCGCTGCGGCTCGCGATGATGCCGACCTTCGCGGCCTACCTGAGCGGCTCGCTGATCGATGCGTTCCATGCGGATTTCCCGAACGTCGCGCTGACGATCGACGCGATGTCGCAGGAGCGCATCGAGGCGCAGCTTGCCGACGACCGTCTCGATGCGGGCTTCGCGTTCATGCCGCCGCGCGCGCCCGACATCGACGCGCTGCCGCTGTGGGACGAACCGCTCGCCCTGGTGACGGGCCGCGCGCACCGCCTCGCCCGCCACCGCCGCGCGGTGAGCCCGGCCGAACTCGCCGGCGAGCCGCTGGTGCTGCTGAGCCGCGCGTTCGCGACGCGCGCGAGCATCGACCGGTATTTCATCGAGCAGGGTGTGCAGCCGAGGGTCGCGATCGAGACGAATACGGTGAGCGCGGTGCTCGAACTCGTGCGCCGCGGGCGGCTCGCGACGGTGCTGCCCGACGCGATCGCGCGCGAGAGCGGCGACTTGTGCGCGCTGGAACTCGATCCGCCGCTGCCGTCGCGCACGGCCGCGCTGCTCACGCGCAAGGGCGCATACCGCAGCGTCGCGGCGCGCGCGTTCATCGAGCGCGCGCTCGCGTATCGCGCTCCTTCGGGGGGATGACCGGTACGACCGGCGAACCGCTGCCGCGCCGGCCGCGACCGTAGGCCGGCGGCTGCGTCAGGTGCCCGGCGTCGGGAAGAAGATGCCCGCGCGCTGCGCGGCGTTCGCGATGTGCGTCTCGATCGCGGTGCCGGCCGCGGCCGCATCGCGGGCGATCAGCGCGTCGACGATCGCGCGGTGCTCGTGCCACGTCGACAGCAGCAGCTCGCGCCGGTAGAACGGCATGCGCTGGCTTTCCTTCATGATGTCGGCGCTGCTGCGCAGCACCGACTCGATCGCCGCGTTGCCCGCGAGATGGATGATCCGCATGTGGAAATCGAAGTCGAGCTGCGACGCTTCGTCGAGCGCGCTGTCGGTCAGCGCGACGTGCAGGTCGGCGAGGTTGTCCTCGAACCACGCGATGTCGTCGTCGCTGACGACGTGCGCCGCCATCCGCGCGGCGAACCCTTCGAGCGCATAGCGCATCTGGTACGTATCGGGCGGCGACGACTGCTCGGCGAATTGCCACGGATGCGCGGCCGACGCCTGCGCGCTTTCGACGTACACGCCCTTGCCGGCGCGGATGCGCAGCATCCCGAGCGCCTCGAGCGTCGACAGCGCCTCGCGCAGCGACGCGCGGCTGATCTCCAGCTCCTCGGAGAGCTGGCGCTGGGCCGGCAGCAGGCTGCCGACCGGATACACGCCTGCCTCGATCCGGTCGCGGATCGTCGCGATGGCGGCGTCGGTCACGGTGTGCGGAACGTTTTTCATGATGTGAACGATGGCCGGTCTGACCGGCATTGTAATCCGCACGCGCGCGGTGCACGACCGGCCTACGGGAAAGCCACGATCCGCCCCCGCACGGTGCGGGGCACAGGGGCGGGAAATCCCTATTTTGTCCGTCCTTGACTCGACTATATCGGCTTCCTACTATCCACCATAACATCACTGGTCTTACCAGTATGAACAGACGAAACTGCAACCGTTGGATCGGGAGAGCGCCGTGTCGAAATTCCTCAATTCGCTGTTTGGCCGGGTAGTCGTCGCATTGATCCTGGGGGTCGCGCTCGGCGCGTTCTTCCCGCATTTCGCCGAGTCGCTCAGGCCGCTCGGCGACGGCTTCCTGAAGCTCATCAAGATGGTCATCGGCCCGATCGTGTTCTGCGTCGTGGTCAGCGGGATGGCCAATGCGGGCGACCTGAAGAAGGTCGGCCGGGTCGGCCTGAAGGCGGTCGTCTACTTCGAGATCATGACGACGCTTGCGCTCGGCATCGGGCTCGTCCTCGCGTGGCTCACGCGCCCCGGCGTCGGCATGAACATCGACCTGCGCTCGCTCGACGCGGCCTCGCTCTCGACGTACGCGAAGAACGCCGAAAGCCTGAAGGACACGGCCGGCTACCTGATGAAGATCATCCCCGAGACCGCGATCGACGCGTTCGCGAAGGGCGACATCCTGCAGATCCTCGTGTTCGCGGTGCTGTTCGGCTCGGCGCTGTCGCTGCTCGGCGACAAGGCGCAGCGTGTCAATTCGCTGATCGAGGAACTGTCGCACGTGTTCTTCCGCATCATCGGCTTCATCATCAAGCTCGCGCCGCTCGGCGTGCTCGGCGCGATCGCGTTCACGACCGGCAAGTACGGCGTCGCGTCGCTCAAGCAGCTCGGCTACCTCGTCGCGGTGTTCTACCTGAGCTGCTTCGTGTTCGTCACGGTCGTGCTCGGCGCGGTGATGCGTCTCGCGGGCTTCTCGGTGTTCAAGCTGATCCGCTACCTGCGCGAGGAACTGTCGATCGTGCTCGGCACGGCGTCGTCGGACGCGGTGCTGCCGCAGGTGATGAGCAAGCTCGAATACATGGGCATCAAGGATTCGACGGTCGGCCTCGTGATCCCGACCGGCTATTCGTTCAACCTCGACGGCTTCTCGATCTACCTGACGCTCGCGGTGCTGTTCATCGCGCAGGCCACCAACACGCCGCTGTCCACGCACGACCTGATCGTCGTGCTGCTCGTGTCGCTCGTCACGTCGAAGGGCGCGCACGGGATTCCCGGTTCGGCGATCGTGATCCTCGCGGCGACGCTGTCGGCGATTCCCGCGATTCCGGTGCTCGGCCTCGTGCTGATCCTGCCGGTCGACTGGTTCGTCGGCATTGCCCGCGCGCTGACCAACCTGATCGGCAACTGCGTCGCGACGGTGGTCGTCGCCGTGTGGGAGAACGACATCGACCGGGCCCGTGCGAAGCGCGTGCTGAACCGCGAACTGCGCTACGTGGCCGACGAAACCGGCAGCGCCGCGCCGGTCGCCGGCGACCAGGCCCACGCGCTCTGAGCGCACCCGCGCGCGAAGCGGCCTCCCGGGCTGCTTCGCGCGAACGAATGTCCCGTGGCCGGCGCGACGATGCGCCGGTCCTTGCCAAAATAATGGAGACGACATGGCAGCCCCCATCCTCGACCCGAACGCGCCGGCTTTCACGCGGCGCTACATGAACCTCGCCGACCCGCGCCTGGGCGCGCAGGCGCTCTTCGCCAGCGACGAATTCTTCGCGCCGAAGGAGCGCATGCTGAATCCCGAGCCGGCCGTGTTCATTCCCGGCAAGTACGACGACCACGGCAAGTGGATGGACGGCTGGGAAACGCGCCGCAAGCGCACCACCGGCCACGACTTCTGCGTGGTCCGGCTCGCGCGGCCGGGCGTGATCTACGGCGTCGATCTCGATACGAGCCACTTCACCGGCAACTTTCCGCCGGCCGCGTCGATCGAGGCCTGTGCGGTGGACGGCGACACGCCGCCGGACGACACCGAATGGCGCACGATCGTCCCCGCGACGACGCTGCAGGGCAATTCGCATCACTACGTGAGCGTCGACGATGCGCAGCCGGTCACGCACCTGCGCGTGAACCTGTATCCGGACGGCGGGCTCGCGCGGCTGCGCGTGTACGGCCAGCCGCAGCGCGACTGGCGCCACGTGCCGGCGGGCGAACTCGTCGATCTCGCGGCGATCGAGAACGGCGGCTACCTGGTGGCCGCGAACAACCAGCACTTCGGTTCGGCCTCGCAGATGCTGATGCCGGGGCGCGGCGCGAACATGGGTGACGGCTGGGAAACGCGGCGCCGCCGCGAGCCCGGCAACGACTGGGCGATCGTCGCGCTGGCGCGGCCGGGCATCATCCGGCGCGTCGAGGTCGATACGGCGTTCTTCAAGGGCAACTTCCCCGACCGCTGTTCGCTGCAGGCCGCGCACGTCGCCGGCGGCACCGACGATTCGCTCGTCACGCAGGCGATGTTCTGGGCCGAACTGCTCGGCGAGCAGAAGCTGCAGATGGACCACGTGCATACGTTCGACCAGCTCGCGGCGCTCGGCCCCGTCACGCACGTGCGCTTCAACATCTTCCCGGATGGCGGCGTGTCGCGCCTGCGTCTGTGGGGCGAGCCGGCTTGAAGGAGGGCATCGGCATGAGCGGACCACACATCCTGCGCGTCGAGCGCCTGACCCGCGAGGCCTTCGCGCCGTTCGGCGACGTGATCGCGCTCGAAGGCGCGCGGCACTTCCCGATCAACGGCGGCACGACCGAGCGCTTCCACGATCTCGCGACGATCGACGTCTGCGCGGACGGCGGCCGGCCGCTCGTCAGCGTGTTTCGTGCGCAGCCGCGCGCGCTGCCGGTGGCGATCACGCTGATGGAGCGCCATCCGCACGGCAGCCAGGCGTTCATCCCGCTGGCGGCCGTGTCGCGCTATGCGATCGTCGTCGCGCCGGCCGGCGAGTTCCGGCCCGACGCGATGCGCGCGTTCCTCGCTGAAGGCTGGCAGGGCGTGAACTACGCGAAGGGCGTCTGGCACCATCCGCTGCTCGCGCTCGACGCGGTCAGCGACTTCGTGATCGTCGACCGTGGCGGCCCGCAGCCGAACTGCGACGAGATTCCGCTCGACGACGCGTGGGCGCTCGAGTTCGAGCCGGCGTGCGCGAGCACGGCCTGACGCGCGAAGGTAGGGTCAGGGGTTGAGCGGATTCGAGTGGATCGAGCGCCGCGCGCCGGCGACACGCGGCGCCTCGTCCCGCACGATCGACCGAAAACGTTCCGATCCGGCCCGCACGCGACGTGCGGGCCGTTTTTCCATCCCGAAAACAACACGGCCCGGGCGGCGAGCTGCCGGCCGGGCCGTCGCGCGTGCGCGCAGGGTGCGGATCAGTGCTTGCGGTGCGGGCAGTTCTCGGTCGTGCAGGAGCCGTACATCGCGAGCGAGTGTTCCTGGAGCCGGAAGCCGCGTTCCTTGGCGATCGCTTGCTGGCGGCCTTCGATCTCGGCATCGAAGAATTCCTCGACGCGGCCGCAATCGAGGCAGACGAGGTGATCGTGGTGCGAACCTTCATTGAGCTCGAACACGGCCTTGCCGGATTCGAAGTTGCTGCGCGTGAGCAGGCCGGCCTGCTCGAACTGCGTCAGCACGCGGTAAACGGTGGCGAGCCCGATGTCGAGCTGCTCGTTGAGCAGGTTGCGGTAGACATCTTCGGCCGTCAGGTGACGCACCGGGCTTTGCTGGAAGATCTCGAGAATCTTGAGGCGCGGTAGGGTGGCCTTTAGCCCGATATTCTTGAGATCCGTCGGATTGGTCATGGCTAGGCATCCCTAGAGTACAATGCAGGGCTTCAATGTTACCGGCTTTTCGCCGTTCCAGAAACACGCGCGACCCGCGACGCGGGCCAGCTCGGTGACGGAAATGTTCCCGGAATCCCTTTCGCACTATCAGAGGAGTCGCATGCGGAGTGCCATCATCGCTGCCGCCGCCGTTGCCGCGCTGGCTGGTTGTTCGTCGTACGACAGCGTGACGCAGCGCATCGCGCAGAGCATCACGCCCTATCGGATCACTGTCGTGCAGGGCAACTTCGTGTCGCAGGAGAAGGCCGCGCAGCTGCAGGCCGGAATGACGCGCGAGCAGGTGCGCGCGTTGCTCGGCACGCCGCTGCTGTCGGACATGTTCCATGCCGACCGCTGGGATTACCTCTTTTACTTCAAGCGCGGCTCGACGTCCGTCGTCCAGCAGCGCGACCTCGTGCTGACGTTCGCGGGCGATCGCCTCGCGAGCTGGACGGGCGCCGACAACCTGCCGTCCGAACTCGACCTGCTGGCCGATATCGACGGCGATCGCGGCGGCAAGAAGGCGAAGGCCGCGGCCGCGGCGAAGAAGGCGTCCGAAGCCGCCGCTGCCGCGGCTGCGGCGAGCGCCGCGCAGGCGACCGCTGCCGCGAGCCCGTCCGTCGAGCCGGTTTCCGGCGCGGCGGTCGACCAGGATGCGAATGCCCAGGCGGCGCGCGCGGCGAACCGCGCGACCAACCAGGTGTCCGGGCAGGGCACGACCGCCCGCCGCTTCACGCCGTCGGCGCAGGCCTCGGGCGGCGCGCCGGTGCCGGGCGGCCAGCCGCCGGGCGCCGCGCCGGCGATCCAGCCGCAGTTCCAGTTCCATCGCCCGCCGCAGCCGAACGCGTCGAACGAGGCGTCGCCGCCGGTCGGCCCGCAAGGCTCGGACAACCTGCAGAACCAGCCGCTCACCGCGCCGGCCCAGTAAGCGGCCGGCGTGCGGAAACAGGGCGGCATGCGCCGCCCGCCTTTAGACCTGTCGTGTAGAAAGCCATGAAGATTGCGATTGCCGGTGCATCGGGCCGTATGGGCCGGATGCTGATCGAAGCCGTTCTCAACGATTCCGACGCGCAGCTCGTCGGCGCGCTCGACCGCGCCGATTCGCCGTTCCTCGGCCAGGACGCGGGCGCGTTTCTCGGCAAGGAAACCGGGATCAAGCTGACCGACGACCTCGACGCCGTGTTCGCGCAGGCCGACTACCTGATCGACTTCACGCGGCCGGAAGGCACGATCGCGCACGTCGCGGCCGCGCTGCGCCACGACGTGAAGCTCGTGATCGGCACGACCGGCTTCACCGCCGAGCAGAAGGCCGAGCTGCAGGCCGCGGCAGGCAAGATCGGCATCGTGTTCGCGGCGAACATGAGCGTCGGCGTGAACGTCACGCTGAAGCTGCTCGAATTCGCGGCGAAGCATTTCTCGCACGGCTACGACATCGAGATCATCGAGGCGCACCACCGCCACAAGGTCGACGCGCCGTCGGGCACCGCGCTGATGATGGGCGAGGCCGTGGCCGGCGCACTCGGGCGCTCGCTCGACGACTGCGCGGTGTACGGCCGCCAGGGCGTGACGGGCGAACGCGACCCGTCGACGATCGGCTTCGCGGCCGTGCGCGGCGGCGACATCGTCGGCGATCACACCGTGCTGTTCGCCGGGATCGGCGAACGGATCGAGATCACGCACAAGTCGTCGAGCCGCGTGTCGTACGCGCAGGGCGCGCTGCGTGCGGTCCGCTTCCTGTCGGCGCGCGGCGCCGGCCTGTTCGACATGCAGGACGTGCTCGGCCTGCGCTGACCCTCACGGGGAAACTCCGATGGCGATTCCCACCGGCGTTGTCCACTACCTCGAAAGCGGCGATGCGATCACGCACGCCGTCGCCTACGTGCTGCTGGCGATGTCCGTCGCCAGCTGGTGCTTCCTCCTCATGAAAGCCTGGCTGCTGGTCCGCGCGAAGCGGCAGGGGCCGCGCGCGCTCGCCGCGTTCTGGCGCGCGCCGTCGCTCGACGCGGGCATCGCCGCGCTCGCCGGCACCGATCGCGAGCGCGTGTTCGTGCCGCTCGCCGAAGCCGCGCGCGATGCGGCCGACGAACACGATCCGGCCGCGCTCGCCGCGCGTGTCGAGCGCAGCGAACGCGTGCTGCGCGCGCTGCGTCACGCAATGCTGCGCTCGCAGCGGCGTCTCGAGTTCGGCCAGGTGCTGCTCGCGTCGATCGGCAGCACCGCGCCGTTCGTCGGGCTGCTTGGCACCGTCTGGGGCATCTACCACGCGCTCGGCAGCATCGCCGCGAGCGGGCAGGCGCAGATCGAGAACGTCGCGGGGCCGGTCGGCGAGGCGCTGATCATGACCGCGTTCGGGCTCGTCGTCGCGATCCCCGCGGTGCTCGCCTACAACATCCTCGGGCGGCTCGTGCGCCAGCTCGCCGAGGAACTCGACGGCTTCGCGCGCGACCTGCACGTATTCGTGTGCGCGCAGGGCGCCTGACGCGCGGCCGGGAGGAACGACCATGGCATTCGGCGGGCTGGAGCACCACAAGACGTCCGCGCCGATGGCGGAGATCAACATGACGCCGCTGATCGACGTGATGCTCGTGCTGCTCGTCATCTTCATCATCACCGCGCCGCTGATGACGCACGCGATCCGGCTCGACCTGCCGAAGGTCGCGGCCGGCGTCGCGCGCGACACGCCGCAGTCGGTCACGCTGTCGATCGACGACGCCGGCAAGCTCTACTGGGACGACGCGCCCGTCGCACTCGACGCGCTGCCGGCGCGCTTCCGGGCCGCCGCCGCGGGCGCCGCGCCGCCCGAGCTGCGGCTGCGCGCCTCGCGCGCGACCCGCTACGACGTGATCGCGCAGGTGATGGGCGCCGCGCAGGCCGCCGGGCTCACGCGGATCGGCTTCGTGACCGACGTGCCGCCGGCGGGCGCCGCCGCGCCGGCCGCCGCGGGCGCGACCGGCTGACCGGCTGACCGGCTGACGCACCGGGCGCTCGCGCCATCCGCGCCATCCGTGTCGTCCCGCAGGCAAGAATGCGGGCCGGCCGGCGAGACCGGCCGTACCGCCCGCCACGAACGGTATAATCGTCGTTTTCGCCCGGTTGGCAGGGTTTCGCCGGGTAACCTGGAGACCCTCCGGGTTATCCGGCGAATATCCGGATCATGAGGCAGGCACGAGAACCGTGAGCCTGCCCCCGCCGCCGGGCTGCCCGATTTCGTCCACTTCCGCGTGCCCGCCTCGTGGCGCGCCGCTTAAAGCCTAGTCCGAACCACACCATGCACGAGAGATACGTACCCGCCGACGTCGAAGCCGCCGCTCAGGGCGACTGGCGCGCAGCCGATGCCTACAAGACGAAGGAAGATTCGCAGAAGCCGAAGTTCTACTGCGTGTCGATGCTGCCGTACCCGTCCGGCAAGCTGCACATGGGTCACGTGCGCAACTACACGATCAACGACGTGATGTACCGCTATCTGCGGATGAACGGCTACAACACGCTGATGCCGATGGGCTGGGACGCGTTCGGGATGCCGGCCGAGAACGCCGCGATGGCGAACGGCGTGCCGCCCGCGAAGTGGACCTACGACAACATCGACTACATGAAGGGCCAGATGCAGTCGATGGGCCTCGCGATCGACTGGTCGCGCGAGATCGCGACGTGCAAGCCCGACTACTACAAGTGGAACCAGTGGCTGTTCCTGAAGATGCTCGAGAAGGGCATCGCGTACAAGAAGACGGGCACCGTGAACTGGGACCCGGTCGACCAGACCGTGCTCGCGAACGAGCAGGTGATCGACGGCCGCGGCTGGCGTTCGGGCGCGCTCGTCGAGAAGCGCGAGATCCCGATGTACTACCTGCGGATCACGCAGTACGCGGATGAGCTGCTGAACGACCTCGACGGCCTCGGCTGGCCCGAGCGCGTGAAGATCATGCAGCAGAACTGGATCGGCAAGAGCTTCGGCGTGAACTTCGGCTTCCCGTACGAACTCGACGGCGAGCAGAAGCTGCTGCGCGTGTTCACGACGCGTGCCGACACGATCATGGGCGTCACGTTCTGCGCGATCGCGGCCGAGCACCCGCTCGCCACGCGCCTCGCGCAGGGCAAGCCGGAACTGCAGGCGTTCATCGACGAATGCAAGCGCGGCGGCGTCGCCGAGGCCGATGTCGCGACGATGGAAAAGAAGGGCGTCGCGACGGGCTTCTCGGTCAAGCACCCGCTGACGGGCGAGCCGGTCGAGGTGTGGATCGGCAACTACGTGCTGATGAGCTATGGCGAAGGCGCGGTGATGGGCGTGCCGGCGCACGACGAGCGCGATTTCGCATTCGCGAAGAAATACGACCTGCCGATCAAGCAGGTGATCGCGGCCGAAGGCCAGACGTACTCGCTCGACGCATGGCAGGAGTGGTACGGCGACAAGGAAGTCGCGACCTGCATCAACAGCGGCAAGTACGACGGCCTCGCGTACGGCGCGGCGGTCGACGCGATCGCGGCCGACCTGAAGGCCGGCGGCTTCGGCGACAAGCAGGTCACGTGGCGCCTGCGCGACTGGGGCGTGTCGCGCCAGCGCTACTGGGGCACGCCGATCCCGATCATCCACTGCCCGTCGTGCGGCGACGTGCCGGTGCCGGAGCAGGACCTGCCGGTCGTGCTGCCGGAAGATCTCGTGCCGGACGGCTCGGGCAACCCGCTCGCGAAGTCGGAAGCGTTCCTGAACTGTTCGTGCCCGAAGTGCGGCGCGGCCGCGAAGCGTGAAACCGACACGATGGACACCTTCGTCGATTCGTCGTGGTACTTCTCGCGCTACACGGCGCCGGACGCCGAGACGATGGTCGACGCGCGCACCGATTACTGGATGCCGATGGATCAATACATCGGCGGCATCGAGCACGCGATCCTGCACTTGCTGTATTCGCGCTTCTGGACCAAGGTGATGCGCGACCTCGGCCTCGTGAAGTTCGGCGAGCCGGCGAAGAACCTGCTGACGCAGGGCATGGTGCTGAACGAGACGTTCTACCGCGAAGACGCATCGGGCAAGAAGACCTGGTACAACCCGGCCGACGTGACCGTCGCGTTCGACGAGAAGGGCCGCCCGGTCGGCGCGACGCTGAACGCCGACGGCCAGCCGGTCGTGCTCGGCGGCATCGAGAAGATGTCGAAGTCGAAGAACAACGGCGTCGATCCTCAGGTGCTGATCGACCAGTACGGCGCCGATACCGCGCGTCTGTTCACGATGTTCGCCGCACCGCCCGAGCAGCAGCTCGAATGGTCGGGCGCGGGCGTCGAAGGCGCGAGCCGCTTCCTGCGCCGCGTGTGGAGCTTCGGCGCGACGAACCGCGAAGCGCTCGCCGCGCGCGCGGGCTTCGACGCGGCCGCGCTCGGCGATGCCGACAAGGCGCTGCGCCGCGAGATCTACAGCGTGCTGAAGCAGGCCGATTTCGACTACCAGCGCCTGCAGTACAACACGGTCGTGTCGGCCGCGATGAAGATGCTGAACGCGATCGACGGCGCGAAGGGCGCGACGCCCGGCGTGCTGCGCGAGACGTACGGCGTGCTGCTGCGCGTGCTGTACCCGGTCGTGCCGCACGTCACGTTCGAACTGTGGAAGGCGCTCGGCTACGCGGACGAATTCGGCCCGCTGCTCGACGCCCCCTGGCCGAAGGTCGACGAGGCCGCGCTCGAGCAGGCCGAGATCGAACTCGTGCTGCAGGTGAACGGCAAGGTGCGCGGCGCGCTGAAGGTCGCGAAGGACGCGAGCCGCGAGGCGATCGAAGCGGCGGCGGTGGCCGACGAAGCATTCGCGAAGTTCAGCGACGGCAAACCGGCGAAGAAGATCGTCGTCGTGCCGGGCCGCCTCGTGAACATCGTCGTCTGACGGCCGTTGGCCGCCGGGCGCACACAGAAGGAGCGAAGGTGATCCGCAGATCGTTTTTGATGCTCGCCGTCGGCAGCGCGCTCGCGCTGTCGGCATGCGGTTTCCAGTTGCGCGGCCAGCAGGACTACGCGTTCAAGCGCCTGCTGGTGGCCGGCGCGCCGGCGCCCGTCGAGGCGCGCCTGGTGCGCCTCGTCGAGGCCGGCAGCGACACGAAGATCGTCAAGTCGGCGGACGACGCCGATGCCGTGCTGCGCATGTGGGAGTCGCGTGGGCAGAACACGCTGACGCTCAACAAGTACGGCTCGGCGCAGGAATACGCGCTGTTCTATACGCTGAACTACACGCTGACGAGCAAGGACGGCACCGTGCTGATCCCGCCGAGCGCGATCGCGCTGAACCGCGCGATGACGTACAGCGACCAGTACACGAACGCGAAGGCGCAGGAAGCCGAGATCCTGTACGGCGACATGGAGAACGACGCGGTCGACCAGCTGATGCGGCGTCTCGCGATCGTCCACTCGCTGACGCCGGCGCCGGAAGACGTGGTGCCGGGCGTTGCACCGGGCGCACCGCTGCCGCCGCCGCCGCTCTGATCGCCGGCGCACGTATCGATGCAATTGCGACTTGATGCGCTGGAGCCGCACCTCGCGAAGGGGATGGCCGGGCTCTACACCGTCTACGGCGACGAGCCGCTACTCGCGCAGGAAGCGTGCGACCGCATTCGTGCGGCCGCGCGCGCGGCCGGCTTCACCGAGCGTTCGGTGCACACGGTCGAGCGCGGTTTCGACTGGAGCGTGCTGCTCGGCGCGACCCAGGCGATGTCGCTGTTCGGCGAGCGTCAGCTGATCGAGCTGCGCATTCCGTCGGGCAAGCCCGGCAAGGAAGGCGCCGACGCGCTGAAGACGCTCGCGGCCGCACCGAACCCCGATGCGCTGATGCTCGTCACGTTGCCGCGCCTCGACGCGGCCACGCAGAAATCCGCGTGGTTTACCGCGCTGCAGAACGGCGGCGTCGCGCTGAAGATCGATCCGGTCGACCGCGCGCAGCTGCCGAACTGGATCGGCCAGCGTCTGTCGATGCAGGGCCAGCGCGTCGCGCCCGGCGACGACGGCCGGCGCGCGCTGCAGTTCATCGCGGAGCGCGTCGAGGGCAACCTGCTCGCCGCGCACCAGGAAATCCAGAAGCTCGGGCTGCTCTATCCGCAGGGCGTGCTGACGTTCGAGCAGGTGCACGACGCGGTGTTGAACGTCGCGCGCTACGACGTGTTCAAGCTGAACGAGGCGATGCTCGCGGGCGACGCCGCGCGGCTTGCGCGGATGATCGACGGGCTGAAGGGCGAGGGCGAGGCGATCGTGCTCGTGATGTGGGCCGTCGTCGAGGAACTGCGCACGCTGCTGCGGATCAAGCGCGGCACGACGGCCGGCAAGCCGCTGGCCACGCTGCTGCGCGAGAACCGCGTGTGGGGGCCGCGCGAGCGGCTGATCGGCCCCGCGCTGAACCGCGTGTCGGAAGGCGTGCTCGAGAAGGCGCTCGCGTTCGCCGCGAAGCTCGACCGGCAGGTGAAGGGGCTGTCGGCCGTCACGCCGGGCCGCCGCACGCAGGACGAGCCGCCGCCCGATCCGTGGGACGGCCTGTTCCAGCTCGCGATGACGGTGGCGGGCGCGCGCGGCGAACGACCGCCGACCGCGGGTCGCGTGCGGCGTTAAGCCCCGTCCGGGCCTTCAGCGCACGCATCGCAACCCGCTTACAATATTTCGATAGCCGGCGCGGCCTTCCTGCCGCCGCGCCTCACGCTTCTCCACGAATTCATGCCGCGCCAAGCGGCTCGCTTCTCGAGTCACACGATGGATATCGACCAGTACATGACGGACCTGGGCCGCCGTGCCCGGCACGCTTCCCGCGCGATGGCGCGCGCCAGCACGGCGGCGAAGAACGCGGCGCTCGACGCCGTGGCCCGCGCGATCGAGCGCGACGCGCAGGCGCTGAAGGACGCGAATGCGCGCGACGTCGCCCGTGCCCGCGAAAAGGGGCTCGATGCGGCGTTCATCGACCGCCTGACGCTGTCGGACAAGGCGCTGAACACGATGGTCGAAGGTCTGCGCCAGGTCGCGTCGCTGGCCGATCCGATCGGCGAGATCGGCAATCTCAAGTACCGCCCGAGCGGGATCCAGGTCGGCCAGATGCGCGTGCCGCTCGGCGTGATCGGCATCATCTACGAGTCGCGTCCGAACGTGACGATCGACGCGGCCGCGCTGTGCCTGAAGTCGGGCAACGCGACGATCCTGCGCGGCGGCTCCGAGGCGCTCGAATCGAACGCGGCGCTCGCGAAGCTGATCGGCGAAGGGCTCGAGGCGGCCGGCCTGCCGCAGGACGCGGTGCAGGTCGTCGCGACCGCCGATCGCGCGGCGGTCGGCAAGCTGATCACGATGACCGAATACGTCGACGTGATCGTGCCGCGCGGCGGCAAGAGCCTGATCGAGCGGCTGATCAACGAGGCGCGCGTGCCGATGATCAAGCACCTCGACGGCATCTGCCACGTGTACGTCGACGATCGCGCCGATCTCGCCAAGGCACTGACGGTGTGCGACAACGCGAAGACGCACCGCTACGGCACCTGCAACACGATGGAAACGCTGCTCGTGTCGGGCGGCATCGCGGCCGCGCTGCTGCCGCCGCTCGGCAAGCTGTATCGCGACAAGCAGGTCGAGCTGCGCGTCGATGCAGCCGCGCGCGCGGTGCTCGCCGAGGCGGGCGTCGGTCCGCTCGTCGACGCGACCGACGAAGACTGGCACACCGAATATCTCGCGCCGGTGCTGGCGATCAAGGTCGTCGACGGCCTCGACGCCGCGATCGAGCACATCAATCATTACGGCTCGCACCACACCGATGCGATCGTCACCGAGGATCACGACCGCGCGATGCGCTTCCTGCGCGAAGTCGATTCGGCGAGCGTGATGGTCAACGCGTCGACGCGCTTCGCGGACGGCTTCGAATTCGGCCTCGGCGCGGAAATCGGCATCTCGAACGACAAGCTGCACGCACGCGGCCCCGTCGGCCTGGAAGGGCTCACGTCGCTGAAGTACGTCGTGCTCGGGCACGGCGAAGGCCGCCAGTAAAGCGAGGCGCACAACCGATGGCAATGCTCTGGGTCAAGACGTTCCATATCGTTCTGATCGCCGCGTGGTTCGCGGGACTGTTCTACCTGCCGCGCATCTACGTGAACCTGGCCATGGAGACCGATCCGGCTGCGGTGCGGCGCCTGCTGCTGATGGCGCGCAAGCTGTTCCGCTTCATGACGATGATCGCCGTGCCGGCGCTCGCATGCGGGCTGTGGCTGTGGCTCGTGATCGGCATCGGCCAGGGGCAGGGCTGGATCCATGCGAAGGTGACGGTGGTGCTGCTGCTCGTCATCTACCACGCGTATTGCGGGCATCTGCTGAAGGTGTTCGAGCGCGGCGAGAACCGTCGCACCGACAAGTGGTATCGCGTGTTCAACGAACTGCCGGTGCTGGGCATGCTCGTGGCGGTCGCGCTGGTCGTGATCAAGCCGTTCTGAGCTGAGCGGCCGGTTGGCTGCACCGACCCATGCGCAACGGCGCCCCTCGGGGCGCCGTTCTTCGTTTACGTGCGCGTCGGGTGTTGGCTGACGCGCCGGACCGCGCGTCGGTTCTGCATCGCTCATGCGCCGGCGGGGCGCCGTGCGTGGGTCAATCCTTCGTGCCGTCGTCGATCCGGCGGCGCGTGATCGCTTCCTTCGCGCGGCCGACGCGCTCCATCAATGCGGGCCCGCGCGACAGCGCGACGCCGACCGCGAGGATATCCCCGATCGCGAGATGGGACATGCGCGACGTCATCGGCGAGAACACGTCGGTTTCCTCCGCGACGTTCGACGCGAGGCTCACCGTCGCGAGCTTCGCGAGCGGCGAATGGCTCTGCGTGATCGCGACGACCTTCGCGCCGCACGCGAGCGCGGAGCGCGCGGCTTCGACGATGTCGCGCGTGCGGCCGGTGTTCGAGATCGCGACGACGACGTCGTGCGGCCCGAGCAGCGCCGACGACATCGAGAACGTGTGCGGGTCCGAATACGCGACGCTCGGCACGCCGAGCCGGAAGAACTTGTGCTGGATGTCCTGCGCGGCGATGCCGGAGCCGCCGGCGCCGTAGAACTCGATGCGCGACGCGTTCGACAGCAGCGCGATCGCGTCGGCGACGCTGCCGGCCGACAGGCTGTTGCGCACCTCGATCAGCGCGCCGATCGTGCGGTCGAACACCTTGCCGATGATGCCGGGCGCGGGCTCGTCGGGCTCGACGTCGCGATACACGGAAGACACGCCCGGCGCGACGCTCTGCGCGAGCCGGATCTTGAATTCGCGAAAGCCGCTGCAGCCGAGCGCCTGGCAGAAGCGCGCGATGGTCGGCTGGCTGACGCCCGCGCGGGTCGACAGCTCGGTCATCGCGAGGTCGAGCACCTCGCGCGGCGCGGCGAGGATGTAGTCGGCGAGCTTGCGCTCGGACGGGCGCAGGTCGGCGCGGATCGCTTCAATGCGAGGCAGCATGGGACGGCGGATGGAAATCGGGTTCGGATGAGCGAGTGTATCGCAATCGAATTGTAGAAAATCTACATGAAAATGCTAGCTCTATCGTCGGCAATTTCTGCAGTGGGCGATGCCGCTGATTAGGGTTTTCACTAGGAAAGCCTTGCTGGTGGCGGGGGTGTGAGTTGTGCGTATGCTGATCCGCATTGCGCGCGTGTAGTTTTTCTACTAGACTGACTTCGTTCGTTCGATGCACTCGACCGTCCCCACGATTCCAACCGCCGGTGTCCGTCCGGCATACAGGAGCGCCCAGCATGACGTCGCTGCACCCCACCCTGGCGAAAGTCACCGATCGCGTGATCGCCCGCAGCCAATCGACCCGTTCCGCCTATCTGCAGCGCATCGACGGCGCGCAAGGCAAGTTCCCGGCGCGCGGCGCGCTGTCGTGCGCGAACCTCGCGCACGGCTTCGCGGGTCTCGAAGGCAGCGACAAGTTCCAGATCAAGGCGATCCGCGAGCCGAACATCGGCATCGTGTCCTCGTACAACGAGATGCTGTCCGCGCACGCGCCGTACAAGGATTTCCCCGACATCATCAAGGCCGCCGCGCGCGAGAACGGCGGCGTCGCGCAGTTCGCGGGCGGCGTGCCGGCGATGTGCGACGGCGTCACGCAGGGCAACCCGGGCATGGAGCTGTCGCTGTTCTCGCGCGAGGCGATCGCGATGGGCACCGCGATCGCGCTCACCCACAACATGTTCGACGCGGCGCTCTGCCTCGGCATCTGCGACAAGATCGTGCCGGGCCTCCTGATCGGCGCGCTGCAGTTCGGCCACCTGCCGACCATCTTCGTGCCGGCCGGCCCGATGACGAGCGGCCTGTCGAACGACGACAAGGCGAAGATCCGCCAGCAGTTCGCGACCGGCCAGGTCGGCCGCGACGCGCTGCTCGAAGCGGAATCGGCGGCATATCACGGCCACGGCACCTGCACGTTCTACGGCACCGCGAACAGCAACCAGATGCTGATGGAGCTGATGGGCCTGCACCTGCCGGGGTCGGCGTTCGTCCATCCGCACACGCCGCTGCGCGACGCGCTGACCGCCGAAGCCGCGCGCCGCGTGCTCGACCTGACGGTCGAGCGCGGCCACTACACGCCGATCGGCCACGTGATCGACGAGAAGGCGATCGTCAACGGGATCGTCGCGTTGCTCGCGACGGGCGGCTCGACCAACCACACGCTGCACCTCGTCGCGATCGCGCGCGCGGCCGGCATCCTGATCGACTGGAACGATTTCGACGAGCTGTCGGCGGTCGTGCCGCTGCTCGCGAAGATCTACCCGAACGGCAAGGCCGACGTGAACCACTTCCACGCGGCGGGCGGCGTCGCGTTCCTGGTGCGCAACCTGCTCGAGGGCGGGCTGCTGCACGAAGACGTGACGACCGTGGCGGGCAAGGGCCTGTCGCACTACACGAAGGAGCCGAAGCTGATCGACGGCAAGCTGACGTGGGTCGACGGCACGGCCGAGAGCCACGACACGAAGGTGCTGCGCGGCATTCGCGACCCGTTCCAGCCGGACGGCGGCCTGCGCCTGATGCAGGGCCGGCTCGGCCGCGGCGTGATCAAGATCTCGGCGGTCGCGCCCGAGCACCGCAAGGTGACGGCGCCCGCGATCGTGTTCGATTCGCAGGAAGCCGTGCAGGAGGCCTTCGATCGCGGCGAGCTGAAGCGCGATTTCGTCGCGGTCGTGCGCTTCCAGGGCGCGCGCGCGAACGGGATGCCCGAGCTGCATCGTTTGACGCCGCTGCTCGGCGTGCTGCAGGATCAGGGCTTCCATGTCGCGCTCGTCACCGACGGCCGCATGTCGGGCGCGTCGGGCAAGGTGCCGGCCGTGATCCACGTGTCGCCGGAAGCGCTGCTGGCCGGCCCGCTCGGCAAGGTGAAGACGGGCGACACGCTCGTGATCGACGCGGAAGCCGGCATCCTCGACATCGAGGTCGACGACGCCGAGTGGCAGGCGCGCCCGGTCGCGCAGCCGCTGCACCAGGCCGACAACGAAACGGGTTTCGGGCGCGAACTGTTCGGCGTGTTCCGCGCGGCGGCCGCGCCGGCCGAGCAGGGCGCATCGGTTTTCGGGACGCTGGTCGGCGAAACGGCCGTCAGCGTCGCTGCATGAATTTCAAGGAGTGTTCCAGATGAAGACGATTGCTGAAATCGTGAAGCTGGGCCCGGTGATTCCGGTGCTCGCATTCGACTCGGTCGAGCAGGCCGAACACGTGTCGCGCGCGTTGCACGCGGGCGGCGTCAAGGTGCTCGAGATCACGCTGCGCACGCCGGCCGGCCTGGAGGCGATCCAGCGCGCGAGCCAGCTCGCGGACGACATCGTCGTCGGCGTCGGCACGATCACGAAGCCCGAGCACTGCGAGCAGGCGAAGCGCGCGGGCGCGAAGTTCGGCGTGTCGCCGGGCCTGACGAAGGACCTGCACCTCGCGTCCCTCGACGCCGGCCTGCCGCTGCTGCCGGGCGTGATGACGCCGAGCGACATCATCCAGGCGCTCGAGTTCGGCTACGAGATCGTCAAGTTCTTCCCCGCGCAGCAAGCCGGCGGCGTGCCGATGCTGCAGGCGTTCCACGGTCCGTTCCCGGCGCTGAAGTTCTGCCCGACGGGCGGCATCACGGTCGACACCGCGCCGAATTTCCTGAAGCTGCCGAACGTCGTGTGCGTCGGCGGTTCGTGGCTCACGCCGAAGGCCGCGCTCGCCGCGCAGGACTGGGCCGAAGTCACGCGCCTCGCGCAAGCCGCGAGCCAGCTGCCTCGTTAAGACTTGTACGAAACGAACGTTTGACCCTCGGTAAGCGAGCGCTTAGTGCTTGTTTTACCGAGGGTTTTTGCTGATGGAACCGGTTCTATCCGCGGACCGTAAAGATAAGTAAAATTCAGCGTCCTCGCGGGGTGGGAACCCCCGTGTTTCGGAGACCTGCATAGCCGGGCATACTCGCAACAACTCGCCCGGTTCGAACAATCCTAGGAGGAGTGCCACATGGGGGCTGTCCAAGGCAGCATGCTGCTCATTTATACCGTGATCGCGATCGTCGCGCTGATCGTGATGATCGCGCGGTTCAAGATCTATCCGTTCCTGGTGCTCATCATCGTCTCGCTCGGCCTCGGCCTCGTGGTCGGGATGCCGATGGACAAGATCGTCAAGTCGTTCGAGACCGGCAACGGCAACACGCTCGGCCACATCGCGGTGGTCGTCGGCCTCGGCACGATGCTCGGCAAGATGATGGCCGAATCGGGCGGCGCGGAGCGGATCGCGACCACGCTGATCGACTGGTTCGGCGAGAAGAACATCCATTGGGCGATGATGTTCGTCGCGATCATCGTCGGCCTGCCGGTGTTCTTCGAAGTCGGCTTCGTGCTGCTGATCCCGATCGCGTTCAACGTCGCGAAGCGCACCGGCAAGTCGCTGCTCGTCGTCGGCCTGCCGATGGTCGCGGGCCTGTCCGTCGTGCACGGGCTGATTCCGCCGCACCCGGCCGCGCTGCTGGCCGTCCAGCAATACGGTGCCGACATCGGCAAGACGATCGCGTTCGGCCTGATCGTCGGCGTGCCGACCGCGATCGTCGCGGGCCCGCTGTTCGCGCTGATGATCTCGAAATTCGTCAAGCTGCCGGAGAACAATCCGCTCGCCGCGCAGTTCGTCGAATCGCACACGGAAGGCAAGCAGCGCGAACTGCCGAGCTTCGGCATCACGCTGTTCACGATCCTGCTGCCGGTGATCCTGATGCTGGTCGGCAGCTGGGCCGACCTGATCTTCACGCCGAAGTCGCTGCCGAACAGCCTGCTGCGCTTTGCCGGCAACTCCGACGTCGCGCTGCTGATCGCCGTGCTGGTGAGCTTCTTCACGTTCGGCAAGCTGCAGGGTTTCAACCGCGACCAGATCCAGAAGTTCTGCGGCGAATGCCTGGCGCCGATCGCCGGCATCACGCTGATCGTCGGTGCGGGCGGCGGCTTCGGCGGCGTCCTGCGCGACAGCGGGATCTCGCAGCAGATCGTCGAGACCGCGAAGCACGCGCACCTGTCGCCGCTGCTGCTCGGCTGGTTCGTCGCGGCGCTGATGCGTCTCGCGACGGGTTCGGCGACGGTCGCGATGACGACGGCCTGCGGCATCGTCGCGCCGATCGCGGCGGCGTCGGGCGCGGCGGTTCGTCCGGAGCTGCTGGTGCTCGCGACGGGCTCGGGCTCGCTGATCTTCTCGCACGTGAACGACGGCGGCTTCTGGCTGATCAAGGAATACTTCGGGATGACGGTCGGCCAGACGTTCAAGACCTGGTCGCTGCTTGAAACCATCATCTCGGTGCTCGGTCTGAGCTTTACGCTGCTGCTGAGCGTGGTTTTGTAACAAGGGGTAGTCAATGATTCTGATCGCAATGGGCGTGTCGGGCGCGGGCAAATCGCGAATCGGCGAAATGCTGGCAGAACGCCTGTCGTGCAGCTATACCGACGGCGACGCGTTTCACAGCGCGGCGAACAAGGAAAAGATGCACAACGGCATTCCGCTGACCGACGACGACCGCTGGCCGTGGCTGCGCACGATCCGCGCGGCCATCGAGGAAAAGCAGCGTGCCGGCGAGACGGCCGTGTTCACGTGCTCGTCGCTGAAGCGGTCGTACCGCGACGTGCTGCGCGGCACCGACACCGACGTGCGGTTCGTGTATCTGAAGGGCTCGTTCGAGGTGTTGCACGAGCGCCTGAAAAGCCGCACCGGCCATTTCTTCGATCCGTCGCTGCTGAAGAGCCAGCTCGATACGCTCGAGGAGCCGGGCCCGGACGAGGCGATCGAGGTCAGCATCGAGCTGACGCCCGAACAGATCGTCGATCAGGTGATGGCGAAGATCGGCCACGCGCACTAAGCGCGGTTCGCGGCAATCGTGATGCCGCAGTGAGACAGGCGCCCCTCGGGGCGCCTTTTTTCGTCGAGCGCGCGCGAGCCGCCAAAGAAAAAGCCCGATGCGAGCAATTTCGCATCGGGCTTTTTTTCCGTCCGGCGACGGCGGCGCTTACGCGATCCGCTTCGCGAGTTCGACGGCCTTGCCGATGTACGACGCCGGCGTCATCGCGAGCAGGCGGTCCTTCGCGTCCTGCGGGATCGCCAGCGTGGCGACGAATTCCTGCAGCGCTTCGCGCGTGATGCCCTTGCCGCGCGTCAGTTCCTTCAGCTGTTCGTACGGGTTCTCGATGCCGTAGCGGCGCATCACCGTCTGCACCGGCTCCGCGAGCACTTCCCAGCAGTTGTCGAGATCTTCGTTCAGGCGCTGCGGGTTGACTTCGAGCTTGTCGAGGCCGCGGATCAGCGAGTCGTACGCGAGCAGCGAATAGCCGAGCGCGACGCCCATGTTGCGCAGCACCGTCGAGTCGGTCAGGTCACGCTGCCAGCGCGACACCGGCAGCTTGTCGGCGAGGTGGCGCAGCGTCGCGTTCGCGAGGCCGAGGTTGCCTTCCGAGTTCTCGAAGTCGATCGGGTTGACCTTGTGCGGCATCGTCGACGAGCCGATTTCGCCGGCCTTCGTCTTCTGCTTGAAGTAGCCGACCGAGATGTAGCCCCACACGTCGCGATCGAGGTCGAGCAGGATCGTGTTCGCGCGCGCAACCGCGTCGAACAGCTCGGCCATGTAGTCGTGCGGTTCGATCTGGATCGTGTACGGGTTGAACGTGAGCTTCAGGCGGTTCTCGATCACGTCGCGCGAGAACGCTTCCCAGTCGAATTCCGGATACGCGGACAGGTGCGCGTTGAAGTTGCCGACCGCGCCGTTCATCTTGCCGAGGATCTCGACTTTCTCAATGCGCGTAATCGCGCGTGCGAGGCGCGCGGCGACGTTCGCGAGTTCCTTGCCGAGCGTCGTCGGGCTGGCCGGCTGGCCGTGCGTGCGCGACAGCATCGGCTGCTCGGCGAGCGCGTGCGACAGCGCGACGAGGCGCTGGTGGACCGTGCGCAGCGCCGGCACGATCACGTGCTCGCGCGCGCCGGCGAGCATCATCCCGTGCGACGTGTTGTTGATGTCTTCGGACGTGCACGCGAAGTGGATGAATTCGCTGGCCTTCTCGAGTTCGGCCTGGCCCTTGACCGATTCCTTCAGCCAGTATTCGACGGCCTTCACGTCGTGGTTCGTCACGCGCTCGATTTCCTTGATGCGGGCGGCGTCGTGCGCGGTGAAGCGCTCCGCGAGTTGCAGCAGGAATTGTTCGGACGCGTCGGAGAAGCGCGGGACTTCCGCGAAGCCGGCGCGCGACAGCGCGATCAGCCAGTGCACCTCGACGGTGACGCGGTGGCGCATGAAGGCGGCTTCGGAGAGCCAGTCGCGCAGCGCTTCGGTCTTGCTGGCGTAGCGGCCGTCGATGGGCGAGAGCGCGGTGAGGGCGAAAAGCGTATCGGGACGAGTGTCGGACATGATCGGGCGGGCCTTGGGGCCGGGTCGAGCGAGGGGGGAAGAATCCGGCATTTTACCATCGCCGCGGGGCGATCCCGGCCGAACCGGTCCGGCCGGCGCCGGCGCGGACAAATCGCGCGCGCGCCGCGTCGAAACCGCCCCGGCAACGCGCCCGCGCGGCCCGCCGACGGCCGGTCGGGTCGGCTTGCCTGCCGACGTGTGCGGCGGCTCGCCGGGCTGCCCGCCACGCCGCCGGGCCGGCCCGCCCGCCGGTAGAATGCAGGCTTCTTCCCGACCGCCGCCCGCCGCGCCCGCCTGCATGGAACTGAAATGGCTCGAAGACTTCGTCTCGCTCGCGGAAACGCGCAGCTTTAGCCGCTCCGCCGAACTGCGGCACGTGTCGCAGCCCGCGTTCTCGCGGCGTATCCAGGCGCTCGAGGCGTGGCTCGCGACCGAACTGATCGATCGTTCGGTCTATCCGACGCGGCTCACGCAGGCCGGCCAGATCTTCTACGAGCAGGCGCTGACGATGCTGTCGCAGGCGCACGAGGCGCGCACGCTGCTGCGCGGCCACGTCGGCGCCCCGGTGCCGACGATCGAGTTCGCGGTGCCGCACACGCTGTCGCTCACGTATTTTCCGCGCTGGCTGCAGCGGATCGAGGCGAAGATGGGGCAGGTCCACACGCGGCTGCGCGCGCTGAACGTGCACGATGCCGTGCTGTCGCTCGTCGAGGGCGGCTGCGATCTCGTGATGGGCTACCACCACCCGAGCCATCCGGTCGCGCTCGACCCGGCCCGCTACGACATGCTGGTGCTCGGCAGCGAGCCGATCAGCGCGTTTTCGGCGCCGGGCCGCGCGGGCCGGCCGCGCTATACGCTGCCGGGCACGGCCGAGGCGCGCGTGCCGTACCTGTCGTATACGCCGAACGCGTATCTCGGCCGGATGACCGAAGTCATCGTGGCGAATGCACCGACGTCGCTGTTCCTCGATCGTGTTTACGAAACCGACATGGCGGAGGGGCTGAAGGCGATGGCGCTCGCGGGCCACGGCGTCGCGTTCCTGCCGCACAGCGCGGTCGAGGATGCGGTGGCGAGCGGCCGCCTGATCCGGCTCGACCGTTCCGCGCGCGGCGGCACCCATCCGTTCACGCTGACGATGGAGATCCGCCTGTACTGCGACAAGCTCGCGCTGCAGGGCGACGATCCGCACCAGAAACTCGTGCGCGCGCTGTGGGACGTCGTGCGCGACGAACTGCGCGAAACCACCGGTTAACCGTGGGCGGTTAACCGGGCCAACCGTGCCGGTCGTGCGCGACCGACTGACGAGCCGCTTTCGACGCCTGTCGAACGCCCGCCCGGCGGGCATCCCGCGACTTTCACCGACGATTTTTCACGCACGCGATGCATGGCCGATCGAGTGCGTTCTTGCGCAAATCGACCGCGGATTTGCGAAAAATCACGATCATGCAAGAAACGCATAATCGAATAAGCAAACGGCATTGGATTAAAAAAACGGGTTTTTCGACAATGTGCGCAATCCGTTGAACGTTGGAGTGTCCATGTCTTCGCAACTGCAGTCCATCCCGTCCTACCTTCACGCCGACGATCTCGGCCCGTGGGGCAACTACCTTCAGCAGGTCGATCGCGTCGCGCCGTACCTCGGCTCGCTGTCGCGCTGGCTCGAGACGCTGAAGCGTCCGAAGCGCATCCTGATCGTCGACTGCCCCATCGAGCTCGACAACGGCACCGTCGCGCACTTCGAAGGCTATCGCGTGCAGCACAACGTGTCGCGCGGCCCGGGCAAGGGCGGCGTGCGCTACCACCAGGACGTGACGCTGTCGGAAGTGATGGCGCTGTCGGCATGGATGTCGGTGAAGAACGCGGCCGTGAACGTGCCGTACGGCGGTGCGAAGGGCGGCATCCGCGTCGACCCGCGCAAGCTGTCGCGTGGTGAGCTCGAGCGCGTGACGCGCCGCTACACCAGCGAAATCGGCATCATCATCGGGCCGAACACCGACATTCCGGCACCGGACGTCAACACCAACGAACAGGTGATGGCGTGGATGATGGACACGTACTCGATGAACCAGGGCCAGACGTCGACCGGCGTCGTGACCGGCAAGCCGATCGCGCTCGGCGGTTCGCTCGGCCGCAAGGAAGCAACGGGCCGCGGCGTGTTCGTCGTCGGCTCCGAAGCGGCGAAGAAGAAGGGCCTGGAAATCGAAGGCGCGCGCATCGCGGTGCAGGGCTTCGGCAACGTCGGCGGCATCGCGGCGAAGCTGTTCCAGGAAGCGGGCGCGAAGGTGATCGCGGTGCAGGATCACACGGGCACGATCTACCAGCCGGCCGGCCTCGATTCGAACAAGCTGCTCGACCACGTCGCACGCACGGGCGGCGTCGCGGGCTTCGAAGGAGCCGAGCCGATGCCGAACGACGAGTTCTGGACGGTCGAGACCGACATCCTGATCCCGGCGGCACTGGAAAACCAGATCACCGAAAAGAACGCGGCGAAGATCCGCACGAAGATCATCGTCGAAGGCGCGAACGGCCCGACGACGACGGCGGCGGACGACATCCTGAGCGCGAACGGCGTGCTCGTGATCCCCGACGTGATCGCGAACGCGGGCGGCGTGACCGTGTCGTACTTCGAGTGGGTGCAGGACTTCTCGAGCTTCTTCTGGACGGAAGACGAGATCAACCACCGTCTCGAGCGCGTGATGCGCGAAGCGTTCGCCGGCGTGTGGGCGGTCGCGGAAGAGCACAAGGTGACGGTGCGTACGGCGGCGTTCATCGTCGCGTGCAAGCGCATCCTGATGGCGCGCGAAATGCGCGGCCTGTACCCCTGATCGGTCGTTGCCGATCGCCGATCGGTTGACTACGATCAAAGCATGACGCAATCCACCCGATTGCGTGCATGAACCCTCGCGGGCGATGCCGAATCCGGCATCGCCCGCGCGCGCATTCAGGTGCCGAAACGGGCGCCCGGAGCCGGGAGGACGGCTTCGCACAGCGCGATTCGTAGTGCGGTTAACAACCAGTACTTTCAAAAATATTACTTTGATACACTGGCGCGGGTTTTAGCCAAGGAGATGACCAAAATGAAATACCACAAGGCAGTCCTGATGGTCGCGGCGCTGTGCGCGTTCGCGAGCGGCGCGCACGCACAGGAGACCGGCACGCTGAAGAAGATCAAGGACACGGGCGTGATCGCGCTGGGCCACCGCGAATCGTCGATTCCGTTCTCCTACTATGACCAGAACCAGCAGGTCGTCGGCTATTCGCGCGAATTCCAGTTGAAGGTCGTGGACGCGGTGAAGAAAAAGCTGAACCTGCCGAACCTGCAGGTCAAGAACATCCCGGTCACGTCGCAGAACCGCATCCCGCTCGTGCAGAACGGCACGGTCGACATCGAGTGCGGCTCGACGACCAACAACCTCGAGCGTCAGCAGCAGGCCGCATTCTCCGACACGATCTTCGTGATCGGCACGCGCCTGATGACGAAGAAGGATTCGGGCGTGAAGGACTTCGCCGACCTGAAGGGCAAGACGGTCGTGACCACCGCCGGCACGACGTCCGAGCGCCTGCTGCGCAAGATGAACAACGACAAGCAGCTGGGCATGAACATCATCAGCGCGAAGGATCACGGCGACTCGTTCAACACGCTCGAGTCGGGCCGCGCGGTCGCGTTCATGATGGACGACGCGCTGCTCGCGGGCGAGCGCGCGAAGGCGAAGCAGCCGGGCGAATGGGTGATCGTCGGCACGCCGCAGTCGGAAGAGGCGTACGGCTGCATGATGCGCAAGGGTGATGCGGACTTCAAGAAGGTCGTCGACGACGCGATCTCGCAAGTCGAGAAGTCGGGCGAAGCCGCGAAGATCTACGCGAAGTGGTTCGAGAACCCGATCCCGCCGAAGGGGCTGAACCTGAACTTCCCGCTGTCCGATTCGATGAAGAAGCTGTACGCGACCCCGAACGACAAGGCGCTCGACTGACCACGCGGCCGTTGACGCAGAAATGACGCTACTGAGACGGAAGAGGCCACGCTTCTTCCGTTTCTTTTTGCTGGAGTCTTGCCCATGTCTTACCACTGGAACTGGGGCGTCTTCCTGAGCCCCGTCTCGACCGGCGAGCCGACGACTTATTTCGGATGGCTGATGTCCGGCTTCTGGGTGACGATCGAGGTGTCGCTCGTCGCCTGGGTCATCGCGCTGATCGTCGGCTCGCTGTTCGGCGTGCTGCGCACGGTGCCGAACAAATGGCTGTCCGCGATCGGCACCGTGTACGTGTCGATCTTCCGGAACATCCCGCTGATCGTGCAGTTCTTCATCTGGTACCTCGTCGTGCCCGAACTGCTGCCCGCGTCGATCGGCACCTGGATCAAGCAGTTGCCGCCGACCACGCAGTTCTTCACCTCGTCGATCATCTGTCTCGGCCTGTTTACGGGCGCGCGCGTGTGCGAACAGGTGCGCTCGGGGATCAACGCGCTGCCGAAGGGCCAGCGCGCGGCCGGCCTCGCGATGGGCTTCACGCAATGGCAGACGTACCGCTACGTGCTGCTGCCGGTTGCGTACCGGATCATCGTGCCGCCGCTCACGTCCGAGTTCCTGAACATCTTCAAGAACTCGGCGGTCGCGTCGACCATCGGCCTGCTCGACCTGTCCGCGCAGGCGCGCCAGCTTGTCGACTACACCGCGCAGACCTACGAGTCGTTCATCGCGGTCACGCTCGCGTACGTGATCATCAACCTCGTCGTGATGGCGTTCATGCGCTGGATCGAAGGCCGCACGCGGCTGCCCGGCTACATCGGAGGCAAGTGATGCATCAGTTCGACTGGAGTAGTATTCCCGGCGCGATACCGACGCTGTGGACGGGGGCGATCGTCACGTTCAAGATCACGCTGATCGCGATCGTCGTCGGCATCGTGTGGGGCACGTTGCTCGCGCTGCTGCGGCTGTCGGGCGTGAAGCCGCTCGCGTGGTTCGCGAAGGCGTACGTGACGGTGTTCCGCTCGATCCCGCTCGTGATGGTGCTGCTGTGGTTCTTCCTGATCGTGCCGCAGGTGCTGCAGGGCGTGCTCGGGCTGTCGCCGACGATCGACATTCGCCTCGCGTCGGCGATGGTCGCGTTCTCGCTGTTCGAAGCCGCGTATTATTCCGAGATCATCCGCGCCGGCATCCAGGCGGTGCCGCGCGGGCAGGTCAACGCCGCGTTCGCGCTCGGCATGAACTACGCGCAGGCGATGCGCCTCGTGATCCTGCCGCAGGCGTTCCGCGCGATGGTGCCGCTGCTGCTCACGCAGGCGATCGTCCTGTTCCAGGATACGTCGCTCGTGTACGTGATCAGTCTCGCGGACTTCTTCCGCACGGCCGCCAACGTCGGCGATCGCGACGGCACGACCGTCGAGATGGTCCTGTTCGCGGGCGCATGCTATTTCGTGGTTTGCTCGGTGGCGTCTGCCCTCGTCAAAGGTCTCCAGAAAAAGGTCACAAGATGATTTCCATCAAGAACGTTTCCAAGTGGTACGGCCAGTTTCAGGTCCTCACCGATTGCACGACCGAGGTCAAGAAGGGTGAGGTGGTGGTCGTGTGCGGCCCGTCCGGCTCGGGCAAGTCGACGCTGATCAAGACCGTGAACGGCCTCGAGCCGTTCCAGCAGGGCGAGATCCTCGTGAACGGCCAGTCGGTCGGCGACAAGAAGACGAACCTGTCGAAGCTGCGCTCGAAGGTCGGAATGGTGTTCCAGCATTTCGAGTTGTTCCCGCACCTGTCGATCACCGAGAACCTGACGCTCGCGCAGGTCAAGGTGCTCGGCCGCGGCAAGGACGAAGCGGCCGAGAAGGGCATGAAGCTGCTCGATCGCGTCGGCCTGAAGGCGCATGCGCACAAGTTTCCGGGCCAGTTGTCGGGCGGTCAGCAGCAGCGGGTCGCGATCGCGCGCGCGCTGTCGATGGACCCGATCGCGATGCTGTTCGACGAACCGACGTCCGCGCTCGATCCCGAGATGATCAACGAGGTGCTCGACGTGATGGTCGAACTCGCGCAGGAAGGGATGACGATGATGGTCGTCACGCACGAGATGGGCTTCGCGAAGAAGGTCGCCCATCGCGTGATCTTCATGGACAAGGGCGCGATCGTCGAGGACGACCGCAAGGACGATTTCTTCTCGAATCCGAAGTCGGACCGCGCGAAGGACTTCCTCGCGAAAATCCTGCACTGAGCGTTCGTGCAGCGCGTGCGCCGCATGCACGCCGATGAAAAAACCGCCCGGCTGAACATCGGGCGGTTTTTTTCGCGGACTGCCCGTCGCCCGCCGGTGGCAGCGGACGGGTTGCCGAGTCGGGCGTTACCAGCTGTAGCGGTAGCCGACCTGCCCGGTCACGCCGCGCCGGTAATCGCCGCCGATGTTGCGCGCATATTTCACGTTCGCGTACAACGCGCCCGACTTGCCGAAGCCCGCGGTCACGCCAAGGCCGAGCTCGTACCACGTGCGGCCCAGGTGCGTCGCGAACGGCGTGCCGCCGACGACGGTCTGGCCCGGCGACAGGAAGTCGTGCAGCACGTCGGCCGTGAAGTACGGTGTCGCGGCGCCGCCGCCCGCGTTCGCGTCGAGGTTCGGCCGGAAGACGCGCACGCCGACGCGTCCGCGCAGCGCGTGGGTCGTCGTGCCGGACACGGCCGATACGTTGTCGTTGAACCCGTTCAGCTTCAGGTACTGGTACATCAGCTGCGCCTGCGGCTCGACCGCGATCGGCGTGCCGCCGATCCCGAACGGCTTGCCGACCTCCTGCGACAGCGCGATGCCGAAGCCGTTCTGCGAGGCCTCGTTGCCGTAGCTGTCGCGATAGCGGTTGCCGTAGTGCGTGACCTGGCCGACGCTGTCGAAGTAGGTGCCGTCGGACAGGTAGCGCGTCCAGTAGCCGCCGACGCTCTGCGCGTGCATCTCGACCGAGCCCGTCGACGTCGACAGCCCGGCCGTGTCGGCGCGTGCCGTGTCGCTGAAGCTCGCGTTCGCGACGCCGATGCTCGCCGTCACGCCCGCATGCGTGCTGCCGCCGGCGGGCGCCTGGTCGAGCGTCCAGTCCTTGCCGAACTGCGCGAAGAACGTGCGCTCGTCGGCCGCGAAGCGGCCCGCGTTCGCGTCGAGGCTCTGTCCGCCGATGCGGCCCCACACGCCGTCGCGGTTGCCCGGCGCCTGCTTCTCGAGGTTGTAGATGTCGCCGACGCGCTCGTGCAGCTTGCCAAGCGTCGAGAAGCCGTAGTCGGCGTTCAGCAGCGGCGTCATCGCATAACCCGCGACGCCAGGACGGTACGCGAGATCGCCGCCGTCGTCGATGATGGACGGGCCGACCGGATCGCCGGGGTCCGTCGGGTCCAGTTGCGAGCGCAGGTACCAGCCGTTCGCATCGCCCTGTCCGCCGCGGTAGAGCCGGTATTCGTACGCGCCGGCCTGTACGGGGCCCGCGAGATGGAACGCCGACGCGGTCGTCGTGCCGCCATTGGCCGTGACGACCACCGGAATCCCGTCGCCCGTCGTCTGCGCGCCGGTGCCGGCGGTGTTCGCGATTTTCAGCCCGGTCGTGCCGCTCGCGGTGCCGCCGTTCACGATCAGCCGGTCGGTCGGCGATGCGTCGGCGCCGAGGTAGGTGTTCAGCGCGATCGTGCCGCCGTTGCCGACGTAACTGCCGGTCGTCAGCGTCCGGTAGCTGCCGGCGGCCGTCGGTGAACCGGACGGCGCGGCGAACGCGACCAGGCCCGCGTTGTTCAGGCTGCTCAGCACGGAGCTGCCGGTCATGTGCCACGTGCTCGAGCCGTCGACGCTCAGCGCGACCGGGTCGATCGCGCCGGTCAGGGTCGTGCCGTTCGTCAGGAACACGTTGCCGGTGCTCGACGCGTCCGACACGATGTCGCCGGCGAGATTCACGGCCGATGCGTTGAAGGTCGCGGTGCTGCCGTTCGCGAGGTCCAGCAGCGTGCCGTTGCCGGCCGTCACGACGGTGCCGTTGCGCACCGCGATGTCGACGCTGCCGCCGCGTGCGGCGAACGCCGGCCCGGCGACGGACGCGACGCTGCCGCCGTCGACGCGCACCGAGCTCGTCGCGCCGGTCGCGAGCGTGTCCGTGCTCATGACGCCGGCCGTCGCGCCCTTGAGCGTCGTGCCCGTCAGCGCGAGCACGCCGCCGCCGTCGACGGTCGCGCCGTTGCCGGCCGCGCTCGCGAGCGACGAACCCGTGTCGCCGATACGGCCGCCGTTGCGCGCGACGAGACCGTCCGCTGCCGCGCCCGCCGCAGAGACCTTCGTGCCCGACAGCCACACGGTCGCGCCGCTGCCCGCGACGATTGCATGCGCGCCGGCGCCGGTCGTCGCGACGGTCGTGCCGTCGGCCGCGAGCGTCGAATCCGCGCCCGTCACGAAGAGGCCGCGTGCGTTGTCGCCGGCGGTGCGTACGACGGTCGCCGCGTCGGTCGCGATGCGTGCGCCCGTGCCCGTCGACGACAGCCCGTCGGCGCCATTGCCGGTCGTGCCGATCTGCGTGCCCGACAGCACGATCGTCGTGTTCGTGCCGAGGTTGTCGATGCCCTTGCCGGCGCCGCCCGCCGCGATCGACGTCGCGCCGGCCGCGATCCCGCCGTTCGAGACGGTCGAGTCGATCAGCACGCCGTCGGCACTGCCGTTCGCGACGACGGTGCCCGCGCCCGACAGCGCGACCGACGCACCCGCGCCGGTCAGGTGCACGCCCGCGACGCCGTCGTCGGCCTCGATCGTGCCCGCGTTGGCGAGCGTCGCCGATGCGCCCTGCACGAGCGCGCCGGTGCCGTTGGCCACGCGGATCGCCGACGCGTTGTTCACGGTGCCGAGCGTGCCGACCACGACGCCCGTCGAGCCTGCGCCGCTCAGCAGCACCGTGTCGCGGTTGTCGAGCGTGCCGAGGTTCTGCGCGACGAAACCCGTCACGCCCGCGGTCGACGAGGTGACCGCGGCATCGTTGGTCAGCGTCGTCGCGACCGGTGCGCCGGCATTCGCGCCGGCGAGGTCGTGCGCCTGGCCGTCGACGACGCCCGCGATCGCGCCGGCCGCGTTCAGGTTGATGGTCGCGCCCGAGTCGATCGTGCCCTTCGCGCCGCCTTCGACTGCTACCGCGATGCCGTTCGCGCCGTTGACGTTGTAGGTGGCGTGGCCGGTGGACAGCGTCGTGCCGGCACCGGTCGCGAGCACGCCGCGCGCGCGCTGGCCGTTGACGTCGGTCGTCAGCGTGCCGGCGGCCGATGCCCCCGTATAGGCCGCGCCGCCCGCCATGCGGAACAGCGTCGAATCGTCGGTATCGACGCTCAGGTGCTGCGCGGCGACGTTGATCTTCGAGCCTGCGCCATACGCATAGAAGCCGATCTGGTTCGTGCCCGACATGAAGTGGGGCACCGCGTTCGCGTCGACGTTGATCGTCGCGCCCGAGCGCGCATGGACGCCGATCGCACCGGTGCCCTTCAGGTTGAGCGCGCCGTCGACCGTGGCCTTCGCGCGCGGCCCTTCGGCCCACACGCCGTAGTTGCGCGTGTCCGATGCCGGATCGAGCCCGCCGGCCACGTTGATCGTGCCGGTCGACGTTGCGGCCGTCGGGGTCGAGCCGGTGCCGACCACCATGATGCCGATGCCGTTCACGCCGTTCAGCGTGATCGTGCCGGTGTTGGTCACGGTCGCGGCCGTGTTGGCCGCGAGCATGCCGACGTTGGCGAACGGCGTGCCGGGCGCCGCGCCGTTCACGACGATCGTGCCCGCGTTGCGCAGCGTGCCGGACGACGAACCGATGCTCGCCATTCCGGCGCCGTTCTGCGTCTGCGAGCCGATCACGATCGAGCCGAGGTTGCTGGCGGTGCCCGACGCGCCGAGCAGGATCCCGTACGCATGCGCGGACAGCGCGACGTCGTTGGCCGCCGCCCCCGGCCCGTACTGGGCCGCGCGGCCGAGATAGATCGTGCCGCCGGCCGCGTTCGTGAAGGTGCCGCCCGCCGCGAAGCCGCCGATCACCTGGCTGTCGAGCGTCGTCGCGTTGACGCCGACGTTGATCGTGCCGGCGTTCGACGCGTTCGCGCCGCCCGTCACGGCCACCGCGTAGTTCTGCAGGTCGGGGCGGTCGCCGGCGAGCGTCCATGCGCCGACGTTCATCACGCCGTGGTTGACGAACGAGGTGCCCGAGCCGTTCGCGTACACGCCGTTGCCCTCGCTGTACGCATGGAACCCGAAGTTGTCGGGCGGCGTGCCGCTGCTCGTGTCGAAATTGTCGCCGGACGCGTAGCCGGACGAGATCACGCCGTTGTTGACGCCGCTCGCGCCGCTCAGCAGGCGCACCAGCGTGAAATCGCCCGACAGGCGGCCGTCGTTGACGAAGTGCGCGCCGTTTTCCGCGAGGACGGCCGAACTCGATGCGATCGTGTTGGTGCCGCGGAAGTCGATCTGGCCGTCCTTGCCGATCTGCAGCGTCGCGTTCGGGCCGGTGCCGTGCATTGCCGACAGGTGATCGATCGGCAGCGTGTTCTTGTCGCCGGCGGACACGTTGTTCGCGTACTGGAAGGTCTCCTTCGAGAACGTGACGGCCTGGCCGAACGCGGTGTCGTACGCGGCCTGCGAGCCGAGCGCGCCGCTCCGGACCGAACGCACGAGGAAGTCGTTGTAGGCGGCGAGCGACGCGGCGTCGCTGACGGTCCACGTGCTGCCGTCGAACGCGGTGAAAGTGCCCGCATAGGCCGGCACGTCGAGCTGGAGGTTGCCGACGGAGCCGCCGCTCGCGAGGTAGTCGCCGGTGGTGAACCAGACCTGGTTGCGTGAATTCCAGTTGACGACGCTCGGGGTGGCGCCCGTCCCGTCCGCGACGGTGAGGTCCGTCTGCTTCGCGGCCATCGTGATTGCGTTGCCGGCCGAGCCGGGCGCGTTGGCGGGATTGCCGATCGACACGTTCAGCGTGCCGCCGGAGCGGTCGACGGTGCCGATCCGCGTGTTCACGTACTGGTCGCCGTTGACGTCGCGGTAGACGGGCACGTCGGTCGTGCCGACCGTCGACGCGGAGAACGCGGACGAGTCGTAGGTGGCGACCGACGTATGGGTGCCCGTGATCGTGTCGGGCGTGCCGATGTTTTGCGTCTTGCCGCCGAGCGACACCAGCGGCTGATCCGGATTTCCCGACACGATCGTCGTCGTGCCGAACGGGATGCGCGTGTAGCCGGCGTCGCCGCTGTTCTGCGCCGTCCATGCGCCCGTCACGCCGACCGCGTCGCCGCCGGACACGGTCGTGGCGCCGGCCAGGTTGTCGTTCACGGTCGGGCTGACGCTGCCGAGCGCGCAGCTGCCGCCGCTCGCGACCGCCGAACCGTCGCCGCAGCTCGACGCGTACGCGGAGCCGGCCGACAGCGCGGCCAGCGCGGCACCGAGCGCGGCGACGCGCAGCGGCGAGCGGCGCATCGCCGTGCGGCCGGCGCGGGTGCTTGCGCCCGATTCCCGGCGTGAACGCTTGCCGCGCGCCCGTGTCGTTTCCGCGACCGCGACCCAGCAGCCGGCGGCGTCGCTCCAGATCGATCGAAATGAGTGATTCACGACATGCCCTCTTTCTTGTTTTGAAGTGGTATTCGCCGCATGCGGCGAATGCGCATTCCACGGTGCCGCGTGACGCGAATGGACATGCGGCAGCCGTGGCTGCATGACGCGCCGGTCGGGTTTCGTTACACCGAAGATGGAGCGAGTCTACTAATTGGCGGGGCGGGCGATTTTCAAAAAATCGGGAAATGTGGGGATGGTAACGGTATTGAGTGGTATTTCTGAGTTGTGTGGGTAATCGAACTGAAAGCCTTTGTGGGTAAGGGCTTGGTGGATTTTTTATAGAACAGGTGGAAGCGCCGGTTCGGTAGGCTGGCGCACGATAGGCGTGGGGATTTTGCTTTAAGCTGAGGCTTGCGGATTGTCCGGTTTCGAATGTCTTGTTTTATTTGTTTCGACGGTTAATCATTTTCACTTGAAAATTAATTAAATAAAAGTGAATGTCGTGTGGCGACGCACGCGTGCTTGAAATGGCAGCCTGAATGGAGTTGTCGGGGGAGATTTTCAATGAGGGCAATCATCGGCGGATGCGTGGTTCAACGATCCGGGCATGACGCGGGTTCGCCGGACCGCGACGCTGGCGGAACAGCGCAACGCACGAAGGGCGCGCCCGGCGGCGGCGCGGCGCGCTCAGAAATCGATCGCGTCGTCGGAATCGCCGTCGGCGCCGGCCGCGAGTGCGGCGTGCTGCGTACCGCACGGCGCGGACGCCGACGCGTCGAGCGCCGGGTTGCGCAGTTTCTCGAGCACGCACTCGGGCACCGGAATCTGCATCCGCGCGGCGACGTCGCCGCACTGGAACATGATCAGCTCGCCCGGTTCGAACGAGGTCCAGATTTCGTTGTCGGTCAGCGGCTGCGTGGCGATCACCGCGACGCGATCCTCGGGCGTCGTGTATTTCGCGAAGTCGATCGACAGGTCTTCGTCGACCAGATGCGCGGTCGAGAACGGCCAGCGCCGCACGAGGTAGTGCAGCCGCGTCGAGCAGTGCGCGAAGAGGGCCTGGCCGTTCGACATCAGGAAGTTGAACACGCCGTGATCGGTGATGTCGCGCGTCAGCTCGCCGACGCGCTCGAACAGCTCCGGCAACGGCGGCTGCGCGCCGGGGAACGCTTCGCGCAGCCCCTGCATGAGCACGCAGAACGCCTTCTCGCTGTCGGTGGTGCCGACCGGGTGGTAGACGCTGCCGTCGAGATCGGGTTCGTACTCCTGCAGATCGCCGTTATGCGCGAAGATCCAGTGCCGCCCCCACAGCTCGCGCATGAACGGGTGGCTGTTCTCGAGCAGGATGTGGCCTTGCGTGGCCTTGCGGATGTGCGCGATCGTGTTCTTGGACTTGATCGGGTAGCGCTTGACCATTTCGGCGAGCGGCGACGTGGCCGATGCCTGGTGGTCGACGAAGAGGCGACAGGCCTTGTCCTCAAAGAACGCGATCCCCCAGCCGTCGGCATGGTGATCGGTGAGGCCGCCCCGGGCCGCGAAACCTGTGAAGGAGAATGTGACGTCCGTCGGCGCGGCGCAGTTCATTCCTAGGAGTTGGCACATTTTACTTGGGGCGGGGGCGGAAGCAGGGTAACCAACCGGGTGAACCCCGGTACAATGTGGCTTCTAGCATATCACCGAGCCTTGAGCGGTAAAAAGCGGATTCCGCCGGCCGAAGGCCCCGTGTTGCGGTTTGCCGTCAGTCGGCCCGCGCACGCGCGTTCCGGCCCCGCAGATGGCCAGCCCGTTCCTCACGACGCCTCCTATGACTGCCTCGAACGCTTCCTCTCCGGCGACGCTCACGCTCGCCCGTCCCGACGACCTGCACCTGCACCTGCGCGACGGCGACATGCTGGCCGCGGTGCTGCCGCACACGGCGCGCCAGTTCGCCCGCGCGATCGTCATGCCGAACCTGAAGCCGCCCGTCACGACCACCGCGCAAGCGCAGGCCTATCGCGAGCGAATCCTGGCCGCGCTGCCGGCGGGCATGGCGTTCGAGCCGCTGATGACGCTGTACCTGACCGACAACACGTCGCCCGACGAAATCCGCCGCGCGCGCGACAGCGGCTTCGTGCACGGCGTGAAGCTGTATCCGGCCGGCGCGACGACGAACTCCGACCACGGCGTCAGCGATCTCGCGAAGTGCGCGAAGACGCTCGAGGTCATGCAGGAAACCGGCATGCCGCTGCTCGTGCACGGCGAGGTGACCGATCCGGCGATCGACATGTTCGATCGCGAGAAGGTGTTCATCGACCGCGTGATGACGCCGCTGCGCCGCGATTTCCCCGGCCTGAAGGTGGTGTTCGAGCACATCACCACGAAGGACGCGGCCGACTACGTGCGCGACGCCGATGCGGCGCCGGGCCTGCTCGGCGCGACGATCACGCCGCAGCACATGCTGTACAGCCGCAACGCGCTGTTCGTCGGCGGGATCCGCCCGCATTACTACTGCCTGCCGGTGCTGAAGCGTGAAACGCACCGCGTCGCGCTCGTCGAAGCCGCGACGTCGGGCAACCCGCGCTTCTTCCTCGGCACCGACAGCGCACCGCACGCACGCGACGCGAAGGAAACCGCGTGCGGCTGCGCGGGCTGCTACACGGCGCTGCACGCGCTCGAGCTGTATGCGGAAGCGTTCGACAAGGCGGGCGCGCTCGACAAGCTGGAAAATTTCGCCAGCCGCTTCGGCGCCGATTTCTACGGGCTGCCGCACAGCACCGAGACGATCACGCTGCGCCGCGAGACCTGGGAACTGCCGCGCGAGGTGTTCGCGGGCGATACGCCGGTCGTGCCGCTGCGCGCCGGCGAATCGATCGGCTGGAAGTTCGCGTGACCGGCACGCCGCCGCGCGCGGCCGGCCACGCGGCCGGCGGCGGCGCGGCGGCGTTCGCGCGGATCGACTGGTCCGCGCCGTGGCTCGCGCGTTACGCGGAACCGGGCCGCACGCTTCAGGCGGCCGCGCTCGCCGGCGAGGCCGCGCTGCTCGACGCACTGAACGGCGCACTGCGCGGTGATGCCCGTGTCAGCGGCTGCGGCAAGCCGCTGCGCTTCGTGCCACAGGCCGAGCTGCCGCCCGGCATCGCATACGAAACCCATATCGCCGCGACCGGCGGCGTCCCGACCCGCCACAATCTCCACGACTTCTTCAATGCGCTCGTCTGGTTCGCGTATCCGCGCACCAAGGCTGCGCTGAACGCACGCCAGGCCGCGGCGATCGATGCCGCGGGCGGCGTCGGGCCGGTGCGCGGCACGCTGCGCGATGCGCTGACGCTGTTCGACGAAAATGCCGCGCTGTTCGTGACGGCCGACCGCACGCTCGCCGACGCGCTGCGCGGCTTCAGTTGGCAGCAGCTGCTGGTGGCGGCGCGCGACGCGTGGGGCACGCGCTGCGAGGCGCGGCTCGTCGGCCATGCGCTGCTCGAGAAGCTCGTTGCGCCCTACAAGTCGTGCACCGCGCACGCATGGATCGTCGAAGTGGGCGACGACTATTTTTCGTGGCCCGACGTGCAGCGTGCCGCGCATGTCGATGCGCGGATCGCCGGCGAACTCGCGACCCGCGACCTGACGAGCCGCGATTTCGCGCCGCTGCCGGTGCTCGGCGTGCCGGGCTGGTGCGAAGCGAATGCCGCGCCCGCGTTCTACGACGATCCGGCGGTTTTCCGCAGCGGCCGCCGCTCGCGCGCTGCCGGCGGCGGCGCACAGTGCTAGAATGCGCGTCGCAAAGCAGGCCAGGCAGTCGCGGCCTCGCCGCCTTCGGGCAGGCGGGGGCGAGGAAAGTCCGGACTCCACAGGGCAGGGTGATGGCTAACGGCCATCCGTGGCGACACGCGGAACAGGGCAACAGAAAGCAAACCGCCGATGGCCCGGCGCAAGCCGGGATCAGGTAAGGGTGAAACGGTGCGGTAAGAGCGCACCGCGGCGACGGCGACGTCCGCCGGCACGGTAACCTCCACCCGGAGCAATTCCAAGTAGGCAGGCGCGCATTTTCGGATGCAGGACGGGGCCCCCGTCTCGTCTGCGGGTAGGAAGCTTGAGCGCGTCAGCAATGGCGCGCCTAGAGGAATGGCTGCCACGCGCCGCGCGCTTCGGCGTGCAGCGTGCACAGAATCCGGCTTATCGGCCTGCTTTGCCGTTCGAATGCGAAAGGGCCGGCGCTCCGTCAGGAGCGCCGGCCCTTTTTTTCATGCGTGGCTGCCGTGCGTTCAGTCCGCGACGATGTCGAACGAATGCGTGAGTTCGGCGGTCTTCGCGATCATGATCGACGCGGAGCAGTACTTGTCGTGCGACAGGTTGATCGCGCGCTCGACCGTGGCCGGGTTCAGGTTGCGGCCGGTGACGGTGAAGTGGAAGTGGACCTTCGTGAACACTTTCGGATCTTCGCTCGCGCGTTCGGCCTTCAGCGTGACCGAGCAGCCGGTGACTTCCTGGCGGCTCTTCTTCAGGATCAGCACGACGTCGTACGCGGTGCAGCCGCCGGTGCCGACCAGCACCATTTCCATCGGGCGCGGCGCGAGGTTGTGGCCGCCGCCTTCCGGCGCGCCGTCCATCGCGACGAGGTGCCCGCTTCCGGTCTGGGCGGAAAACGCCATGCCGTCCTGACCCATCCAGCTTACTTTGCATTCCATGCTTGCACTCCAGCGTTGCCTGATTCGGATTCGATCCGGCATTGTAGCCCGCAGCGCTTCGCTCGGCTGATGCGCTGCACGACGCGCCACGCCATGCCGCCGCGTGCGGCGCCCGGCGGGGCGCCGAACGGCGATTTCCCTGCTGTCTTTAGGGGTTTTACTCTAGGCGTGGCGGGCTTCCGGCTGCGCGCTTTCTTCCCAGTTGATTGATTTTAAAAGGGAAAATCCATTCACCGCGTGAGGCTCACTGGATTCCGCATTATGGTGTTGGATTTCGCAATGCAAATTTTCTTGTGCAGTCGGCGACGCGTTCGTATAATGAGCCTCATTGGTTGTCGCGCTGCGGCAACCTCCGCATGTCTCCTCCACCCTCCTCCTAAGGTGGATTAAGCCCGAACCAGCCGTTCGGGCTTTTTTTCGTCCCATGCAAGCATCGGCGCGCAGTTTGCGCGCGTCGATATCCGTCATTGACTCCCGTTTACGCCGGCCGCCGCGCGGCTGGCTGCGATGCCGCGCCGGGCGGCGTGTCCGTCGAACGGGCGGCAGGGGGCGGAACGTGTGCGGCCGATGCATGGCCATGACCGCGCGCGCAGAAGTGGCGTACGCGTTCGCGCACCGCGCGCAGGCGGGCGATGCGATCTTCGGCATGGGCGTGGCGGGCGTCGGCGATGCGGGCGTCGAGGGCGTCGAGCTTGGCCTCGCAGCCGGCCCGGGCGGCGACGGCGGGCGCCGCGGCGGCCAGCAACGCGGCCGCGAGAAAGGGCGTAAGTCGTTGTTTCATCATGCTTGTTTGTTGTTTTCCGTGATCGGCCGGTCTGGCGCGGCCAGGTCAGGTGCCGCGCGTCGATGGGTGCCGCCCCAGGCGCTCGGTTCGCCTGGTGTATCGGGGCACGACCGGATTTTGGCCCATTTCGGGCGCCGCCGGCACGGGGCGTGGATTCTCTTTGACCGCGCTGCGGTATTTCCTTTATAATTCAGGGCTTTTCCGCATTCATGCCCACGGAAAAAGAACAGGGAGAGCCTGCACCGCGCCTCGAAGCGCACACAGACAAGCAGGAAGAACACATCGGGCAAAGCATTTTTTTTGGATCGATCATGAAGACGTTTTCCGCAAAAGCCCATGAGGTGACGCGCGAATGGTACGTGATTGACGCGACGGATAAGGTTCTCGGCCGTGTTGCCAGCGAAGTGGCACGCCGTCTGCGCGGCAAGCACAAGCCTGAGTTCACCCCGCACGTCGACACTGGTGATTTCATCATCATCATCAACGCGAGCAAGTTGAAGGTCACGGGCAACAAGACTCTGGACAAGAAGTACTACCGTCACTCGGGCTACCCGGGCGGTATCTATGAAACGACGTTCGGCAAGATGCAAGAACGCTTCCCGGGCCGTGCGCTCGAGAAGGCGGTCAAGGGCATGCTGCCGAAGGGCCCGCTCGGCTACGCGATGATCAAGAAGCTGAAGGTCTACGCTGAAGCTACGCATCCGCATTCGGCTCAACAGCCGAAGGCGCTCGAGATCTAAGGGGAGCCCACATGATCGGTAACTGGAACTACGGTACGGGCCGCCGCAAGAGCGCAGTCGCACGTGTCTTCATCAAGGCTGGCAAGGGCGACATCATCGTCAACGGCAAGCCCATCGCCGACTACTTCTCGCGTGAAACGTCGCTGATGATCGTGCGTCAACCGCTGGAACTCACGAACCACGGCCAGACGTTCGACATCAAGGTCAACGTCAACGGCGGCGGCGAAACGGGTCAGGCAGGCGCAGTGCGTCACGGCATCACCCGCGCGCTGATCGACTACGATGCAACGCTGAAGCCGTCGCTGTCGAACGCAGGCTTCGTCACGCGCGATGCACGTGAAGTCGAGCGTAAGAAGGTTGGTCTGCGCAAGGCACGTCGCGCAAAGCAGTTCTCGAAGCGTTAATTCCGCTTCATGGCCGCGCCGCTTCCGGGCGGCGTCCGCCGGAAAAACCGCCAGTTTTCGCGCTGGCGGTTTTTTTATGCCCGCGCGGCGGCGCCCCGCGGGCGGTTTCCTTTACTGAAATCAACAAGAACCTATTGATTTCATGGACATCAGCACGATCTTCTGATCGGCCCTACAATAGCGGCTAAAGCTTTTTGGAGAGTTCGCATGAACGCTGTTACCGAATCCGCAGCAACGACCACCGAAATGCCGGCACCGTTCGTCTTCACCGACGCCGCGGCCGACAAGGTCAAGCAACTGATCGACGAAGAGGGCAATCCCGACCTGAAGCTGCGCGTGTTCGTGCAGGGTGGCGGCTGCTCGGGCTTCCAGTATGGCTTCACGTTCGACGAGGAAGTCAACGAGGACGACACCGTGATGAACAAGAACGGCGTCCAGCTCCTGATCGACTCGATGAGCTACCAGTACCTGGTCGGCGCCGAGATCGACTACAAGGACGACCTCAACGGTGCCCAGTTCGTGATCAAGAACCCGAACGCCACGACCACCTGCGGGTGCGGCTCGTCGTTCTCGGTCTGAACGCACGACGGATCCTGTCCGGTTCGCCGGAATGAAAAACGGGGCTTGATGCCCCGTTTTTTTGCGTCCGTTGTACGCGACGAACCGCGCGGGCGGCCTGTCGGCGCGTCCCGGACGCGCCGCATCGGGGCTCCCGCTCGTTTCGTCGTTTTCTCGTATCAGCGCGGATAAAGTGCGCCGAGCACGCGCTCGCCCGCTGCCCCCGTCACGCTCGCGAGATTGCCGGGCTGGCGCGCGGTGAAGCGGTACGCGAGCCACGCGAACGCGAGCGCCTCGACCTGCTGCGGCGGCACGCCGAGTGCGGCCGTCGTCTCCACCGTCGCCGGCACGCCGGCCTCGTGCAGTGCATGCCGGAGCGCATCGAGCAGCACCGGGTTGCGGGCGCCGCCGCCGCAGACGAACACGGCCTTGCAGCTGGCCGCGTGCCGGGCGATCTCGCGCGCGACCGAGACGGCGGTGAGTGCCGTCAGCGTCGCCTGCACGTCTTCCGGCGCGACCTGCGCGAACGCGGCAAGCTTCGCGTCGAGCCACGCGGGATTGAACAGGTCGCGGCCGGTGCTTTTCGGCGGCGGCGCGACGAAGTAGGGTTCGTCGAGCAGCGCGTCGAGCAGCGCCGCGTGCACGGTACCGCGCGCGGCGAACTTGCCGCCGTCGTCGTAAGGCTTGCCGAGATGGCGCGTCGCCCATTCGTCGAGCAACGCGTTCGCGGGCCCGCAGTCGAAGCCGCGCACGTCGCCGCCTTCGCCGGGCAGGATCGTGATGTTGCTGATGCCGCCGAGGTTGCAGACGACCCGCGTCTCGCCCGGCGCGCCGAACACCGTCGCGTGGAACGCCGGCGCGAGCGGCGCGCCGTGCCCGCCGGCCGCGACGTCGCGGCTGCGGAAATCGGCGATCACGTCGAGATGGGTGAGTTCGGCGAGCAGCGCCGGATTGTTGAGCTGGCGCGTGTAGCCGCGCTCGGGACGGTGCCGGACCGTCTGGCCGTGCACGCCGATCGCGCGGATCTCGTCGCGCGACAGGCCGGCCGTGCGCTGCAGCTCGTGACAGCACACCGCGTAGCGCGCGACGAGCGCATTCGCCGCGACCGATTCGCGGTCGATCTCGTTGTCGCCGGGCTGCTGCAGCGCGAACAGCGCGTCGCGCAGCGATTGCGCGAAGCCGACGAACGCTTCCGCGAGCACGACCGGCGCGCGGCCGGTCTCGAAACGCACGGCGACGCCATCGACGCCGTCCATGCTGGTTCCCGACATCAGCCCGAAGTAGATGCCGTCGGCCGGATGGGCGGGTTGCGGATGTCGTTGCGGCACGTTGGGTCCTCCTGGATCGAGCGGCGCGGGCCGGTGCCACGCGCCTTGCGCCCGATTATCCGCGCAACCTGACGCGTCGTTAAGCGATGCACGCGCAAGTTATGGGAAAATCCCTGTCTTTGCGACATTCTTCCCGGCCCCGATGAGCACCGAACCCAGTTCCAAGCCTGTTTTCCCGATCACCGACGAAGTCCGCCATGCGCTCGCCGTCACGAAGCGCGGCGTCGACGAACTGCTGATCGAGGAAGAGTTCGCGCAGAAGCTCGCGCGCAGCGCGGCCACCGGCACGCCGTTGCGCATCAAGCTCGGCCTCGACCCGACCGCACCCGACATCCACATCGGCCATACGGTCGTGCTGAACAAGATGCGTCAGCTGCAGGACCTCGGCCACACGGTGATCTTCCTGATCGGCGATTTCACGTCGCTGATCGGCGACCCGTCGGGCCGCAACGCGACGCGCCCGCCGCTCACGCGCGAGCAGATCGAATCGAACGCGAAGACCTACTTCGAGCAGGCTGCGCTCGTGCTCGACCGCGCGAAGACCGAAATCCGCTACAACAGCGAATGGTCGATGCCGCTCGGCGCGGACGGGATGATCAAGCTCGCGTCGCGCTACACGGTCGCGCGGATCCTCGAGCGCGAGGATTTCACGAAGCGCTTCCAGGGCGGCGTGCCGATCTCGATCCACGAATTCCTGTACCCGCTGATGCAGGGCTATGACTCGGTCGCGCTGAACGCCGACCTCGAGCTCGGTGGCACCGACCAGAAGTTCAACCTGCTGGTCGGCCGCGAACTGCAGAAGCAGTACGGCCAGGAACAGCAGTGCATTCTCACGATGCCGCTGCTCGAAGGCCTCGACGGCGTCGAGAAGATGTCGAAGTCGAAGGGCAACTACGTCGGCATCAGCGAGAAGCCGACCGACATGTTCGGCAAGCTGATGAGCATCTCGGACACGCTGATGTGGCGTTACTTCGAGCTGCTGTCGTTCCGCAGCATCGAAGAAATCGCGGGCTTCAAGCGCGACGCCGAAGGCGGCCGCAACCCGCGCGACTTCAAGGTGCTGCTCGCGCAGGAAATCGTCGCGCGTTTCCACTCGCAGGCCGATGCCGAGCGTGCGCTGGAGGACTTCAACCACCGCGCGAAGGGCGGCGTGCCGGACGACATCCCGTCGGTCACGCTCGCGGGCGCGCCGCTCGCGATCGGCCAGCTGCTGAAGCAGGCGGGCCTCGTGCCGTCGACAAGCGAAGCGCTGCGCAACATCGAGCAGGGCGGCGTGAAGATCGACGGCGCGACCGTCTCCGACAAGGGGCTGAAGGTCGAGGCCGGCGAGTTCGTCGTCCAGGTCGGCAAGCGCCGCTTCGCGCGCGTCACGCTGACCGCATGATCGCGCTGATCCAGCGCGTGAAGCGCGCCGACGTGCGCGTCGGCGACCGCACGACGGGCGAGATCGGCGCAGGGCTGCTCGCGCTCGTCTGCGCGGAGCGTGGCGACACCGAGGCCGCGGCCGACAAGCTGCTCGCGAAGCTGCTCGGCTATCGCGTGTTCAGCGATGCGGCGGGCAAGATGAACCTGCCGGTGTCGAACATCGACGGCGCGGGCGGCGCCGGCGGCCTGCTGCTCGTGTCGCAGTTCACGCTCGCGGCCGATACCAACAGCGGGCTGCGGCCGAGCTTCACGCCGGCCGCGCCGCCCGACGAAGGCGCGCGCCTGTTCGACTATTTCGTCGCGGCCGCGCGCGAGCGTCATCCGGTCGTCGAGACGGGCGAGTTCGGCGCCGACATGCAGGTGTCGCTCGTCAACGACGGCCCCGTGACGTTCTGGCTGCAAGTGCGGCCCTGATTCATTCCCGGAGACGCGCCGCGATGGCCACCACGCAGATTCTCTTCATTCGCCATGGCGAGACGGCCTGGAACCGCATCAAGCGCATCCAGGGCCATATCGACATTCCGCTGGCCGACACGGGGCTCGCGCAGGCGCAGCGGCTGGCCGTCCGGCTCGCGCGGGACGCGCGCGAAGGGCAGCGGATCGACGCGATCTATTCGAGCGACCTGATGCGCGCGCAACAAACCGCGCAACCCTTTGCCGATGCGCTCGGGCTGCCGCTGCAGTTGCGCGAAGGGCTGCGCGAACGCGCGTACGGCGTGTTCCAGGGGCATGACAGCACCGAGATCGAGACGCTGTTTCCGGACGCCTACGCCGCGTGGCAGACGCGCGATCCGGGCTTCGCGCCCGACGGCGGCGAGTCGCAGCGCGAGTTCTATCATCGCGTGCTGCATGCGCTCGAGCCGATCGTCGCCGCGCATCCGGGCGGCCGGATCGCGTGTGTCGCACACGGCGGCGTGCTCGACTGCGTGTACCGCTTCGCCAACGGTATCGACCTGTCGGCGCCGCGCAGCTATCAGCTGCTCAACACGAGCATCAACGTCGTCGATTACGTCGATGGTCGCGCACAGGTCGTGCAATGGGCCGACGTGTCGCACCTGGACGCCGCGAGCGACGACGACGACGGGTATCGCAAGGTACTCTGATCCGGTCGTACCGGCTCCGCCCGGCGGAAGAAGCCGATCGTCAGGCGGGCGGGGTGTCGTCGGGCGGTGTCGCGGTGGCGCGGCGGCGTGCGCGCTTCGACGCGCCGTTGACGAGCGCCCAGCGCAGCACGGGCGCGACTGCCCGCACACCGGGCCGGACCACCGCGCGTCGCAGCGGCGCGAACGTCGACACGTCGAGCATGCGCTGCGCCCAGGGCGGCAGCAGGTCGATTCCCGCATGCATGATCAGCGACGCGGCTGGCCGCAGCGCGGGCGTTGCGACCGGCACGTTCAGCAGGATGTCCATGACCTCGAAGGTGTGCGGCCCGGCTTCGAGTTCGGGCTGCATGCGCGCGAAATAGGCCGCTACCTCGGCGCGTGAACGGGGCACATCCCGGGCGCCGAGCAACTCCGCGATCAATGCCGTTTCAGCGTAATAGCCGTCCTGCAGCTCGCCCGACAGCGACGGATTCACATAGCGCAAATGCGCGGCGAGGAAGCTCGAAACTTCCGCGACATGCACCCAGGTCAGCAACGCCGGATCGTCGGCTCGATACGGCCGGCCGTCGGGCGCCGTGCCCGATATGCGCGCGTGGATCGTTTTCACGCGCTCGATGAGCGCGAGCGCGTCCGCGCGGCTGCCGAACGTCGTGCCCGTAATGAACGTGGCGGTGCGCCGCAAGCGGCCGAGGATGTCGGTGCGAAACGACGAGTGATCCCAGACGCCCGCGAGCGCGAGCGGATGGAGCGCCTGCAGCAGCAGCGCGGCAATGCCGCCCGTCATCATCGACGTGAAATCGGCATGCACGCGCCAGCAGATCGCGTCGGGGCCGAACAGCCCCGGGTCTCCGGGCGGCGACGAGAGATCGATCGACGGACCGCCGCCGCCCGTCGTCAGGTGCGTGATGCCGGCCACGAGCCGCTTGCGGATCGGTTCGACCCAGCGCGGGCCCGGTGTGGGCGGGGCGGGGTGCGGGCTGGGCGGCGTGGTCATGGCGAGCTTGGCACGGGCAGCGGGTTACTTCCCGTCGGCGGTATCCCACATCCCGCGTTCCGGGTTGCCGGCGTCGGGCGCGGAGAGCCCGAAGTGGCGGTACGTGAGCAGCGTCGCGACGCGCCCGCGCGGCGTGCGCTGCAGGAAGCCCTGCTGGATCAGGTACGGTTCGAGTACGTCCTCGATCGTGTCGCGCTCCTCGCCGATCGCAGCCGCGAGGTTGTCGATGCCGACCGGGCCGCCGTCGAACTTGTGCAGGATCGCCTCGAGCAGCTTGCGGTCCATCAGGTCGAAGCCGACCGGATCGACGTCGAGCATCGCGAGCGCGGCGTCGGCGACGGCCGCGGTGATCTGGCCGTCGGCCTTCACTTCCGCATAGTCGCGCACGCGGCGCAGCAGCCGGTTCGCGATCCGCGGCGTGCCGCGCGAGCGCTTCGCGATCTCCAGCGCGCCGTTCGGATCGATCTGCGCGTTCAGCAGCGACGCCGAGCGCCGCACGATGCGCGACAATTGCTCGGCATCGTAGAACTCGAGGCGCGCGACGATCCCGAAGCGATCGCGCAGCGGGTTGGTCAGCATCCCCGCACGCGTGGTCGCGCCGACCAGCGTGAACGGCTGCAGGTCGAGCTTCACGCTGCGCGCGGCCGGCCCTTCGCCGATCATGATGTCGATCTGGTAATCCTCGAGCGCCGGATACAGGATTTCCTCGACGACCGGCGACAGCCGGTGGATCTCGTCGATGAACAGCACGTCGTTCGCTTCGAGGTTGGTCAGCAGCGCGGCGAGATCGCCCGCGCGTTCGAGCACGGGGCCCGACGTCTGGCGCAGGTTCACGCCCATCTCGCGCGCGATGATGTGCGCGAGGGTGGTCTTGCCGAGGCCGGGCGGCCCGAACAGCAGCACGTGGTCGAGCGGCTCGGCGCGGCGCTTCGCGGCCTCGATGAAGATCTCGAGCTGGCCGCGCACCTTTTCCTGGCCGACGTAGTCGTCGAGCTGGCGCGGCCGCAGCGCGCGTTCGAACACCTCCTCGTGCGACGAGGCGGGCGTGGCGGCGATGATCCGCTCGGCGGCGAGTTTGTCGGTTTCAATCATGCGGCCATTGTACCGCGCGCCGTCGCGAGGCCGAACTGGCCGAACGGCCGACTGGCGCGTGCCGCGCGACGGCGCGACACTGGCTCCGACAGCCGGCTCGGGCGGCCGTTACACCTTCGACAGTGCCTTGAGCGCGAGTTTGATGCCTTCGGACACGCCGGTGCCGGCCGGCACGTTCTTGATCGCGGCGAGGCCTTCCTTTTCGGAATAGCCGAGCGCGAGCAGCGCGTTGAGGATGTCGGTCGCGTGGTCGGACTGGGACGCGGCGCCGGCGAGTGCGCCGAGGTCCGCGCCGAGCTTGCCCTTCAGCTCGAGCAGCAGGCGCTCGGCGGTCTTCTTGCCGATGCCGGGCAGGCGCGTGAGGCGCGCGGCGTCCTGCATCGTCACCGCCTGAGCGAGTTCCTGCACGCTCATGCCGGACAGCACGGCCAGCGCCATGCGCGCGCCGATGCCGGTGATCTTCAGCAGTTCGCGGAAGGTCGTGCGCTCCTGCGGCGTCAGGAAGCCGTACAGCAGGTGCGCGTCCTCGCGCACGATCTGCTGCGTGAGCAGCACGACGCGCTCGCCCGTTTGCGGCAGGTTGTAGAAGGTGCTCATCGGCACGTCGATTTCGTAACCGACGCCGTTGCAGTCGACGAGCAGGTGAGGCGGATTCTTTTCGAGCAGGATGCCGGCGATGCGACCGATCATGGATGGCGGGATGCGAGGAAGAAAGCGCGAGTGTAGCGCAGCTGCGGCGCGATGCCGATGGGTTGGCCGTCAGGTCGGGGCGCCGCGCGACGCGGGGCGATCAGGCGATCAGGCGATCAGGCGATCAGGCGATCAGGCGGGCGGGTAGGCAGGACGGTGGCAGGCGCAATACGCGCGATGCGGGTAGCCGCGCGCCGCGCCGAGGGGATGCGTGCCGTCGCGTCAGCCGACGAGCCGTCCGCGCCGCACGCGCAGCCCCCTTTTCGCGAGCGCCGGCGCGAGGCCGCCGATCGTGCCGAGCGTATTGCCGCTGTGCGCGTGGCAGATCGCCATCCCGAGCGCGTCGGCCGCGTCGCTGCCAGGCTGGCCGGTCAGGTTGAGCAGTCTCGTGACCATCTCCTGCATCTGCGACTTGGTCGCGCGGCCGTAACCGACGACCGCCTGCTTCAGTTGCAGCGCGGTGTATTCCGCCACCGGCAGGCCGCCGGAGACGAGCCCGCAGATCGCGGCGCCGCGCGCCTGGCCGAGCAGCAGCGTCGACTGCGGGTTCACGTTCACGAACACCTGTTCGATCGCGGCCTGGTCGGGCGCGTGTTCGCGCACGAGCGTCGATACGCCCTGGAAGATCGTACCGAGCCGGGTGGCCAGGTCGGCCGTGGGCGTGCGGATCACGCCGCTTGCGACATAGGCGAGCCGGTGGCCGCTGACGTCGATGACGCCGAAGCCGGTGACGCGCAGGCCGGGGTCGATGCCGAGAATTCGCATGAGTGAGGAGAAAAACCTGATGCCGCGATACTACAACGAATGGTGCGCGGGGCCGGCCGCGTGGCTGCGTGCGCCGGCGCCGCGCAATAAAAAACCCGGCGGGTATGATGCCGCCGGGTTTTCGTGCGGCGGCCACACGGGCCGCGTGCGATCAGTGACGGAAGTGGCGCACGCCCGTCAGGATCATCGCGATGCCGTGCTCGTCGGCCGCCGCGATCACTTCGTCGTCGCGCATCGAGCCGCCCGGCTGGATCACGCAGGTCGCGCCTGCCGCCACGACGACGTCGAGACCGTCGCGGAACGGGAAGAACGCATCCGACGCGACGGCCGAACCGGCCAGCGTGAGGCCCGCGTTCTGCGCCTTGATGCTCGCGATGCGTGCCGAATCGACGCGGCTCATCTGGCCTGCGCCGACGCCGAGCGTCATGCCGTTGCCGCAGAACACGATCGCGTTCGACTTCACGTACTTCGCGACGCGCCATGCGAACAGCAGGTCGTCCATTTCCTTCGCGGTCGGTTGACGCTTCGTGACGACGCGCAGCTCGCTCGGCTGCACGTTCTTCGAATCGAGCGACTGCACGAGCAGGCCGCCGCCCACGCGCTTCAGGTCGAACGCGTTATGGCCGTCGCCGAGCGCGATTTCGAGCAGGCGCACGTTCTGCTTCGCGGCGAACACCTGCTTCGCGGCGTCCGTGAACGACGGCGCGATCAGCACTTCGACGAACTGCTTGGCCACCGCCTGCGCGGCCGTCTCGTCGACTTCGCGGTTGAACGCGATGATGCCGCCGAACGCCGACGTCGGGTCGGTCTGGAATGCCTTCGCGTACGCGTCGGCCGAGTCGTTGCCGACCGCGACGCCGCACGGGTTCGCGTGCTTGATGATCACGCAGGCCGGCGCGTCGAACGTCTTCACGCATTCCCACGCCGCGTCCGAATCCGCGATGTTGTTGTACGACAGTTCCTTGCCCTGCAGCTGGCGGTAGTTCGCCAGTGCGCCGGCCGGCGCCGCGAGGTCGCGGTAGAACGCCGCGCTCTGGTGCGGGTTCTCGCCGTAGCGCAGGTCCTGCACCTTGTCGAACGCCATGTTCAGCGTGGCCGGGTACGCGCTGCGCGATGCGTGCTGCAGCTCGTCGGTCAGGCTCGTCAGGTAGTTCGTGATCGCGCCGTCGTATTGCGCGGTGTGCGCGAACACCTTGGTCGCGAGGCGGAAGTTGGTCGCATAGCCGATCGCGTTGCCGTTCGCCTTCATTTCGTCGAGCACGACCGCGTAGTCGGCCGGGTCGACGACGACCGTCACGTCGCGGTGGTTCTTCGCGGCCGAGCGCAGCATCGTCGGGCCGCCGATGTCGATGTTCTCGATCGCGTCGGCGAGCGTGCAGTCGTCCTTCGCGATCGTCGCGACGAACGGGTACAGGTTCACGACCAGCAGGTCGATCGTCGGGATGCCGTGCTGCTCCAGCGCCTGCATGTGCTCGGGCAGGTCGCGGCGGGCGAGGATGCCGCCGTGCACCTTCGGGTGGAGCGTCTTCACGCGCCCATCGAGCATTTCCGGGAAGCCCGTGTAGTCAGCGACTTCGGTCACGGGCAGGCCCGCGTCGGCGAGGAGTTTCGCGGTGCCGCCGGTCGACAGGAGTTTGACGCCGAGGTCGGACAGCGACTTCGCGAAGTCGACGATGCCGGTCTTGTCGGAAACGGAAATGAGCGCTTGCTTGATCATGATGGAACCACCAATAGCCAGGGAAACGGGGACGGGACGGCCGCCTACAGCAGGCCGTGCTGCTGCAGCTTCTTGCGCAGCGTATTGCGATTGATGCCGAGGTACTCCGCGGCGAGCGACTGGTTGCCGCCGGCCTGTACGAGCACGACCTCGAGCATCGGCTTTTCGACGCAGGACATCACCATTTCATAGACGTCGTGCGGATTGGAGCCGTCTAGATCCCGGAAATACACGTCCAGGCTCTCGCGGACACATTGTTCGATGTTGTGCTTGCTCATGCTGCTAACTGGTTATGGTCGTCCGACTCGCCCTGGCCGTTTTCCTCTTCGTCATCGACGTAGACGAGGTGGTCCGACAGCGCCTTTTGCGCCTCGAAGAATGCATTGACGGCGGCGAGTTGCTCGCGGGTGGAATCGAGCGTGTTCATCCTGTGCCGGAACCCGTTGGCACCGGAAAGGCCGCGAGTGTACCAGCCGATGTGCTTGCGCGCAGTACGGACGCCCGTGAATTCACCATAGAACGCGTAGTGGTCTTCCAGGTGTTCGTTCATCACGTGCTGGATCTCGTCAATCCGCGGCGGGGGCAGCAGCTCGCCGGTTTGCAGGAAATGATCGATTTCGCGGAACAGCCACGGCCGGCCTTGCGCGGCGCGACCGATCATCAGTGCGTCGGCGCCGGTGGCGTCGAGCACGGCCTTCGCTTTTGCGGGCGACGTGATGTCGCCGTTCGCGACGACCGGGATGCGCACGGCCGCCTTCACGGCCGCGATGGTGTCGTATTCCGCGTCGCCGCGGTAGAGGTCGGCGCGCGTGCGGCCGTGTACGGTCAGCATCGAGATGCCGGCCGCCTCGGCGAGGCGCGCGACCGTGATCGCGTTCTTGTGCTCGCGATCCCAGCCGGTGCGGATCTTCAGCGTGACGGGCACCGCATCCGGCCCCGTGCCGACCGCCGCGACGACGGCCTCGACGATCCGCTGCACGAGCGGCTCGTTCTGCAGCAGCGCGGAGCCGGCCGCGACGTTGCAGACCTTCTTCGCCGGGCAACCCATGTTGATGTCGATGATCTGCGCGCCGTTGTCGACGTTGTAGCGGGCCGCTTCGGCCATCATCGCCGGATCGGCGCCGGCGATCTGCACCGCGATCGGCTCGACCTCGCCTTCGTGGTTCGCCCGTCGCATCGTCTTCGCGCTCTTCCACAGCTGCGCATTGGACGCGACCATCTCGGACACGGCGTACCCGGCCCCCAGCCGCTTGCACAGCTGGCGGAACGGACGATCCGTCACGCCGGCCATCGGGGCGACGAACAGGTTGTTACGCAATACGTGAGAGCCGATAACGGGCATCGCAATGGCACCGCCCGCGAGCGCCGGGCGTCGCGGACAAAAAAGGGCAGAGGGAAAACGGCTATTTTACCGTATTCCCATGCCCCGCCGATTTGACCCGGTTTGCGCGGCCTGACGGCGCGCAACGCGCGGCGTGTCAGTTGCGCTGGCCGAACATCATCTGGCGTGCGATCGCCTTCTTGAGCGGCGGCACGAATTCGAGCGCGGTGAGCGCAGCGCCGCGCAGCAGCGGAAGAGGGCCGGCGTCGACGGTAAACAGGCGCGCGAGCGTGTCCGTCGCGCCGATCGTGAAGCGCCGGTCGAGCGCGCGCCGTGCGTTGAAGGTGGCGAGCGCGGTCGCTTCGAAGCCCTGCGTGGACAGCGCGTCGACGAGCGTGTGCGCATCGCGCAGTCCGAGGTTCAGCCCCTGGCCGGCGACCGGATGCAGCGTTTGCGCGGCGTTGCCGACGATCGCGATGCGCCCGTTGACGAGCGTCTGCGCCGCGTTCAATCCGAGCGGGAACGATGCGCGCCCCGCGATCGCGACGAACCGGCCCATCCGCTCGCCGAATGCAGCGCCGAGTTCGCGCAGGAACGCGTCGTCGGGAAGGGCGGCGCGGCGGGCCGCCTCGTCGGGCGCGCAGCACCACACGAGCGAATAATCGGCACCGCCAAGCGGCAGCAGCGCGAGCGGGCCTTCGTGCGTGAAGCGCTCCCAGGCGACGTTCGGGCGCGGCGCCGAGACGGTGACCGTGCCGACGATCGCGGTCTGGCCATAGTCGCGGCGTTGCTTGCCGGTATCGGCCTGCTGTTCGTGGAACAGCCCGCCTTCGGCGTTGATGACGATGCGCGCGCGCAGCGTGCGCTCGCCTTGCGGGCCGTCGAGCGTCAGCGTGACGCCGTCGGCGTCCTGTTGCGGCGTGTGTGCGGTGGTCGACGTGAGCCAGTCGACGCGCGTGCCGCGCACGGCCTGCGCGAGCGCCTGCACGATCGAGCCGTAGCGCACGACGTAGCCGAGCGCGGCGAGGTCGTGCTCGTCGCGATCGATCAGCGTGCGGCCGAAATGGCCGCGCTGCGACACGTGGATGTGTTCGATCGGCGTTGCGTCGGCCGGCCATCCGAGCGTGTCGAGCAGCACGCGGCTGCCGTGCGACACGGCGATCGCGCGCGGGTCGTTCGCGCTCGCGGCCGGCTCGCGCGCGTCGATCAGCGCGATCGACGCGTGCTGCGTCGCGCTGCGTCGGGCGAGCCAGCCGGCGAGCGCGAGCCCGACGGGGCCCGCGCCGACGATGGCGAGGTCATGGTCCGGCGTGGCCGGGGAGGAAGCGGTCGTCATCTGTGTTCGTGAAACGGGGTAACGGTCAACTGCGGGTCAACGGCAGGTCAACGGCAGATCAACACCGGGCCAACGGCGACCCGGCACCGGCGCGATGGCAACCTGCGGCACGCTCACGCGCCGTGCGCCGCGCCCGCACGCATCAGCGCCTCGATCTCGTCGGCCGCCACCGGCACGTCGCGCGTGATCAGCTCGCAACCGTGCTCGCGCACGATCGCGTCGTCCTCGATGCGGATGCCGATGTTCCAGTATTCGGGCGGCACGTCGTCGGCGGCCCGCACGTACAGGCCCGGCTCGACGGTGAGCGTCATGCCGGGTTTCAGCGTGCGCCACGGCAGCGCGCCGTTGGCGTCGCGCGCGGCGAGCCGCTCGCGGTAGTCGCCGCAATCGTGCACGTCCATGCCGATCCAGTGGCCGGTGCGGTGCATGTAGAAGCGTGCGTACGCGCGCTCGGCGATCACGTCGTCGACGCTCGAGAAGCGCGTCTTCGGGATGATGCCCGTATCGAGCAGCCCTTGCGCCAGCACCCGCACGGCCGCGTCGTGCGGCGCCTCGAACGGCACGCCCGCGCGCGTCGCGTCGATCGCGGCCTGCTGCGCGGCGAGCACGATGTCGTACAGCGTGCGCTGCGCGGGCGAGAAGCGCCCGTTGGCCGGGAACGTGCGCGTGATGTCCGACGCGTAGCCGTCGAGTTCGCACGCGGCATCGATCAGGATCAGGTCGCCGTCCCGCGCGGCCGCGTTGCCGGCCGGGTAGTGCAGCACGCACGCGTTCGCGCCGGCCGCGACGATCGAGCCGTACGCGGGTGCCTGCGCGCCATGCTTGCGGAACGTGTACAGCAGCTCGGCCTCGAGTTCGTACTCGCGGATCCCCGGGCGGCACACCTGCATCGCGCGACGGTGCGCGAGCGCGGAGATGTGTGCGGCACGCATCATGATCGCGAGTTCGTGTTCGTCCTTCACGAGCCGCATGTCGTCGAGCAGGGGCGTGAGGTCGAGCAGCGCGTCCGGTGCGGCGACGCCGCTGCGCGCCTGCGCGCGCACCGCATCGATCCAGCCGGCGAGCTGGCGCTCGAACTCGGCCGACGCGCCGAACCGGTAGTGCACGGTGCCCGCATCGGCGAGCAGGCGCGGCATTTCGGTGTCGATCACGTCGACCGCGTAGGCCGCGTCGAAGCCGAACGCATCGCGCGCGGCCTCGGGCCCGTAATGGAAACCTTCCCAGATCTCGCGGTCGGCATTCTTCGCGCGGCAGAACAGGATCGATTCCGGCGCGCCGTGCGACCCGGCCGCGTTCAGCACGAGCACGGCGTCCGGCTCGGTGAAGCCCGTCAGGTAGTGGAAGTAGCTGTCATGCCGGTACGGAAAGGCCGTATCGCGATTGCGCAGCATTTCCGGCGCGGTGGGAACGATGGCGACGCCGCCGCCCGCGGCGCGCAGTGCGGCAAGCACGCGTTCACGGCGCTGGCGGTAGACGTCGACGGCGATGGCGGTATCGAGGGGCGCATTCATCGTGCGATTGTAGCGCCGCCGGACGCGGCGCGTGAGAGACACGGCCGCAAGCCGCGCCGGACGGGGCTCGGCGGCGGCTGTTGCAAACCATCCACAGGCCGGACGGGCGATTTTCTATCGGGCCGCGCCGGCCGGTTATGATCGGCGACAACGTATACTCTCGGCAGTTCCCTTGAAAAGGCAGATGATGAAATTAATCGGTTCGCTCAGCAGCCCGTACGTCCGCAAGGCGCGGATCGTGCTTGCTGAAAAGAAGATCGACTACAAGCTGGAGCTCGAGAATGTATGGGCGCCGGAGACGGACATTCATGCATCGAATCCGCTCGGCAAGGTCCCGTGTCTCGTGATGGAGGATGGTGCCGCGGTGTTCGATTCCCGCGTGATCTGCGAATACGTCGACACGCTGTCGCCGGTCGGCAAGCTGATTCCGCCGTCGGGGCGCGAGCGGCTCGAAGTGCGGTGCTGGGAAGCGCTGGGCGACGGCGTGCTCGACGCGGCCGTGGCGATCCGTCTCGAACACACGCTGCGCGACGAAGCGCAGCGCAGCGCGAGCTGGATCGCGCGCCAGCAGCGCAAGATCGACGACGCGCTCGTCGCGATGTCGCAGGGCCTCGGCGGCAAGACGTGGTGCGTCGGTAATCATTACACGCTCGCCGACATCGCACTCGGCTGCGCGCTCGGCTACCTCGACTTCCGGATGTCCGAACTCAACTGGCGCGACCGCCATCCGAACCTCGACAAGCATTTCGTGAAGCTGTCGCAGCGGCAGACGTTCGTCGACACGCTGCCGCAAGGCTGACCGGCCGCCGCCGGCGGATCGGGCAGACAAGAGAAAAGCGCCCCGCGGGGCGCTTTTCTTTTTGGCGAGCCGCCCGGCGGCGGGCGCTCGCGCGTTACTCGATCGACGTGTAAACGGTTTCGCCGAGCACGAACGAATCGCTGCGCGCGATCGGCCACCACTTGTCGTACAGCGTATAGCCGCAGGTCTGGCCGTCGAGCAGCGCGCCGGGCTTCAGGTACTTCAGCAGCTGCGACATCAGCCGCACCTCGTGCGGCGCGACGCGCTGCACGATGTGATGCGCGCGCAGCTCGGACGGATGGCCGAGGCCGGCCGCCTGCACGAGTTCCTGCAGTGCGTGCAGCGTATTGCGGTGGAAGTTGAACACGCGCTCGGCCTTGTCGGGCACGACGAGCGCGCGCTGGCGCACCGGGTCCTGCGTGGCGACGCCGGTCGGGCAGCGGTCGGTGTGGCAGTGCTGCGCCTGGATGCAGCCGACCGCGAACATGAAGCCGCGTGCCGAGTTCACCCAGTCCGCGCCGATCGCGAGTGTGCGTGCGATGTCGAACGCGCTGATGATCTTGCCGCTCGCGCCGATCTTCACGCGATCGCGCACGCCGATCCCGACGAGCGTGTTGTGCACCAGCAGCAGGCCCTCCTGCAGCGGCACGCCGACATGGTCGGTGAATTCGAGCGGCGCCGCGCCGGTGCCGCCTTCCGCGCCGTCGACGACGATGAAGTCGGGCACGATGCCCGTCTCGAGCATCGCCTTCGCGATCCCGAAGAATTCCCACGGATGGCCGATGCACAGCTTGAAGCCGGTCGGCTTGCCGCCCGACAGCGTGCGCAGCCGTTCGACGAATTCGAGCAGCCCGCGCGGCGTCGAGAATTGCGAGTGCGTCGCGGGCGAGATGCAGTCCTTGCCCATCGGCACGCCGCGCGTCTCGGCGATCTCGGGCGTGATCTTCGCGGCCGGCAGCACACCGCCGTGGCCCGGCTTCGCGCCTTGCGACAGCTTGATCTCGATCATCTTGACCTGCGGATCGGCGGCCTGCTTCGCGAACTTGTCCGGGTTGAACGTGCCGTCCTCGTTGCGGCAGCCGAAGTAGCCGGACGCGATTTCCCAGATGATGTCGCCGCCGTTCTCGCGGTGGTACTTCGACAGCGAGCCTTCGCCGGTGTCGTGCGCGAACCCGCCTTTCTTCGCGCCGAGGTTCAGCGAGCGGATCGCGTTCGCGGACAACGAGCCGAAGCTCATCGCCGAGATGTTGAAGATCGAGATGTCGTACGGCTGCGCGCGATTCGCGCCGACCCGGATGCGGAAGTCGTGGTTCGGCAGCTTCGTCGGCGCGAGCGAGTGGCTGATCCATTCGTGCGCGACGGACTTCACGTTCAGTTCGGTGCCGTACGGACGGTTGTCGGCGACGTTCTTCGCGCGCTGGTAGACGAGGCTGCGCTGCGCGCGCGAGAACGGTTTCTCGTCGGTGTCGTCCTCGACGAAGTACTGGCGGATTTCAGGCCGGATGAACTCGAACAGGAAGCGGAAATGGCCCCACAGCGGGTAGTTGCGCAGGATCGCGTGGCGGTCCTGGTTCAGGTCGTACAGGCCGACGGCGACGAGGGCGACGGGGATGATGATCCACAGCCAGGAAAGCACGTGGATCGACGCGAGCGCGGCCGCGGCAACGAGCAGCAGGACGGCACACCACATCGCGAGGTAGCGTCTGGAAAGCATGGGGACTCCGTAAGAATCTTGAAATGCCGCCATGCGTACGCTGCGCGGCGGCGCACCGGCCGCGGCGGAATCGTGTTCCGCCGGGCGCGGCGTGCCGCAAGTCTAAACCGAATGGATGTCAGCGTGCTTCGGCGAGCGCACCCGCGCGGGCGGCCGCCGGTGCCGGCGCCGTCTGGCCGGTGGCCGCGAACTCGATGATGCCGCCGCCGAGGCAGATCTCGCCGTCGTACAGCACGGCCGACTGGCCGGGCGTGACCGCCCATTGCGCGTCGTCGAAGGCGAGCGAGAAGCGGGCTTCGCCGGCCGGGCCGGTTGCGGCGGCGCCGAACGCGCATGCCGCATCGGCCTGCCGGTAGCGCGTCTTCGCGCCGCACGCGAAGCCGTCGGCCGGCGGTTCGCCCGCGACCCAGCTCACGTTGCCGGCGACGAGCTCGCGCGACAGCAGCCACGGATGGTCGTGGCCCTGCACGACGTACAGCGTGTTCGACGCGATGTCCTTCGCCGCGACGAACCACGGCTCGCCGCTGCCGCTCTTGCTGCCGCCGAGGCCGATGCCCTTGCGCTGGCCGAACGTGTAGAACGCGAGGCCGATGTGCTCGCCGACCACCTTGCCGTCCGGCGTCTTCATCGGGCCGGGTTTCGTCGGAAGATAGCGGTTCAGGAAGTCGCGGAACGGCCGTTCGCCGATGAAGCAGATGCCGGTCGAGTCCTTCTTCTTCGCGTTCGGCAGGCCGATCTGCGCGGCGATCTCGCGTACCTTCGTCTTCGGGATCTCGCCGAGCGGGAACATCGTTTTCGACAGTTGCGCCTGGTTCAGCCGGTGCAGGAAGTACGACTGGTCTTTCGTATGATCGAATGCCTTCAGCAGTTCGAAGCGGCCGTCGCGCTCGCGCACGCGCGCGTAGTGGCCGGTCGCGATCATTTCCGCGTCGAGCGACATCGCGTGGTCGAGGAACGCCTTGAACTTGATCTCGGCGTTGCACAGCACGTCCGGGTTCGGCGTGCGGCCGGCCGAATATTCGCGCAGGAATTCGGCGAACACGCGGTCCTTGTATTCGGCCGCGAAGTTCACGGCTTCCACGTCGATGCCGATCAGGTCGGCCACCGACACCACGTCGATCCAGTCCTGGCGCGTCGAGCAGTATTCGCCGTCGTCGTCGTCTTCCCAGTTCTTCATGAACAGGCCGACCACGTCGTATCCCTGTTCCTTCAGCAGCCACGCGGTCACCGACGAATCGACGCCGCCCGACATGCCCACTACTACACGGCGCTTGCTCATTTGTTTACCGCCTGACGGTCGAATGCGTCCGGGCGCGGCGCGACCGAATGCGTGTGCACGAAATCGAGCGGAATGCGCCGCCCGGCCAGATAGTCGTCGACGCAGCGCATCACCGCGGGCGAGCGGTGACGCTCGCTGCACGCGCGCAACTCGTCGGCGCTCATCCACAGCGTGCGGACGATGCCGTCGTCGAGCACGTGGCCCGGCAGCGGCTCGCCGGCCGTGCCGCAGAACGTGAAGCGCAGGTAGGTCGCGCCGGCGCTGCCGGGGCGGTCGTAGTGCGCGAGATAGACGCCGACGAGCGCATCGGGGACGAACGGATGCGCGGTTTCCTCGAGCGTCTCGCGGATTACGGCGTCGGCGAGCGTCTCGCCGGCCTCGAGATGGCCGGCCGGCTGGTTGATGCGCAGGCCCGTCGAGGTTTCTTCCTCGATCACGAGAAAGCGACCGGCGCGCTCGATGAGCGCCGCGACGGTCACATGCGGGGTCCAGATTTCGGGTTTCATGGATTGGCATTTTACCGGTTGCGCCCGGACGCTGCCGGCCATCAAGTCAGACGAATCCGACCCCGGTTGCTTTCGCCCGTGGCCCGGTCGATGGCAGGTCGAACGACATGCGCCGCATTCCGCACGGCGCGGCGCATAAGCCGGACCACCGGCGGGCCGGGTGAATGGCGCGAAGCGGACGAAGAGGGCAAGCCGGACGAACGGGGCAAGCCGGACGAAGGGGGCAAGCCGGATGAAGGGGGCAAGCCGGACGAATCGGGCAAACCGGACGAACGGGGCGAAGCGGACGAATAGGGTGAACGGGACGAACGCCCTTCACCGATGCACGCCGTATCGCGCCCTTTTATGGCGCGACGATCGTCGCGACGCAGGCGGCGATCGTGTCCCGCACGCGCACGATCGCCGGGTCGCGCTGCGTGCTCGTGCGCCAGCCGATTTCCACCGGGTAGCGCGGCAGCTCGACCGGGCACGCGAGCGCACGCAGCGACGTCGACTGCGCGATCGCGCGGGCCGCGTGCGCCGGTATCGTCGCCACCGCGTCGGAGCCGGCGAGCAGGTACGGCAGCGCCGCGAAATGCGTGGTCGACGCCGCCACGCGCCGCTTGTGGCCGAGCGCGGCCAGCGCCTCGTCGACGATCCCGATCACGCCGCCCGACGACACGAGCAGGTGATCGCGCCGCAGGAAATCGGCGAGCGCGAGCGTGCGCGGCGCGCGCGCCCGGCCGGCCGGATCGATCAGGCATGCGTAGCCGCCCGTCGCGACCGCGCGCCGGCTGAGCCCGTTCGCCGAGAACCCGCCCGACGCGATCGCGAGATCGACGCCGTGCCGCAGCAGCGCGTCGCCCGCGATGCCGCTGTGGGTCTGCCGGAAGATCAGCCGGATGCCCGCGGCTTCCCGCGCGACCGCGTCGATCAGCGCGCGGCCGAGCGCAATCTCGAAGTCGTCCGACAGCCCGATCGAGATCGTGCGGCCGACCCGCTCGCCGCCGTCGGCCGCGATCGCGAGGCTCGCGCGGCAGCGGTCGAGCGCGTCGGACAGGATCGGCTTCAGCTCGTCCGCGCGCGGCGTCGGCGCGAGCCCGCGGCCGGTGCGCACGAACAGCGGGTCGGCGTAGATCACGCGCAGCCGCGCGAGTGCCGCGCTGACGGCCGACTGCGTGAGGCCGAGCCGCAGCGCCGCGCGGCTCGCGCCGCCTTCCTCGTACAGCGCCTCGAACACCTTCAGCAGGTTCAGGTCGAGCCCGGCGATATCATCCGTATTCATGTCAGTTATCGTTGTATCGATTTGATCGATGAAATGATATCGATAAAGATGGCGTCACCCCATTCACCGGAGACGTCCTCATGTCCACCTCAGTCATCGCCGCGCTGCAGATCGGCGCATCGCCCGCCGGCACGCGCGCCACGCTCGACACGATCCTCGGCTACGAAACCGCGATCCGCGACAGCGGCGCGTCGCTCGTCGTGCTGCCCGAGGCCGTGCTCGGCGGCTATCCGAAAGGCGAGATCTTCGGCACGCGGCTCGGCTACCGGCTGCCCGAGGGCCGCGACGCGTATGCGCGCTACGCCGCGCAGGCGATCGACGTGCCGGGCCCCGAAACCGACGAACTGGCCGCGCTGTCGCAGCGCACGGGCGCGAGCCTCGTGGTCGGCGTGATCGAGCGCGGCGGCAGCACGCTGTACTGCACGGCGCTGTTCTTCGATCCGCGCGACGGGCTCGTCGCGAAGCACCGCAAGCTGATGCCGACCGGCACCGAACGGCTGATCTGGGGGCAGGGCGACGGCTCGACGCTGCCGGTGGTCGACACGGCCGCGGGCCGCGCGGGCGCCGTGATCTGCTGGGAGAACCACATGCCGCTGCTGCGCTGCGCGATGTATGCGAAAGGCGTGCAGATCTGGTGCGCGCCGACCGTCGACGAGCGCGACCTGTGGCAAAGCTCGATGCGGCACATCGCGCACGAGGGACGCTGCTTCGTCGTGAGCGCCTGCCAGGTGCAGCCGTCGCCGCGCGCGCTCGGCATCGACGTGCCGGGCTGGGATCCTGAGCGGCCGCTGATCCGCGGCGGCAGCGTGATCGTCGGGCCGCTCGGCGACCTGCTGACCGAGCCGCTGATCGGCGAGGCCGGGCTCGTGACCGCGCGTATCGATACCGATGAACTCGTGCGCGCGCGTTACGACTTCGATGTGGTCGGGCACTATGCGCGCCCGGACGTGTTTTCGCTGCACGTCGACGAGCGGCCGAAGCGGTCGGTGGTGTTCGGCGAGTGACGGGCGCGACCGGGGCGCGGACGCCCCGGCGTGCGAATGGCGGCGAGGTGGCTTGACAGTCGGGCAGCCGGACAGACAGCCGGACAACCAGACAGTCGGGCGGCCGGACAGCCAGCCAGACCGCCGGACAACCAGGTAGCCGAACAGCCGAACAGCCGAACAGCCGAACAGCCGAACAGCGGCGCGTCATTCAGCGGGCAGCGGCCCGAGCCTGCCCGCCTCAGCGCATCGGCGCTTCCGCGATCCGCATGTAGTCGGCGATCCGCCGGCCTTCCATGTCCGGAAACTGCTCGTGCACGGAGATGTCGCCCATCCGCGCGATGTCGAAGGTGCGGAAGTCGTCGCGCAGCTCGCACCATGCGCCGATCGTCCAGCGTCCGCCCCAGTAGACGAGCCCGAGCGGCCACACGCGGCGCTTCGTGTGCGCGCCGAGCCGGTCGCGGTAGTCGAAGCTGACGACGTGATGCGTGTCGACCGCCTGGTGGATCGCGTCGACCTTCGCGCAGAACGTCTCGTCGATGTGGAACGACGGCGCGAACACCGGCAGGCGATCGAGCGCGGTGCGCTTGTCGGCCGGCATCGCCGACGCGATCTTCGCGAGCGCCGAACGCGCGCCGCCCGCGAAGCGCGCGCCGCCCCAGGTCTCGAGCATGCGCGCGCCGGCCGCGAGCGCCGCGAGCTCCTCGGCCGTGAACGTGAGCGGCGGCAGGCTCGCGTTGCGGTTCAGCCGGTAGCCGATGCCGGCTTCGCCTTCGATCGGCACGCCCGACAGCTGCAGGTCGCGCACGTCGCGATAGACCGTGCGCGGCGACACCGACAGCCAGTCGGCGAGCTGTTGCGCGGTCGTGAGACGTCGCCCGCGCAGCAGCTCGGCGATCTGGAACAGGCGGTCGGCACGGCGCGTCATGGCTGCACCTCGACTCCAACGGCTACGGGGACGTCGCGATGATAGCGCCGCGCCGGCCGAAGGGTAGACGCGCTCAGTGGCATTTCGGCGCGTGCAGGCCGACGCGGTTGCCTTCGGTGTCGATCAGGTAGCCGATGTAGCCGTAGTTGTTCGGCAACTCGACGACCGAACCCTGCACGACGCCGCCCGCGCGCTTCGCGCGTTCGAGTGCCGCGACGACCGACTCGCCGGCGTTCAGGTAGACGAGCACGCCGTTCGCACTCGGCTTCATCTGCTGCGGATCGAACACGATGCTGCCGCCCGTGCTCGACGCTTCGTGATCGAACATGGCCATCGGCACGCCGCCGATGACTTCGCGCTGCAGCGTCGTCTGCAGCACGGTTTCGTAGAAACGGATCGCCCGGTCGAAATCGAGGGACGGGATGTCGAACCACGCGATCGCGCGTTCCAGGGTTGCGGTGTCGGTTGCAGTTGCGGACGTCATGACGAGCTCCGTGTTGTTCGGGTTCTTGATGGAAACCAGCCTTGCATTGCGCCGGGATTGCAGTGTGACCGGGGGCTGCTGACAGCGTGCTGTCAGTAGTCGTGGCGACGCTGACAAATGACGCCGACAAATGGCGGCTTCGCTCCCACACCGACCGCACGGAACCTCGGCGGCGCGCGTGGCGCCGCTCGCCTGGGTGCGGCGGAAAGAAAAATGCCCGGCCGATTGGCCGGGCATCGTCACGGTGTCAGCAGGCGGCCGCAGCCGCCGCCTCGCGTATCAGGCGTCGCCTTCCGGCGTGGCCGGGCGTGCCTTCACGCTGCCGGCGATCAGGTCGAAGCGGAACAGCCGGCATTCGAGCGCGCCGTTGAACAGCGGCGTCTTCGCCGATTCGCGCAGGCGCAGCTGGCCCGGCAGCGAGCGGTCCGACGTCAGCAGGAACGCCTGCCAGCCGGTGAAGCGCTGCTTGAGCGCATCGCCGAGCGCGTTGAAGAACTCGCTGTCCGGTGCGTCGGTGTGCGTGCGGCGGAATGCGTCGTCGTTGCCGCGGTTGCGGCCCGTCTCGCGCACCTCGCCGCGCGCGCTGCGGCCGCGCACCTCGATCCGCTCGCCGTACGGCGGGTTCGCGAGGATGATGCCCGGGCCGTCGCACGGCGGCGTCATGCCGCGCGCGTCGACCTGCTTGAGCCACACCGACGGCACGCCCGCGCGCTCGAGGTTCGCGCGCGCCTTCTCGAGCATGTCGCCCGAGATGTCGCTGCCGTATACGCCGAGCGAATCGCGCTTGCCGCGCGCCGCGCGTTTCGCGTCGAGCGCTGCGACCTTCAGGCCCTGCCATGCGGTGATGTCGTACTGCTTGAGCTTCTCGAAGCCGAACCGGCGCTCGACGCCCGGCGCGACGCCGAGCGCGATCTGCGCGGCTTCCGCGAGGAACGTGCCGCTGCCGCACATCGGGTCGTACAGCGCGGTGCCGGGCGTCCAGCCCGTCAGGCGCAGGATGCCGGCCGCGAGGTTCTCGCGCAGCGGCGCCGCGCCCTTGTCGAGGCGCCAGCCGCGCTTGAACAGCGGCTCGCCGGACGTATCGAGGTACAGCGTGCACTCGGTGGCCGTCAGGAACGCGAACACGCGCACGTCCGGCGCGCCGGTGTCGATGCTCGGGCGCGAACCGGTCTTGTCGCGCATCCGGTCGCAGATCGCGTCCTTCACGCGCAGCGTCGCGAACTCGAGGCTCTTCAGCGGCGATTTGATCGCGGTGATGTCGACGCGCAGCGTCTGCGTCGACGCGAACCAGCGTTCCCACGGCTGCTCGAGCGCGAGCGCGTAGACGTCCTGTTCGTTGCGGTACGGGCGGTGCGCGATCTTCAGCAGGATCCGGCTCGCGATTCGCGAATGGAGGTTCGCGGCCATGCCGGCGGCCCAGCCGCCACGGAAGTGGACGCCGCCCGGCACCTGCGCGCCCGCGGTGAACGGCGCGCCATCCAGATGGCGGCCGGCGATTTCGGCCAGCTCGGCGGCAAGCGCCGCTTCGAGGCCGCGCGGGCAGGGAGCGAAGAATTCGTACAGGGTGGGCGAGGACATAAGGCGGGTGAGGACGTGCAAAAGTCCACTATTGTACGCGGCGCGGGCGCCCGGGGCCGGCGTTGCGTCGGATTCGGGACGCCGGCGCGGGTCGGCCGGCCGTGACGGGCGGCCCGCCGGGCCCCGCGCGGCGGCAATCGCCCGGGCAGGCGCACCGCCGTCGAACGCTCAGTGCGAGCCCGTCTGGCCGGCGCGCGCGGCCGTTCCGCCGGCCGGCCAGAACAGCGCGGACGGCTTCGCGAGCACCGTGCGGACGATCGCGCCGACCAGCGCGCGCACCTTGGTGCGGCGCAGGCTGCGCGAGCGCACGGCCATCGTGAACGCGAGCGCGAAGCTTACGAGCACGTTGAGGATCGCCATGCTCAGCACGCCGGCGCCGGCCCACCAGAGTTCGGGCGTATTCAGCGCGCCCTTGCCGAGCACGCCGAGCGCGATCCCGATCGAGCCGGCCGACAGCGTCACGTGCCGCACCTCGAACGGGAACAGGAACACGGTGACGATCGCGGGGATCAGGCCGAGCATCAGGCCGAGGCCGACGTTGGCGACCACGCCCGCGACGTTCGAGCGGCAGAAGTGCGCGAGTTTCGCGGCGCCCGACGCGCCGAGCGTGAGCCGCAGCCGGCGGTTGTACGTGAGCGCGTCGCCGACCCGGTGCAGCACGAACCAGTTGTCGGCCCAGCCCGCGAGCAGGCTCGACGCCCACAGCAGCACGCCCGTGAGCGCCGCATAGAACGGCGTCGGGCCCAGCAGCGAGAACGAATGCAGCGTCGCATGCGCCTTTTCCGGCGAGATCAGGTTCGCGTGCAGCAGGTTGCCCGCGAACAGCTGCACGAGCAGACAGACGGGCAGCACGACGAGCACGTTGCCGGAGATCGCCGCGGCCTGTGTGCGGATCAGCGCGATCACCGACGCGACGAACGCCTTCACGCCTTCCTCGTGACCGGTGTCGTCGAGCTCGCGCGCAAGCGTCGGCGCGGTCATCGCGGGCTGCTTGGTCGCGAGCGTGAAGTGCAGGAAGTGCATCAGCATGAAGCTCGCCGCGTAGTTGACGCCCGCGAGCAGCCCTTCGAGCATCGACTGCAGGTGCGCGCCGGTGATCGCGAACTTCACGCACACGGTCACGACGGTGACGAGCCCGCCGCCCGCGGCCATCCGCAGCATCTTCAGGTACTCGGCGCGGCCGCGCGAGATGTAGTGCTCGCCGGTGTCCGCGTTGGTCTCGACGAGCTTGCGCGCGAACAGCGAGAAGTTGCTGCGCACGAGGTGCGACACGCTCTGGCTGTTCTGGTTCGCGTCGACGAGCTCGGCCGTCAGGCGCGCCATCCCGCGCAGGTCGTCGCGTGCCATCCACGCGTTGAGCAGCAGTTCCGCGCGCAGGATGCGCATGCGCATCCGTTCGACCTGGAACACGATGTCGACCGACACGCCGTTGCGGTACAGGTGCGCGAACACGTCGTCGACCGCGATCCGGCATTCGTCGAGCAGCACGCGCAGGTAATTCACCTCGTGCAGCAGCTTGCTCGGGTCGCCGCCGTCCTCGACGGCCGCGTGCGCGGTCTCGACCGCGAGCATCGCACGCGTGAGGCGGTAGAACGGCTGCGTTTCGAGCGGCTTGCGCGCGTCGTCGTCGGACAGGCGGCTGCGCACCGTCTGCGACAGGCCGGTCGAGCTGATCTGGCAGGTCAGGTTGTGCAGCGCGGCCAGCAGGTCGCGCGAGAACGAGCCGGGCTCGTGGCGTTCTTCGTCGGTGACGTCGAACGAGATCAGCTCGGCGAGGCGGGCGAGCAGGTCATCGGGCAGCGCGTCGATCCATTGCGCGTCTTCCGGCGTCGGGAACATCAGCGTGAACAGCGCCGTCAGCTCGCGGCGGTTCGGCGCCGGCGGGATCAGCGACGAGTCGATGCGCTCGAACAGCGCGCCGAAGAAACCGGAATGCACGGGCATCCCGGCGTCGCACAGCAGCGAGATGCCGTCGCATTCGCGCAGGATCCCGCGCAGGATGCGCGCCGCGTGCGATTTCCATGCCGGGTTGCGGTCGAGCACGTGGAACAGGTAGCGCAGCCGCGCGTGCGCCGGATACGCGCGTGCGTCGGCATCGCGTGCGGCCGGCGTGTCGTGCGCGGCCTGCATCGCGCCGTTGCGGCGCAGCCAGTGCGCGAGCTCGATCAGCCATTCGCTGCGCTCGGCGTACGGCGCGTCCGCGTCGGCATGCGCGAGCAGCGCATCGAGCTGGTGGCCCGCATTGCGCGACGCGCGCCACTTCTTGATCAGGGTCGTCAGGGAACGAAACATAAACGGAATAGCGATGGCCCTGGACGGGCGGGTTCGGGATGCCGGCGGGAACACACGGCGCGGCGCCGGCGAGAACGGTGAAGCTGGTCGGGATGCCGGACGATGCGCGGCGACCCGCGATGCGGCTGCCCCGATACGGTGCACGCGAACACGCGTGCGAGCTCCGGGAGACGCGGCGGCCGGGCCGGCCACAACGGGCGGATCGCCGCCGGCTGGCGCGCGCGACAGGCGGCACGCGGCACGCGCCGGAAAGTGCGTAGGATCGTCAATCGGGCGCGAAAACGCAAGCCGACCGCATTGCATGGCGCCGGTTCCGGCGGATTTTGACAAACACTGCAAAGCGGCCGTCCGGCCGATGGATGCCGTGCTGCGTCGGCCGTGGCGACGAGGGCGGCGGGTTCGCGTGCGCGGCGGCGCGCGCACGCGGATCGATGCCGACGAGGACTATCGGGCGGCGCGTGCCGAATCCGGTCGCAGGCGCGCAGGCACCGGACGCCGGCCGCGCGCCGCGCTTACGCGCCGGACTTGACGCTCGCGCTCGCGTCGCCGCCGGGCGTCGGATTGGCCGGGCAGGGTATGACGGGCGCGGCGGCCGCCGCCTTGCCGGACGCGGTCGTCGACGGGGTCGAGCCAGCCGTCGAGCCGCGCCGCGCGGCGAGCGCGCGCACGCCGGACGCGGCCTGCGATGCAATCACGTCGAGCGCGCGCCGGTGACCGGCGACGAGCGCGTCGTAGCCGTCGGCGACCGGTTCCGCGACGCTCGTGCGGCAGGTCATCAGTGCCTGCGTGCCGACCGCGCGCACGCTCCACACCGCATCGATCGCCGCACGCTTGCCGGGCCACGACTCGAAGCGCTGCACGTTCACGCTGATCCGATAGACGGGCACGCCGGCCGGATACGCGGAATTCGCGACGTCGATCGTGCCGAGCTGCGCGGCGAGGTCATCGGACAGCGCGCGGCGGATTTCGTCAGCGGGCGGCGCGGCCCAGCGTTCCTGCTCGAGTACGTCGACCTGCGCGGCGTTCTTCTGCACGACGAGCTGGTTCTTCGCGACCTGTTCGGGCACGCCGACGGACGGCACCTCGATCAGGAACGGCGGGTTGGCGGGCGCGGTGCGCACGGGCGCCGCGGCGTCGGCCGGGCTCAGCGTATAGAACCGGGCGGGCGGCGAGCTGCACGCGGCGAGCGCGAGCGCGGCGAACACTGCCGCCGCGCCGCTCGCGAGGACGTTCACGCGTGTCGTCGTCATTATCGATCTCCTGATTTGCCCTTGAGCAGCGATTCGGGATGGCGCTCCAGATAGTCGGCGAGCGCGTTCAGCGATTGCAGCGTGCGCGTGAGTTCCTTCAGCGCACCGCGCACGTCGGACTGCAGCGGCGAATCCTGCTGCAGCGTCACCTCGGCGGTCGAGAAGGTCTGCCGCGCGGCCGACAGCGTGTCGCGCGCTTCCGGCGCGACCTGCGTGTCGAGCTGCTTGAACAGCTTGTCGGCATTCGACAGCGCGCTGTTCAGGTTCGCACCGATCTGGTCGAACGGCACCTTGTCGAGCTTCTTCGCGATGTCGGCGACCTGCAGCTGCAGTTCGTCGAGCGTGTTCGGCACGGTCGGCAGCTCGAGCGGCTGGCGCGCGGTGTCGATCTTCACGGCCGGCGCCTTCGGGAAGAAGTCGAGCGCGACGTACAGCTGGCTCGTCAGCAGGTTGCCCGTGCGCAGCTGGCCGCGCAGCCCGTGCTGGACCAGGCGCTCGACGATCTCGCGGCGGGCCGGTTCGCCCTTGCTTTCGATCGTTTCGCGGAAGCGCGGTCCGAGCCGCTCCGGATACACGTTCATCGTCACCGGCATCAGGAAGTTCTTGGTCTTCGGATCGAAGTCGATGCCGATGTTCGTGACTTCGCCGAGCACGATGCCGCGGAAGTCGACCGGCGCGCCGACCGCGAGCCCGCGCAGCGACTGGTTGAAGTTCATCACGACCTGCAGCGGCTGGCCGTCCGGATCGCGCATCGCGTCGGCCTCGTCGGAGCCGAGGCGGAAGGTCGTGTTGTTCGGCGCCGTCGCGCCGCTGTCCTGGTTCGGCGGCGTCTGGAACGCGATGCCGCCGAGGATCACCGTCGCGAGCGACTGCGTGTTCAGCTTCAGGCCGCTCGAATCGAGCCGCAGGTCGACGCCGCTCGCCTGCCACCAGCGCGAGTTCACGCCGACGTACTGGTTGTACGGCGCATTGACGAACACGTTGAACGTGACGCCGGTGCCGTCCTTGTCGAGCGAGAAGCCGACCACCTGGCCGACCTGCACGCGGCGGTAGTAGACGGGCGAGCCGATGTCGACCGAGCCGAGCGAATCGCCGCGCAGCACGTACTGCGTGCCCTTCTGGTCGCCGGTCACGGGCGGCGGCGTCTCGAGGCCGGTGAAGTCGGTCTGCGTGTCCTGCCCGTGGCCGGCATCGACGCCGATGTACGCGCCCGACAGCAGCGTGCCGAGCCCCGACACGCCGGTCGCGCCGATGCGCGGACGCACGATCCAGAAGCGCGAGCCCTTGATCGCGAAGTCCTCGGCTTCCTTCTTCAGCTGCACCTGCACCAGCACGCGCGACAGGTCTTTCGACAGCTTGATCGTCTTGACCGTGCCGATCTCGACGTCCTTGTACCTGACCTGCGTCTTGCCCGGCTCGAGCCCTTCCGCGCTGTGGAAGCTGATCGAGATTTCCGGGCCGCGCTCGCGCACGGACTTGATCACGAGGCCGATGCCGATCAGCGCGGCGATCAGCGGCACGAGCCAGACGAGCGACGGCAGCCAGCCGCTTTTCGTCGAGATCGCGGGATCGGGCGGCCGGGACGCATCGTGCTGCGGGCCTTGCGGACTATTCATGGTGTTTCCCTGAGGTTTCGACTGGATCCCAGATCAGGCGGGGATCGAACTGCATCGACGCGAGCATCGTCAGGATCACGACCGAGCCGAACGCGAGCGCGCCGGGGCCGGCCGTGATGACGGCGAGCGAACGGAAATGGACGAGCGCGACGGTGAGCGTCACGACGAAGATGTCGAGCATCGACCAGCGGCCGATCCGCTCGACGATCCGGAACAGGCGCGTGCGCTGCAGCGGCCGCCACGTGGCGCGCCGCTGCGCGCTGGTGACGAGGATCGTCAGCACGCCGAGCTTGAGCATCGGCACGAGGATGCTGGCGACGAACACGACGACCGCGAGCGGCCAGTCGCCGGACGTCCAGAAATAGATGACGCCGCTCATGATCGTGTCTTCCTGCGAGCCGACGATCGACGACGTGTGCAGGATCGGCAGCAGGTTCGCCGGGATATAGAGGATCGCGGCCGCGATCAGCAGCGCCCACGTACGCATGATGCTGTTCGGCTTGCGGATGTGCAGCGCGCTGCCGCAGCGCGCGCAATGCGCGTGCGGATGGTCGATCGTCTGCACGAGCCCGCATGCGTGGCAGCTGGCATAGCCCTCGCGGGCGGCGGTCGGCGTCGTCATCGGCGGGGGGCTTCCGGTCGCGGCGGGGTGGTGTCGGGCCGCACGGGCGAGCGCCCGGCGCGCAGGTCGTCGGCCATGTCCCACAGCGTGCGCGGATCGAACATCAGCACGACGGCGGTCATCAGCGTGAGTGCGGCGAACGCGAACAGTGCCGCGTCGGGCACGACGCGCGCGAGGCTCACCATCTTCACGATCGTCACGAGGATCCCGAGCATGAACACCTCGATCATCCCCCACGGCCGCACGAACTGGATCATGCGCAGCACGAAGTTCAGGCCCGGCGGCACGACGCCACGCCGGATCGGCAGCAGTACGTAAAGCAGCGCGGCCATCTCGACGAGCGGGAACAGCACGGTCGAACAGAACACCATCACGCCGACGATCTCCATGTCCTGATGCCACAGCGCGTCGATCGCGCCGATCAGCGTCGTCTGCACGCGGGTGCCGTTCAGGTCCATTTCGAGGATCGGGAACCCCTGCGCGATGATGAACGTGACGAGCGCCGCGACCGCCAGCGCGCTGATTCGCTCGATCTGCGTGGTGCTGTCGCGATAGAGCAGCGCGTCGCACCGCGGGCAGCGTGCGATTTCGCGGCGCGCGAGGTGCGGTTTATGCAACAGTGCGTCGCATTCGTGGCAGGCAATCAGGTCGTGTCGTTGCATGGGAAAAGCGGTTGTGCGACGGGCGGGAGACGCGTCGACGGGGCCGGAACCCGCGCCAATCTTACCAAAACGGCTTTTTCGACGTGTCAACGCCCGGTTGCCGCGTGACCGGTCGGTAACATGGCGTAAACATGGCAGCCGGCTGGCGCGCGTGTCCTCAGAGTCCGCGCGTGGCAAAAGGTTGCGGTAGCATGGCGGCCTTGACAAGCGTCGGACGAATGGGCCGGCGCAGCCGTTCGCTCAACTGAGGAATCCAAGATGGCATCGAAATCGCCGCCGGCCGGGCCGGCACGCTACGCGCACACCGCGATCGCGCTGCACTGGCTGATCGCGCTGCTGATCGTCTGCGGCTTCGCACTCGGCTGGGTCATGACCGACATCCCCGGCTTCACGCCGACGAAGCTGAAGTACTTCTCGTGGCACAAGTGGATCGGCGTGACGGTGTTCGCACTGGCCGTCGTGCGCGTGCTGTGGCGCGCGACCCATGTGCCGCCGCCGCTGCCGGGCGACACGCCGGCGTGGCAGCGCGCGGTGTCGCACGGCGTGCACATGCTGCTGTACGTGCTGATGATCGTGATCCCGGTAACGGGCTACCTGTACAGCTCGGCATCGAACATCCCGGTCGTCTACCTCGGCATCGTGCCGCTGCCGCGCCTGATCGATCCCGATCCGGTGCTGAAGGAAACCTTCAAGACGCTGCACGTGTCCTTGAATTACATTCTGCTTGCGCTCGTCGCCATGCACGTGCTCGCGGCGCTCAAGCACCAGTTGTTGGACCGCGACGGCCTGCTGTCGCGGATGCTTCCCTCCGCCAAATGAAGGATCCCATGAAAGTGTCTTTCTCCCGCTCCATGCTGACCGCGTTCGCCGCGGTGTCACTTGTCGCGTCGGCCGCGGCGCATGCCGACGTCGATCTCTCGAAGAGCAAGGTGTCCGCCGTGTCGAAGCAGATGAACGTGCCGACCGAAGGCGCGTTCAAGAAGTTCTCCGCGCAGGTGAAGTTCGACCCCGCGAAGGCGGCGCAGGGCAGCGCGCAAATGTCGATCGACATCGCGAGCTTCGACCTCGGCGACAAGATGTACAACGAGCAGGTCACGGGCAAGGACTGGTTCGACGCGAAGGCGTATCCGCAGGCGACCTTCGCGTCGTCGGCGATCGCGCCGGCCGGCGGCAACAAGTACAACGTGACCGGCAAGCTGACGATCAAGGGCAAGTCCGAGACCGTCACCGTGCCCGTCACGGTCACGCAGAGCGGCGCGACGCAGACCTTCGACGGCGTGCTGCCGATCAAACGTTCGGCATTCAACGTCGGCACCGGCGAGTGGAAGGACACGTCGATCGTCGCCGACGAAGTGCAGATCAAGTTCCATCTCGTCGCCACGAAGTAAGCGGCGGGCTGTCGCATCACCCCGAATGCCGCGCGAGGGCGCGGCGCTGTTCCAAGGAGAAAGCATTTGAAAAAGCATCTGATCATCGCCGCGGGCGCGCTGGCCGCCTCGCTGTCGTTCTCGGCATTCGCCGACAGCGCGACGTACCAGTTCGACCCGAGCCACACGTACCCGAGCTTCGAGGCCGACCACTTCGGCGGCCTGTCGGTCTGGCGCGGCAAGTTCGACAAGTCGAGCGGCAGCGTGACGCTCGACCGCGCGGCGAAGACCGGCACGGTCGACGTGACGACCGACGTCGCGTCGATCCAGACGGGCAGCGCGAAGCTCGACGAGCACCTGCAGACGGCCGAGTTCTTCGACGTCTCCAAGTTCCCGCAGGCGAACTACAAGGGCACCATCAAGTTCGACGGCGACAAGCCGGTGTCGGTGGTCGGCAACCTGACGCTGCACGGCGTCACGAAGCCGCTCACGCTGAAGATCGATTCGTTCAAGTGCATGCCGCATCCGATGCTCAAGCGTGAAGTGTGCGGCGTCGACGCGGTCGGCGAATTCAGCCGCGACGATTTCGGCCTCGACTACGGCAAGCAGTACGGCTTCAAGATGAAGACGAAGCTGCTGATCACGGCCGAAGCCGTCAAGCAGCAGTAACCCGCCAGGCCGGGCCGGCCGCCGCGTCACGCTCGCCGGCCCGTCGCGTGCCAGCCGCCGCGCTCCCGTTGTTCGGGGGCGCGGCGGTTTTTTTTGCGCGCCTATAATCGTGCGCACAGCTCGCGGCGCGAGAACGGACGCGTCGGACAGAACGTACAACGACAAGGAGATCGCCGATGCACGCCGTCACGCAGTCCAGCTCCATTGCTTCGTCGTCGCGCGTATGGCGCGCGGTGGTCGCCGCGTCGATCGGCAACGCGCTCGAATGGTTCGACCTCGTCGTCTACGGCTTCTTCGCGGTGACGATCTCGAAGCTGTTCTTTCCGGCCGGCAACGACACCGTGTCGCTGCTGCTCACGCTCGGCACGTTCGGTGTGTCGTTCTTCATGCGCCCGCTCGGCGCGATCGTGCTCGGCGCGTACGCCGACCGCGCGGGCCGCAAGGCCGCGCTCACGCTGTCGATCCTGCTGATGATGGCCGGCACGCTGGTCATCGCGGTACTGCCGACCTACCAGACGATCGGCGTCGCGGCGCCGCTGATCCTCGTCGCCGCGCGATTGATGCAGGGCTTTTCGGCCGGCGGCGAATTCGGCAGCGCGACCGCGTTCCTGGCCGAGCATGTGCCCGGGCGGCGCGGTTTCTTCGCGAGCTGGCAGGTCGCGAGCCAGGGGCTCACGACGCTGCTCGCGGCGGGTTTCGGCACCGTGCTGAACGCGCAGCTCACGGCCGGGCAGATGGCCGCGTGGGGCTGGCGCATCCCGTTCTTTTTCGGACTGCTGCTCGGGCCCGTCGCGTACTACATCCGCTCGAAGGTCGACGAGACGCCCGAATTCCTCGCGGCGGAAAGCACCGCGAACCCGCTGCGCGACACGTTCGCGTCGCACAAGGCGCGGCTCGTCGCCGCGATGGGCGTGGTGGTGCTCGGCACCGTCGCGACCTATCTCGTGCTGTTCATGCCGACCTACGGCGTGAAGCAGCTCGGCCTCGCGCCGTCGGCCGCGTTCGCGGCGATCCTCGTCGTCGGCGTGATCCAGATGGCGTTCGCGCCGCTCGTCGGCCACTGGTCGGATCGTTACGGCCGCGTACGCGTGATGCTCGCGCCGGCCGTCGGCATTCTCGTGCTGATCTATCCGGCGTTCGCGTATCTCGTCGCGCATCCGGGCTTCGGCACGCTGATCGCGCTGCAGGTGCTGCTCGCGTTTTTGATGACCGGCTATTTCGCGGCGCTGCCGGGGCTGCTGTCCGAAGTGTTTCCGGTGCAGACGCGCACGACCGGGATGTCGCTCGCGTACAACGTCGCGGTGACGATCTTCGGCGGCTTCGGGCCGTTCATCATCGCGTGGCTGATCCGCGCGACCGGGATGAAGACCGCGCCGAGCTTCTACCTGATGTTCGCGGCCGTGCTGAGCCTCGCGGCGCTGGTGGTGTTGCGGCGGCGGTTCGGGTTCCGGTGAGGTCGCGGCGACGCTGGCGGTGCGTCAGCCGCTTTCCGAGGGTGCGGTGGTTTTCAGGTACTGACATGCGTGCCGTCAGGTAGCCGCGCGCGCCGGGTAATGATATTTCAGCGATTACCGTCGTTCAAATTGAGCCTTGCCAATTCAGTCATGTCTTATAGCGATTTTGTCCCTCGCTTTGTAGAGTCCCGGGGGTATTTCGCAAATTACCCCGGCAATTTGGCGGGACAGGACTGATATGGCGGAGCGGGCACGACCGAAGACAGGTTTCGAAAAATGGCAGGCGATATGCGCGTACTGATGGCCTGGGTGTTGTCGATGTCCATCGGCGGCCTGTCGAGTGCGGCGGTCGCTGCCGACCACGTCTTCACCGGTACATTCCAGGGAACTGGCCGGCCCTGTTCGGGCGCACTCCATGTACGTGCCAAGACAATCGAATGGAATTCAACCTACAGCATCTGTGAGGCGACGCACTACGAAATTCTGGAAAGCGGACTGGATCGCGATCAGGAACGAATGGTCTTTCGTTTGAAGAACCGCAGCAGTCGATGCCGTTATTCCGTTGTCGAAGTCGAGCACGCGAGGGGTTACAACTGGAATGTGAGCGGCTACCAATCTTTGGAAGGATTTCGGAAAAGAAACTTGCCGGAATGGAGTAATTCGCCGTCACCGGAAAGACAAACGTTGTCGTGCCTGATGACCGGGCCGGATTGAGCCGGGGCCTGCAATCGTATTGGCAGGTCAGCCTTCCGGCTCGCACGTCGGCTTCGCCGGCATCAACGATGGTTTCGCCTCGATCGTCGCGACCGCGCGCTGCGCGAGCGCATTCAGCGCTTGCTGAAGCTGCCAGTCACTTGCCGTGCCGAATTCGCGCTGCGGAAGCGCCGCGCTCTTCGCCGTATCGATCTTCGCGCGCACGCGGGCTTCACGCAGTGCCTGCCGCGCCTTGCGGACCTGCGCGAACGGGTCGGGCGCGACCCGGTCCGCATACGGCGCGCGGGCGAGATCGACTTCGCGGTACCACAGCAGCACGCCGTCGACGTCCGAGTCGCGGCGCGGCGGCACGAGCCAGTCCGGCACGACGCCGTAGCCGTCCATCGGGCAGCCGTTCGGCCGCAGGTTGCGCGCGAACGTGAAAGCGAGGCGCGTGCCGTCGATAAGGTCGACGCCGGTCTGCGCGAGTCCCTTTCCGTAGGTCGGCATCCCGAGCAGCCGCGCGCGGCCGAGATCCTTCAGTGCCGCTGCCGTCGCTTCGGCGGCCGACGCGCTCTGTCCGTCGACGAGCACCACGAGCGGCACGGTGCGCCACCAGTCGTCGGCCTGCAGCGGCGCGAGCGGATCCTGGCCGCGCATGACCGGCAGTTCGTAGTCGGGCCAGTTGGTCGTGAAGCGGCGGCGCTTCGTGCCGTCGCGCTCGAGCGTGATCATCGCGGTACGGTCGCGCCCGGCGAACAGCGCGGTGATGCCGATCGCCGCATTCAGCGCGCCGCCGCCGTTGATGCGCAGGTCGAGGATCACGCCTTTCACCGGCGGCCCCGCGCGGCGCGCGGCCTGCACCGCGTCGATATAGCTGCCGACCGCGGGTTCCGGAAAGCTCGACAGCCGCGTGTACAGGATGTCGCCGGCGAGCCGCTTCGTCGTCGCCGGGTGTGGCCGGACGATCGCGCGGACCGGCGCGAAGGTCAGCGTCGCATGGTTCGGACCGCGCCGGACCGTGAGCTTCAGCGGCACGCCCGCGTCGCCCTTCGCGAGTTTCACGACCTCGCTGCTGTCGATGCCGACGACGCTCCGGTCGTTCATCGCGACGACGAGATCGTCGGGCCGCACGCCGGCCTGTTCGGCGGGCGCGTCGGGGATGACGTCGAGGATGTGCAGCCCGTCGGGCCGTGTCTCGAACACGATGCCGATGCCCGGCGTGCCGTCGCGCGCGCGGCGCTCGTCGTCGCGCCGTTCCTGCTCCTCCTTCGCGTTGAAGAAGCGCGCGTGCGGCAGCGTCTTGATCCCGTCGTGCACGGTGGCGTCGAGCAGCGCGCCGATGTCGACGTCGGTCAGGTGCTGCTTCTTCAGCACGTCGACCGCGGCCTTCAGTTCGCAGAGCTGCGGTTCCCAGTCGGGCGGGCAGGGTGACGGTTGCGACGCGGCGGCAGCAGCGGCCGCCGCGGCCGCGGACGGGGCCGCAGGCGGGACGGCAGGCGGCGCGGACGCGGATTGCGCGCGCGCGGCCGATGCGCATGCAACGAACGCAGCCGCGGCGGCTGCGCCGGTACTCCAGGCGACGATGCGATGAACGACACGCGTGGCTGGCATCATGAGGACCGCGGCTTCGGCGGGTGGCGGGGCGGGACGGTGACGCGATTGTAGCCGACGGTCCGTGCAGTCGCGACGGACGAGGAGGGCGGCGGCTCGCCCATGAAAAAAGGCCGGTCCACGAGGGACCGGCCTTCCGGTATCAGCCGAAGCGGTACGGCGCTTAAACCTGCGCGCCCGCGTTCGGATCGTCCGGATCGTGCGCGGTCTTCTTTTCCTTGATCAGGTCTTCGCGCTTGATGCCGAGCCACATCGCGAGCGAGCCCGCGACGAACACCGACGAGTAGATGCCGAACATGATGCCGACCGTCAGCGCGAGCGCGAAGTAGTGCAGCGTCGGGCCGCCGAAGAAGAACATCGACAGCACCATCATTTCCGTCGACGTGTGCGTGATGATCGTCCGCGACATCGTGGTCGTGATCGCGTGGTTGATCACTTCCTGCACGCTCATCTTGCGTTCGCGGCGGAACGTTTCGCGGATCCGGTCGAAGATGACGACCGACTCGTTGACCGAGTAGCCGAGCACCGCGAGGATGGCCGCGAGCACCGCCAGCGAGAACTCCCACTGGAAGAACGCGAAGAAGCCGAGAATGATCACGACGTCGTGCAGGTTCGCGATGATACCGGCGACCGCGTACTTCCATTCGAAGCGGATCGACAGGTAGATCACGATGCCGATCACCACGCACGCGAGCGCGAGGAGACCGTCGGTCGCAAGCTCGCGGCCGACCTGCGGGCCGACGAACTCGACGCGCTGCAGCGTCACGTCGGGGCTTTGCGCCTTCAGCGCGGTCATCACCTGGTCGCTCTGCTGCGCGGACGTGAGGCCTTCCTTCAGCTGCAGGCGAATCAGCACGTTGCGCGACGTGCCGAAGTTCTGCACCTGCGCATCGGCATAGCCGAGCTTGCCGAGCGTGTCGCGCACGGGTTCGAGCTGCGCGGCCTGCTGGTACTGGACCTCGATCACCGTGCCGCCGGTGAATTCGACGGACAGGTGCAGCCCGCGGTGGAACAGGAAGAACACGGCGGCGAGGAACGTGACCAGCGAGATCACGTTGAACACCAGCGCGTGCCGCATGAACGGAATGTCTTTACGGATGCGGAAAAATTCCATGGCTTCGTCTCCGGGGCCTTATTGGGTCGAGCCCGGTTTCTTCGGCGACACGCCTTGCTGCGCGCGGTTGCGCAGCTGCGGCTTGCCGACGCGCGGTGCGTCGCCCTTCGCGGGAGCGGCGAGCTTCGCGGCGCGCGCGGTGTCGGTCGATTCGTCGGCCGCGCCGAACGCTGCGCCTGCGGCACCGGCCGTGGCGCCTTCCGGCTTCCACACCTGGCCGATCGCGAGCGACTTCAGCTTCTTGCGGCCGCCGTACCAGAGGTTGACGATCCCGCGCGAGAAGAACACCGCGGAGAACATCGACGTCAGGATGCCGAGGCAGTGCACGATCGCGAATGCGCGAACCGGGCCCGAGCCGAACGCGAGCAGCGCGAGGCCGGCGATCAGCGTCGTGACGTTCGAGTCGAGAATCGTCGCCCACGCATGCGCGTAACCGGCCTGGATCGCGAGCTGCGGCGGCTGGCCGGCACGCAGTTCTTCACGCACGCGCTCGTTGATCAGCACGTTCGAGTCGATCGCCATGCCGAGCGCGAGTGCGATAGCGGCGATACCGGGCAGCGTCAGCGTCGCCTGCATCAGCGACAGCACCGCGACGAGCAGCAGCAGGTTCACCGACAGGCCGATCACCGAGATCACGCCGAACAGCATGTAGTACGCGATCATGAACACGGCGATCGCGCAGAAGCCCCAGATCACCGAGTGAACGCCCATCTTGATGTTGTCCGCGCCGAGGCTCGGGCCGATCGTGCGTTCCTCGATGATGTCCATCGGTGCGGCGAGCGAACCGGCGCGCAGCAGCAGCGCGAGATCGGCCGCCGCCTGCGGCGTCGGCTGGCCCGTGATCTGGAAGCGGTCGCCGAGTTCGGACTGGATCGTCGCGACCGTCAGCACCTCGCCCTTGCCCTTCTCGAACAGCACCATCGCCATCGGCTTGCCGATGTTCTCGCGCGACACCGCGCGCACCGAGCGGCCGCCCGCCGAGTCGAGGCGGATGTTGACCGACGGACGCTGGTGTTCGTCGAAGCCGGCCGACGCATCGATGATGCGGTCGCCGGTGAAGATCACGTCCTTCTTCAGCAGCACGGGCGCCTGGTTGCCCTGCGTGAACAGCTCCTCGCCCGGCGGCACGGGGTCGTTCGGATTCGGGTGCGTGTTGAGCGGATCGGCGAGGCGCGCCTCGAGCGTCGCGGTGCGGCCGATGATGTCCTTCGCCTTCGCGGTGTCCTGCACGCCCGGCAGTTCGACGACGATACGGTCGCTGCCCTGCTGCTGCAGGATCGGCTCGGACACGCCGAGTTCGTTCACGCGGTTGTGGAGCGTGGTCAGGTTCTGCTTGAGCGCGGCGTCCTCGACGGCCTTCTGCACGGCCGGCGTGAACGTGCCGACGACTTGCGTGCCGCCGCCGCCGGGCTGGGTCGCCCATTGCAGTTCGGTGACCGACGCGGCGAGCACCTTGCGGGCGTCTTCGGCCGTTTGCGCGTCGCTGAAGTTGACGACGACGGACTGGTCGACGCGGCTCACGCCGCCGTCGCGGATGTTCTTGTCACGCAGCAGCGCACGGGCGTCGGACGCGTCGGAGTCGAGCTTCTTGGTGAGCGCGCCCGTCATGTCGACCTGGAGCAGGAAATGCACACCGCCGCGCAGGTCGAGGCCGAGATACATCGGCAGGGCATGCAGCGCGGTCAGCCAGCGCGGCGACGCGCTCTGCAGGTTCAGTGCGACGACGTACTGCGGATCGTTCGGGTCGGTGTTCAGCGATTTCTGCAGCAGGTCCTTGACGCGCAGCTGCGTATCGGTGTCCTTCAGGCGCACGCGGATGTTCGCGTTGGACGCCGTGTTCTCGAAGGTGACGTCGTCCGGCGTGATCTGCGCGGACGCGAGCGCGGATTCGACCTGGGTCAGCGTGGTCGAGTCGAGCTTGACCGTGGCCTTGCCGCTCGACACCTGCACCGCCGGCGCTTCGCCGAAGAAGTTGGGCAATGTGTACAGAAGGCCGATGGCGAGCGCCACGACCATCACGACATATTTCCAGAGTGGATAACGATTCATGAGGGGGCCGAACGGGTGGTTGGCGTGAAAGCGTCGCGTCCGGCGCCGCGGCGGCCCGCGCTGTCAGGCGGGCACGGCGCGGGGAGCCGGACGCTCGGTGAAAACCTTACAGCGACTTGATCGTGCCCTTCGGCAGAATGGTCGTGACCGCAGCCTTCTGCACGGTGATTTCGGTGCCTTCGGCGATCTCGACGCCGATGTAGCCTTCGGTGACCTTCGTCACCTTGCCGACGAGGCCGCCGCTCGTGACGACTTCGTCGCCCTTCGCCATGGCCGCGAGCATGTTGCGGTGTTCCTTCTGGCGCTTCATCTGCGGACGGATCATGATGAAGTACAGCACCGCGAACATCAGGATGAGCGGCAGGAAGCTCATCAGGCTCGATTCGGCGCCACCGGCGCCTTGCGCGAAGGCATTGGAAATGAACGGCACGTTGGTCTCTCCGTAGGGGAAGATCGAAAAATAAGCCGGTTATTCTACCACCGGCCCCATGCGCGAACGGCTCGGCAAATGCGCTTTCGGATCAAGCTGTTAAGCGTGAAACGACACCGTTGCGACTCGTTTGGAAAGGCAATTGTAATGTTTGGCGGTCGCGACCGGCACCCAGAACGCGTTATTTAGTACACGTTCTATGTGACGGGCGCGCTGCGGGCCGCCGGCCCGTCAGTCGACCCCTCTCGCGCGATCCTCCGCGAAGCGCTGGCGGAATGCGTCGAACGTATGGGTCTCGATCGCGTCGCGGATCTCGCTCATCAGCTGCAGGTAGTAGTGCAGGTTGTGGATCGTGTTGAGCTGCGCGCCGAGGATTTCGCCGACGCGGTGCAGGTGATGCAGGTAGCCGCGCGAGAAGTTCTGGCACGTGTAGCACGTGCAGCTCGCGTCGAGCGGCTTCAGCGAGTTCTTGTGCGTCGCGTTGCGGATCTTCACGTCGCCGAAGCGCGTGAAGAGCCAGCCGTTGCGCGCGTTGCGGGTCGGCATCACGCAGTCGAACATGTCGATGCCGTTCGCGACGCCCTCGACCAGGTCCTCCGGCGTGCCGACGCCCATCAGGTAGTGCGGCTTGTGGGCCGGCAGCTTCGGGCCGACGTGCCGCAGCACCCGCATCATGTCTTCCTTCGGCTCGCCGACCGACAGCCCGCCGATCGCGAGGCCGTGGAAGCCGAGCTCCGACAGGCCCGCGAGCGATTCGTCGCGCAGGTCCTCGAACATCCCGCCCTGGACGATCCCGAAGAGCGCGTTCGGGTTGCCGAGCCGGTCGAACTCGTCGAGCGAGCGCTTCGCCCAGCGCAGCGACATGCGCATCGACTCGGCCGCCTCCTTGTGCGTGGTCGGCACGCCGTTGGTCGCGTACGGCGTGCACTCGTCGAACTGCATCACGATGTCCGAGTTCAGCACCTTCTGGATCTGCATCGACACTTCCGGCGACAGGAACAGCTTGTCGCCGTTGATCGGCGACGCGAACGTCACGCCGTCCTCGGTGATCTTGCGCAGGTCGCCGAGCGAGAACACCTGGAAGCCGCCCGAGTCGGTCAGGATCGGCTTGTTCCAGCCCATGAAGCCGTGCAGGCCGCCATGCGCGTCGATCGTGTCGAGGCCGGGTCGCAGCCACAGGTGGAACGTGTTGCCGAGGATGATCTGGGCCTTGATCTCGTGCAGCTCGCGCGGCTGGATCGCCTTCACGGTGCCGTACGTGCCGACCGGCATGAAGATCGGCGTCTCGACCACGCCGTGGTTGAGCTTCACGCGGCCGCGGCGCGCATGGCCGTCGGTCGTCAGCAGTTCGAATTCGAGCCCGTTCGCGGGGCGGTCCTGCACGGGGGCGTGCGGATGAGCGTGCGTATCGTGGGATGAACCTTCGGTCATCGCGTCATTCTCCTTGCCACCGGAAAACAGTCCGGCGCACGTTGGAAACGCCGCCGGGCAACCGGCGGCGGGGAAAAGCGGGTGCGCGCCATCGTAGCGCGTACCGCAGCAAAACGGGGGCGACAGCGCGGGGACAACGGCGCGACGGCGCGACGCGCAGCGGCCGCAGCGCGGTCGCGGGCCGGCGTGTCTTCGCACCTGCCGCGCTTACGCGCGCGGTGCCTCCGGCGTGTCGCGCCGCGTGAGCAGCATCGCGTCGCCGTAGCTGAAGAAGCGGTAGCGTGCGTCGATCGCGTGCCGGTACGCGGCGCGGATCGTCTCGACGCCCGCGAACGCCGACACCAGCATCAGCAGTGTCGACTTCGGCAGGTGGAAGTTCGTGACGAGCCGGTCGACGATCCGGAAAGCGTAGCCGGGCGTGATGAAGATGTCGGTCTCGGCCTGCGTCGCCGCGAGCGGGCGGCCGGCTTCGTCGGCGCTGCGCGCCGCGGCTTCGAGCGCGCGCATCGAGGTCGTGCCGACCGCGATCACGTTGCCGCCGCGCGCGCGGGTCGCGGCGATCTTGTCGACGAGCGACTGCGGCAGGTCGTACCACTCGCTGTGCATCTTGTGCTCGGCGAGGTTCTCGACGCGCACCGGCTGGAACGTGCCGGCGCCGACGTGCAGCGTCAGCGTCGCGCGCTCGACGCCCATCGCGTCGAGCTGCTCGAGCAGCGGCTGGTCGAAATGGAGCCCGGCCGTGGGCGCGGCGACCGCGCCCGGATTGCTCGCGTAGACGGTCTGGTAGCGCGTTTCGTCGGTCGCGTCCGGATCGTGCTCGATATAGGGCGGCAGCGGCAGGCGGCCGAACTGCTCGATCAGGTCGAGGCACGGCTCGGGGAAGATCAGCGTGAAGAACGGCTCGACGCGCTCGCCGACCGTCACGTCGAACGCGTCGGCGAGGCGCAGCGTCGTGCCGGCGCCCGGCGACTTGCTCGCGCGGATCTGCGCGAGCGCGGTGTGCGTGCCGGTCACGCGCTCGATCAGTACCTCGATCTTGCCGCCGCTGGCCTTCTGGCCGAAGAAACGTGCCTTCAGGACCTTGGTATCGTTGAACACGAGCAGGTCGCCGGGCGCGATGCACGACGGCAGCTCGGCGAAGCGGCGGTCGACGAGGTGCGCGGGCTCGACGGTGCCGTCGACCTCGAGCAGGCGGCTCGCGGTACGGTCGGGCAGCGCGGTTTGCGCAATCAGCTCGGGAGGCAGATTGAAATCGAAATCGGAAAGCGTGAACATGCGGGCTGGTTCGAAACGGCCGGCGGGCGCCGCCGACAGGGCGGAAACGCATGAATGGAGCGCGCGAGCCGCTATGATGGCGGGATGCGCGGCCTGGCCGGCGTCGTTCGTTCGGACGACGTGAAAGCCGCTATTGTACTTGCCTTGCGAAGCACCCAGACGATCCGATGCCTGTGTCACCACGCCGTTCCACCGCCGCCGTTGCCGATTCCGCCGATCCGTTCGACGCGGACGATGCCGCGTTGCCCGCGCGCAGCGCGGGGGAGCACGAGCCGCCGCGCAGTATTGCGCCGCGCCGCACGGGCCCGAAGCGCGGTGCCGACGGCCGGCTCGCGCAGCCGGCCGCGGCCGCGCCCGACGCCGAACCGGGCGCGGGCAGCGACGAGGCGGGCGCAGCGGGACCCTCCGGTGCGAAACGCAAGAAGAAGCCGGCCGCCGACAAACCCGTGAAGACCGTCGACAAGCTCGCGAAGCTCGGCCTCACGCGCTCGATCGATCTCGTGCTGCATCTGCCGATGCGCTACGAGGACGAAACCACGCTCACGCCGATCGGCGAACTGCTGCCGGGCGGCATCGCGCAGACCGAAGGCGTCGTGTTCGACAACGAGGTCGCGTACCGGCCGCGTCGGCAGCTCGTCGTGAAGATCCAGGACGACGACGGCGAGCAGCTCGTGCTGCGCTTCCTCAATTTCTACGGCTCGCAGGTCAAGCAGATGGCCGTCGGCCAGCGGCTGCGCGTGCGCGGCGACGTGCGCGGGGGCTTCTTCGGGATGGAGATGGTGCATCCGGCCGTGCGTGTCGTCGAGGCCGATGCGCCGCTGCCGCAGGTGCTCACGCCCGTCTATCCGAGCACGGCCGGCGTGTCGCAGGCGTATCTGCGCAAGGCGATCGAGAACGCGGTCGAGCGCACGCCGCTGCCCGAGCTGCTGCCGCCCGAGATCGAGCGCGACTACCTGAAGCCGCTCGGCGTGCCGACGCTCGCGCAGGCCGTGCGCATCCTGCACCACCCGGCCGTCGATTCCGACGAAGCCGCGCTGATGGACGGCTCGCATCCGGCGTGGACCCGCATCAAGTTCGAGGAGCTGCTCGCGCAGCAGCTGTCGCTCAAGCGCGCGCACGAGGAGCGCCGCACGCGCGCGGCACCCGCGATGCCGCGCCGCGCCGCGACCGATGCCGATGCGCTGACCACACGCCTTTACGCGGCGCTGCCGTTCACGCTGACGGGCGCGCAGTCGCGCGTCGTCGACGAGATCGCGCACGACCTCACGCTCGCGCACCCGATGCAGCGGCTGCTGCAGGGCGACGTCGGCAGCGGCAAGACGGTCGTCGCGGCGCTGGCGGCCGCGCAGGCGATCGACGCCGGCTACCAGGCCGCGCTGATGGCGCCGACCGAAATCCTCGCGGAACAGCACGCGCGCAAGCTGCGCGCGTGGCTCGAACCGCTCGGCGTCACGGTCGCATGGCTCGCGGGCAGCCTGAAGGCGAAGGAGAAGCGCGCGGCGATCGAGGCCGCGGCGCTCGGCACCGCGCAGCTCGTGATCGGCACGCACGCGATCATCCAGGACACCGTCGAATTCGCGCGGCTCGGCCTCGTGATCGTCGACGAGCAGCACCGCTTCGGCGTCGAGCAGCGTCTCGCGCTGCGCGCGAAGGCCGCGAACGCGGCCAACGGCGCGCGCGATTTCCAGCCGCACCAGCTGATGATGTCGGCCACGCCGATCCCGCGCACGCTCGCGATGACGTATTACGCGGACCTCGAGGTGTCGACGATCGACGAACTGCCGCCGGGCCGCACGCCGGTGCTGACGCGCCTCGTCGGCGATGCGCGGCGCGAGGAGGTGATCGCCCGCGTGCGCGAGGCCGCGCTGACCGGCCGCCAGGTGTACTGGGTGTGTCCGCTGATCGAGGAGAGCGAGACGCTGCAGCTGCAGACGGCCGTCGAAACCTATGAAACGCTGGCCGCGGCACTGCCCGAACTGAAGGTCGGGCTCGTGCACGGGCGGCTGTCGCCGGCCGACAAGGCGGCCGTGATGGAGGCCTTCACGCGCAACGACGTGCAGCTGCTCGTCGCGACGACCGTGATCGAAGTCGGTGTCGACGTGCCGAATGCCTCGCTGATGGTGATCGAGCACGCGGAGCGCTTCGGCCTCGCGCAGCTGCACCAGCTGCGCGGCCGCGTCGGGCGCGGCACCGCGGCGTCGGTGTGCGTGCTGCTGTACACGGGCCCGCTGTCGCTGACCGGCCGCGAGCGGCTGAAGACGATGCGCGAGACGACCGACGGCTTCGAGATCGCGCGGCGCGACCTCGAGATCCGCGGCCCCGGCGAATTCCTCGGCGCGCGCCAGTCCGGCGCGGCGATGCTGCGCTTCGCGAACCTCGAGACCGACGGCTGGCTGATCGATCCGGCCCGCGACGCGGCGGCGCGGCTGATCGCCGCGTATCCCGACGTGGTCACGCAGCATCTCGCCCGCTGGCTCGGCGCGCGCGAGCAATATCTGAAGGCCTGATTCGCGCATTCAGGGTCGGATTTAAAACCGCCATTCAGCGCTGATTCGGCGTGTTGCGATACAGAGAAACTTGGCGAACCGGTGCCAACGGGTGTATAAATTAAACCTATCGCCTGTATATCCCTGATTGACCCACAATGACCCTGACTGAATTGAAATACATCGTCGCGGTCGCGCGCGAACGGCACTTCGGTCGCGCGGCCGAAGCGTGCTTCGTGAGCCAGCCGACGCTGTCGGTGGCGATCAAGAAGCTCGAAGACGAGCTCAACGTGCAGATTTTCGAGCGCGGCGCGAGCGAAGTGAGCGTGACCCCGATCGGCGACCAGATCGTCACGCAGGCGCAGCGCGTGCTCGAGCAGACCTTCGCGATCAAGGAGATCGCGAAGCAGGGCAAGGACCCGCTCGTCGGCCCGTTCCGGCTCGGCGTGATCTACACGATCGGGCCGTACCTGCTGCCGACGCTCGTCAAGCAGATGATCCAGCGCGTGCCGCAGATGCCGCTGATGCTGCAGGAAAACTACACGCTGAAGCTGCTCGAACTGCTGAAGCAGGGCGAGATCGACGCCGCGATCATGGCGCTGCCGTTCCCCGAAACCGGCCTGATGGTGCGGCCGCTGTACGACGAGCCGTTCGTCGTCGCGCTGCCGGCCGGCCATCCGTGGGAGAAGCGCGACGAGATCGACGCCGAGGACCTGAAGCAGGAAACCATGCTGCTGCTCGGCAACGGCCATTGCTTCCGCGATCACGTGCTCGGCGTGTGCCCGGAGCTGATGCGCTTCTCGCAGACGGCCGACGGCATCCAGAAGACCTTCGAGGGCTCGTCGCTCGAAACCATTCGCCACATGGTCGCGAGCGGCGTCGGTATCACGGTGCTGCCGCGGATGTCGGTCGCCGAGGTTGGTCCGCGCGCGAACGGCCCCGACGCCGAGTTGCTGTCGTACGTGCCGTTCAACGAACCGGTGCCGGATCGCCGCGTCGTGCTGGTGTGGCGCAAGAGCTTCACGCGGATGCCCGCGATCGACGCGATCAGCGAGGCGATCGCCGCATGCGAGCTGCCAGGCGTCGCGAAGCTCGACATGCCGGCGACGATGAACTGAGTGAACTGATCAGGGAGCAGTGCTCCCGAGGCAGGCGGATGAACGGGGTCTGGCGACCCCGTTTATTTTGCCTATCGAATAGATAAAATTTATTAAATTCAAAATATCGATAGACGTAATTAGAATCATTTCCATGGATTGCGTCGGATCGGCGGTTCGATTCGCACGTTGAATGCAAGCGTCAAAGGAGGATGTCATGATGCGGTCGGTACTGCAGCACGCGCAGCGGAACATCCCGTCGCGCGACGAGGTCGTCAATCGTGCGAGGGCCGCGGCCCGGAGCCTGCGCCCGATTGCGTTCGCGTACCTGGCGGACCGTACGTATGGCGGATGAGTGCCGTTGCATGCCGGTTCGGTGTTCCACGACTCACCGCCGTTCAGCCATGAGGGAGCGTTGCATGTCCGAAGTCCCGCAACCCGCATCGAAGGCCACGCGGCCTGACACCCCGTAGTACGACAGGATCAACCTGTTCCGTTTCATCCCCCCGCAATGCTCCATGAACCGCGCCCGGCAAGTGGGGGCTTACGAGTCAAGCAAAGGAGAAAAAGCATGTCGACCGAATCGAAGTGTCCGTTCAACCATACGGCGGCCGGCGGCACGTCGAACAGGGACTGGTGGCCGAACCAGCTCAATCTCAACATCCTGCACCGGCACTCGGCGCTGTCCGATCCGATGGACAAGGATTTCGACTACGCGGAAGCGTTCAAGAAGCTCGACCTCGCGGCGGTGAAGCGCGACCTGCAGGCGCTGATGACCACGTCGCAGGACTGGTGGCCGGCCGACTTCGGCCACTACGGCGGCCTGTTCATCCGGATGGCCTGGCACAGCGCCGGCACGTACCGGACCGCCGACGGCCGCGGCGGCGCGGGCGGCGGGCAACAGCGCTTCGCGCCGCTGAACAGCTGGCCGGACAACGGCAACCTCGACAAGGCGCGCCGGCTGCTGTGGCCGATCAAGCAGAAGTACGGCCGCAACATCTCGTGGGCCGACCTGATGATCCTGACCGGCAACGTCGCGCTCGAATCGATGGGCTTCAAGACCTTCGGCTTCGCGGGCGGCCGCGTCGACACGTGGGAACCGGACGACGTCTACTGGGGTTCGGAAAAGATCTGGCTGGAACTGAGCGGCGGCCCGAACAGCCGCTACTCGGGCGACCGTGATCTCGAGAACCCGCTCGCGGCCGTGCAGATGGGCCTCATCTACGTGAACCCGGAAGGCCCGGACGGCAACCCCGACCCGGTCGCGGCGGCCCGCGACATCCGCGAGACGTTCGCGCGGATGGCGATGAACGACGAAGAGACGGTCGCGCTGATCGCCGGCGGCCACACGTTCGGCAAGACGCACGGCGCCGGCCCCGCCACGAACGTCGGCCCCGAGCCGGAAGCGGCGGGCATCGAGCAGCAGGGCCTCGGCTGGAAGAGCACGTACGCATCGGGCAAGGGCCGCGACGCGATCACGAGCGGCCTCGAAGTCACGTGGACGTCGACGCCGACGAAGTGGAGCAACGACTTCTTCAAGCACCTGTTCGGCTATGAATGGGAACTGACCAAGAGCCCGGCCGGCGCGCACCAGTGGGTTGCGAAGGGCGCCGACGAGGTGATTCCCGATGCGTTCGATCCGGCGAAGAAGCATCGCCCGACGATGCTGACAACCGACCTGTCGCTGCGTTTCGACCCGGCCTACGAGAAGATCTCGCGCCGCTTCTACGAGAACCCGGCCGAGTTCGCCGACGCGTTCGCGCGCGCCTGGTTCAAGCTCACGCACCGCGACATGGGTCCGCGTGCGCGCTATCTGGGCCCGGAAGTGCCGGCCGAGCACCTGCTGTGGCAAGACCCGATCCCGGCCGTCGACCACCCGCTGATCGACGCCGCCGACGTCGCGGCGCTGAAGGCGAAGGTGCTCGCGTCGGGCCTGTCGGTCGCGCAGCTCGTGTCGACCGCGTGGGCGTCGGCTTCCACGTTCCGCGGTTCGGACAAGCGCGGCGGCGCGAACGGCGCGCGCATTCGCCTCGCCCCGCAGAAGGACTGGGAAGTGAACCAGCCGGCGGCGCTTGCCGCGGTGCTCGAGACGCTCGAAGGCGTGCAGAAGGCGTTCAACGATGCGCAGACGGGCGGCAAGAAGGTGTCGCTCGCCGACCTGATCGTGCTCGCCGGTGCAGCCGGCGTCGAACAGGCTGCGAAGAACGCGGGTGTCGCGGTGACGGTGCCGTTCGCACCGGGCCGGATGGACGCGTCGCAAGAGCAGACCGACATCGAGGCGATGGCCGTGCTCGAGCCGGTTGCGGACGGTTTCCGCAACTACCTGAAGCACGCGTACAAGACGCCGGCCGAGGCGCTGCTGGTCGACAAGGCCCAGCTGCTGACGCTGAGCGGGCCGGAGCTGACGGTGCTCGTCGGCGGCCTGCGGGTGCTCGGCGCGAACGTCGGTGACGCAAAGCACGGCGTGTTCACCGATCGTCCGGGCGCGCTGACCAACGACTTCTTCGTGAACCTGCTCGACATGGGCACGGAGTGGAAGCCGGTGTCGGCCGCGAACGACGTGTTCGAAGGGCGCGACCGGGCGACGGGCCAGGTCAAGTGGACCGGCACGCGCGTCGACCTGATCTTCGGTTCGCACTCGCAGCTGCGGGCGCTGGCCGAGGTGTACGGCAGCGCCGACGCACACGAGAAGTTCGTGCGCGATTTCGTCGCGGCCTGGAACAAGGTGATGAACCTCGACCGCTTCGACCTCGCGTGAAAGTCGCGATGCGCTGACGCAGTCACGCTGTAAACGTGAAACGGCCGGTCGCACGACCGGCCGTTTTTTCTTCCGATTCAAGGTCTTGTCGAAGGAGTGACGACCATGACGCAAATGATGCTGAACATGCGCGCCGCGTTCACGCCGGCCGAGCTGGCGCGCCGTATCGTCGGTTTCGCGATCGTCATCGGCGGGGCGGCCGAGCTGGTCGCACAGGCGCTGCACGCGCTCGGCGGCTGAGCGCAGCGAATCGCGCGCCGCGCTAGACTGGCACGTCGCGAACGGATGCCGCACGGCGCGGCATGCGGATTGCTCGACGCGTTTTCGCCGGTTCAACATTTCGAATGAGGAGTCCCGAAGATGGCCAGGAAAGGCAACGCCACGCAGATCAACATCGGCATCAGCGACAAGGACCGCAAGAAGATCGCGGACGGCCTGTCGCGTCTGCTCGCCGATACGTTTTCGCTGTACCTGAAGACCCACAACTTCCACTGGAACGTCACGGGTCCGATGTTCAACACGCTGCATCTGATGTTCGAAGAGCAGTACAACGAACTGTGGCTCGCGGTCGACCTGGTCGCCGAGCGCATTCGCACGCTCGGCGTCGTCGCGCCGGGCACGTTCGCGGATTTCGCGAAGCTGTCGTCGGTGCCGGAAGCGAACGGCGTGCCGGCGGCCGAAGAGATGATCCGCCAGCTCGTCGAAGGGCACGAGACGGTCGTGCGCACCGCGCGCGAAATTTTCCCGATCGCCGATGCGGCGAGCGACGAGCCGACCGCCGACCTGCTGACGCAGCGCCTGCAGACGCATGAAAAGACCGCGTGGATGCTGCGGTCGCTGCTTGCCTGAATCCGGCGTGACCGGCCGTGCGTCGTGCGGCCGGTGTCAGCGGGTGATCGGCAATCGGGCGGTGTCCCGAACTGGAAGCGGGGCCGGATTGCCCGCCTCGGCATCGAATATCGGGCAGGGCGGGCCCCGCCCCGCCCATGCATCTGTCCCCTGATTGACGTATGCGGCTGCTCGGCCGCGTGCAGCGGGCCCGAGCAGCCTGCGCGCGTGCCGCCTCACCCGGCTGCGGGCCGTCCCGACATGACGCGAACCGCCGCTCGGCTCTAAAATGCCGGGATTCTCTTCCCGGTGGTTCGCCATGCTCGCCCGCTTTCCCCTGTATCTGCGGCTCGTCCGGATGGACAAGCCGATCGGCAGCCTGCTGCTGCTCTGGCCGACGCTCAACGCGCTGTGGATCGCGTCGGACGGTCATCCGCGCTGGCCGCTGCTGGTGATCTTCGCGCTCGGCACGCTGCTGATGCGCTCGGCCGGCTGCGCGATGAACGACTATGCGGACCGCGATTTCGACCGTCACGTGAAGCGCACGGCCGACCGGCCGCTGACGTCGGGCAAGATCCGCGCATGGGAAGCCGTCGCGATCGCGGTGGTGCTGTCGTTCATCGCGTTCCTGCTGATCCAGCCGCTCAACACGCTGACGAAGGAGCTGTCGGTCGTCGCGCTGTTCGTCGCCGGCTCGTACCCGTTCATGAAGCGTTTCTTCGCGATTCCGCAGGCGTATCTCGGCATCGCGTTCGGCTTCGGCATCCCGATGGCGTTCGCGGCCGTGCAGGACACGGTGCCGACGCTCGCGTGGGTGATGCTGGTGGCGAACATCTTCTGGTCGGTCGCGTACGACACCGAATACGCGATGGTCGACCGCGACGACGACATCAAGATCGGCATTCGCACGTCCGCGCTGACGTTCGGCCGCTTCGACGTCGCGGCCGTGATGGCGTGCTATGCGGTGACGCTTGGCATCTACGTGTGGATCGGCGTGACGCTCGGCTTCGGTCTCGCGTACTGGGCCGGCTGGGCCGCGGCGGTCGGCTGCGCGCTGTATCACTACACGCTGATCAAGGATCGCGAGCGGATGCCGTGCTTCGCGGCGTTCCGGCACAACAACTGGCTCGGCGGCGTGCTGTTCGCGGGGATCGCCGTGCATTACCTGCTGGCGGGGCCGGCTGCCAATTGAAGCGGTACGGGCGCCTCGCCGGCGCGCGATGCCAACAAAAAAGCGGCCGCGGCCGCTTTTTTTGTTGGCGCGGCCGGGCAAGCCCGGCCGACGACGTGGCGCTTACGCGCGACCGAGCTCGTCGCCCATTTCCTTCGCGCGTGCCTCGGCCGCGAGCGCGCCGCGCACGATCGCTTCCTTCACGCCTTGCGCGTCGAACGACGCGAGCGCGGCGGCCGTCGTGCCGCCCTTCGACGTCACGCGCTCGCGCAGCACGCTCGCCGGTTCGCCCGACTGCGCGGCGAGTTGCGCGGCGCCCGCGAACGTCGCGACCGCCAGCGCGCGGCCCTGTTCGTCGTTCATGCCGAGGCGGCGCGCGGCTTCCTGCAGCGCTTCGATGAAATAGAACACGTACGCCGGGCCGCTGCCCGAGATCGCCGTGACCGCGTCGAGCTGCGCTTCGTCGTCGAACCAGACGATCTCGCCGACCGCGCCGAGCACGTTCGACGCGAGCTCGCGACCGGCCGCGTCGACGCCCGGCAGCGCGGCGAGGCCCGTCACGCCCATGCCGACCAGCGCCGGCGTGTTCGGCATCGTGCGCACGACGCGTGCGTAGTCGCCGAGCCAGCGGGCGAGGTCGGTGCCGCGGATGCCGGCCGCGATGCTGATCACGAGCTGCGACTTTAGGTGCGGCGCGAGCGCCTGCGCGACGTCATTCAGCACCTGCGGTTTCACCGCGAGCACGATCGCGTCGTAGTCCGCGAGCGTCGCGTCGACGGCCGCGCCGGTGCGGATGTCGAACTGCTGCGCGGTGCGCGCGCGGGCGTCTTCGTTGACGTCGATGGCATACAGGCCGTCAGCGGCGACGCCGCGCTTGATCAGGCCGCCGATCAGGGCCGCGGCCATGTTGCCGCCGCCGATGAATGCGATTTTCATGGTGTCGAATTGAGCAAGTGAGTGAACGGGAAGGCGGAAAAGGGCGGCGCTCAGTGCGAATAATCGCGGGCGCCGAAGATCGCGGTGCCGACGCGCACGATGGTCGCGCCTTCGAGCACCGCGGCCTCGAGATCGGCGGACATGCCCATCGACAACGTGTCGAGCGGCAGGCCGTCGGCGCGCAATGCGTCGTACAGCGCGCGCAGCGCGCGATGCGGCACGCGTTGCGCATCGATATCGCCGGCCGGCTCGGGAATCGCCATCAGGCCGCGCAGGCGCAGCGCCGGCAGCGCGGCGACCGCGCGCGCGACGTCGGCCACGTCGGCCGGCGCGACACCGCTCTTCGACGCCTCGCCGCTGATGTTCACCTGAACGCATACGTTGAGCGGCGGCAGGTGCGCGGGGCGCTGTTCGGCGAGGCGCTGCGCGATCTTCAGCCGGTCGACCGAATGGACCCAGTCGAACCGTTCGGCGACCGGGCGCGTCTTGTTCGATTGCAGCGGCCCGATGAAATGCCATTCGAGCGCGGCGCGCAGATCCGCGAGCGCGTCGATCTTGTCGATCGATTCCTGCACGTAGTTCTCGCCGAACGCGCGTTGGCCGGCCGCATGCGCGGCGCGCACGTCGTCGGCGGGAAACGTCTTCGACACGGCGAGCAGCGAGACGGCGGCGGGATCGCGGCCGGCCGCGCGGGCGGCGTCGGCGATGCGGCGGTGAACGGAATCGAGACGGACGGCGAAATCGGACATGACGGGCACGGAAGCAGGCACGGGAAGCGAGTACGGCGGCGAATGATGACGAATGCGGCGACGAACGCGGCAGCGGATGCGGCACGGCACGCGCCGCATCGGTTCGCCCATTATACGGACGGGGCGCCGGCGGGGCCGGCCATCCGCGTCAGCCGTACAGCAGATGTTCGACGAGCTGGATCCAGTGCGCGACCGGAATCTGCGTGCCGCTTTGCAGGTGCGCGATGCAGCCGACGTTGCCGGACACGATCATCTGCGGCTCGAGTGCCTGCAGCTTCAGCAGCTTCTGCTTGCGCAGCCGGTACGACAGCGACGGCTGCGTCAGCGAATAGGTGCCGGCCGAGCCGCAGCACAGATGGCTGTCGGCCGGCAGCCGCACGTCGATGCCGAGCGTCTCGAGCAGGCGCTCGACCTTGCCGCGCGACTGCTGGCCGTGCTGCAGCGTGCACGGCGGGTGGTACGCGACGGTATGGATCGCGCGGCGCCGCGCGAGCGTCGCGATCTCGGCCTCGAACGCGAGCAGCACGTCGGAGATGTCGCGCGTCAGCGCGACGATGCGCTGCGCCTTCTCCGCATAGGCCGGATCGTCGCGCAGCAGGTGCGCGTATTCGAGCACCGTCGCGCCGCAGCCCGTTGCGTTCATCACGATCGCCTCGGCGCCTTGCTCGACGTACGGCCACCACGCGTCGATGTTGCGGCGCGCGTCGTCGAGCGCTTCGTCGTGATAGTTCAGGTGCAGGCGGATCGCGCCGCAGCAGCCCGCGTCGGGCGCGACGATCGTCTCGACCCCGAGCGCGTCGAGCACGCGCGCGGTCGCGATGTTGATGTTCGGCAGCATCGACGGCTGCACGCAGCCGGCGAGCATCAGCATCTTGCGCGAATGGGGGCGCTGCGGCCATTCGAGCAGCCGCGTGCGCGGCGGCACCTTGTCGCGCAGCCGTTTCGGCAAGAGCGGCCGCATGTGCTGGCCGAGCCGCATGAGCGGCGAGAACAGCGCCGCGTTCGGCACGAGGCTGGCGAGCACGCGGCGCACGAGCCGTTGCTGCACCGGGCGCTGCACTTGCGCCTCGACGTGCTTGCGGCCGATTTCGACGAGCCGGCCGTACTGGACACCCGACGGGCAGGTCGTCTCGCAGCTGCGGCAGGTGAGGCAGCGGTCGAGGTGCTGCTGCGTGCTGCGCGTGACGGGCGCGCCTTCGACCATCTGCTTGATCAGGTAGATGCGGCCGCGCGGGCCGTCGAGTTCGTCGCCGAGCAGCTGATAGGTCGGGCACGTCGCGGTGCAGAAGCCGCAATGCACGCACTTGCGCAGGATCGCGTCGGCCTCGTCGCCGTCGGGCGTATTGCGGATGAAATCGGCGAGGTTCGTTTGCATCGATCTTAGGGTCTGTTTATATATGGAACGCGCATGCGTTGCCACGAGAACGGCCGCTCGCGAGGCGCGTGACGCCGCGAATACTGGCGTATTCGCAAGGAGCGCAACGCGGCGAGCGGCCGTTCTCGTGGCAACCCCTAATCAAAAGATTCATTCCACGGGAATGCCCGAAATCGCCCGTATGGCGGCGTCGCTCGTCGCTTGTTTGGCTCGGCCAAACGGCGCTCCTCACTTCTTGCCCTACGCGCGATTTCGGGCATTCGCATGTGCGTTCCATATATAAACAGACCCTAAAGATCAGGGTAAAGCCGGCCGCGGTTGAAGATGCGCGCGGGATCGAACGCAGCCTTCAGCCCGCGGTGAATCTTCATCAGCGGCGCGGGCAGCGGCGTGAACACGCCCGCGCTGCGGTCGTACGACTCGCCCGCGCGGAACAGCGTCGCATGGCCGCCGGCCTGCTTCGCGCTCATGCGCACCGTCTGCGCGTCGGCGTCGGTGATCCACCAGCGCTGCGCGCCGCCCCATTCCATCAGCTGGGTGCCGGGCAGGTGCATCGGTTCGGTGATCGACGGCAGCGCGAGCCGCCACAGCGCATAGCCGGGCGGGATGCCGTTGAAGAACGGGTCGGTGTGCTCGCGCACGGCTGCCCAGAAGCGCTCGGCCTCGACCGCGTCGACGACTTCGCCGCCGAGCAGCGTCTTCGCCGATTTCACGGCCGCCTCGGCGCCCGACAGCCGCAGCACGAGCGTGCCGTTGCGCCACGCGCTCGCGCTGACGGGCAGCGGATGGCCGCCCCATTCGTTGAGCTTGCGCACCGCGTCGGTCGCGGTCATCTCGAACTTCAGCGTGACTTCGGCGACGGGCACCGGCAGCACCTTGATCGACAGCTCGAGCATCAGCCCGAGCGTGCCGAGCGAGCCGGCCATCAGCCGCGACACGTCGTAGCCGGCGACGTTCTTCACGACCTGCCCGCCGAAGCGCAGCGCTTCGCCGCGGCCGTTCATCAGCGTGACGCCGAGCACGAAATCGCGCGGCGCGCCGCAGGTCGCGCGGCGCGGCCCCGCGAGGCCCGCCGCGACGCAGCCGCCGACGGTGGCCGCGCGGCCGAAGTGAGGCGGCTCGAACGGCAGCATCTGGCCGCACTCGGCGAGGACGGCTTCAAGCTGCGCGAGCGGCGTGCCCGCGCGGACCGTGACGACGAGTTCGGCCGGGTCGTACGACACGACGCCCTGAAACGCGCGCGTGTCGAGTATTTCGCCGTCCAGCGCCTGGCCGTACCAGTCCTTGGTGCCGCCGCCGCGAATCCGCAGCGGCCGGCCGTCGGCACTGGCGGCGCGGACGCGTTCGGCCCATCCGGCGACGATGTCGTCCTCTTCCATGTTGTATTGCTGCCTCGTTGTTGTCCGGTCGATTGTACCGGGGTGGCGCGAATCCACATCGCGACTATCCCTAAGCCACGCATGACGAATGCATGCGGGCGTCGCCGCGCGCACGGCCGGCGCGGGCAGGGCGGCACATCGCGGCCCGCGCGGCGGCACGGGCCGCGCACCGCGCGGCGCTCAGAAGCGCGGCAGGTCGGGGTGCGGCAGCAGCCCTCCGCGCACGTGCTGGCGGCCGTATTCGGCGCAGCGCGCGCGGGTCGGGATGCCCTTGTCGGGGTTCAGCAGCCCGGCCGGATCGAACGCGCGCTTGACCGCGAAGAACGCATCGCGCTCCTGCGGCGAGAACTGCACGCACATCGAATTCAGCTTTTCGATGCCGACGCCGTGCTCGCCCGTCACGCTGCCGCCGAATTCCACGCAGCATTCGAGGATTTCCGCGCCGAACTGCTCGGCGCGGTGCAGCTCGTCCGGATCGTTCGCGTTGTAGAGGATCAGCGGATGCATGTTGCCGTCGCCGGCATGGAACACGTTGATGCAGCGCAGCCCGTAGCGCGTCTCGAGCTGCTCGATGCGGGCGAGCAGCGGGCCGATCGCACGGCGCGGCACGGTGCCGTCCATGCAGTAATAGTCGGCGGAAATGCGCCCGGCGGCCGGGAACGCGTTCTTGCGGCCGGACCAGAAGCGCAGCCGCTCGCTTTCGTTGCGCGACACCTGGATGCGCGTCGCGCCATGCTCGCGCAGCACGGCCGTCATGCGGACGATTTCCTCCGCGACTTCTTCGGGCGTGCCGTCCGATTCGCACAGCAGGATCGCCTTCGCGTCGAGGTCGTAGCCCGCGTGCGTGAACGCCTCGACGGCCTGGGTGGCCGGCTTGTCCATCATCTCCAGCCCCGCCGGGATGATCCCCGACGCGATGATCGCGGCGACCGCCTCGCCGCCCTTCACGACATCGTCGAAGCTCGCCATCACGAGCTGCGCGGTCTGCGGCTTCGGGATCAGCTTCACCGTGATTTCGGTGACGATCGCGAACATCCCTTCGCTGCCGATCATCACCGCGAGCAGGTCGAGGCCCGGCGCGTCGAGACCGAGCGAGCCGAATTCGACGACCTCGCCGTCGATCGTGACCGCGCGCACGCGCATCACGTTGTGCACCGTCAGCCCGTATTTCAGGCAATGGACGCCGCCGGAATTTTCCGCGACGTTGCCGCCGATCGTGCAGGCGATCTGCGACGAAGGATCGGGGGCGTAGTACAGCCCGTAAGGCGCGGCGGCTTCCGAAATCGCGAGGTTGCGCACGCCGGGCTGCACGGTGGCCGTGCGCGCGTACGGATCGACCTCGACGATGCGCGTGAAGCGCGCGAGCGACAGCACGACGCCGTTCGCGATCGGCAGCGCGCCGCCGGACAGGCTCGTGCCGGCGCCGCGCGGCACGATCGGCACTTCCATGCGGCGGCAGATCTGCACGATCCGCTGCACCTGCGATTCGGTTTCGGGCAGCGCGACCGCGAGCGGCAGCCGGCGGTACGCCGACAGGCCGTCGCATTCGTACGGCGCGGTGTCTTCGTCGCGGAACAGCAGGCAATGCGTCGGCAGCACGGCCATCAGCGCCTGCACGACTTCGCGCTGGCGCTGCGCGCGGGTCGCGCTCGACAGTTCGACGGAAGCGTTCATTGGGTCTCCAGTCGGGGCGCGGCGGCGCGCCGCCGTGTCAGCACGTGAAGATCTTGCCGGGATTCATCAGGTTGCGCGGATCGAGCGCCAGCTTGATCGCGCGCATCGCGTCGATCGCGTTGTCGCCGTGCTCCTTCGGCAGGAAGCGCATCTTGTGCAGCCCGACGCCGTGTTCGCCGGTGCAGGTGCCGCCGAGGCGCAGCGCGCGCTCGACGATCCGGTCGTTGATGCGTTCGGCTTCGTCGATTTCCTCGGGCTTGTCGGGATCGATCAGGATCGCGACGTGGAAATTGCCGTCGCCGACGTGGCCGACGATCGGGCAGGGCAGCGACGATGCGCGCAGGTCGATCTCGGTTTCCTCGACGCACGCGGCGAGCTGCGAGATCGGCACGCACACGTCGGTCGTCACCGCGCGGCAGCCGGGCTTCAGCTGCAGCATCGCGAAGTACGCGTTGTGGCGCGCGGCCCAGAGCCGCGTGCGGTCCTCGGGGCGGGTCGCCCATTCGAAGCCCTGGCCGTTGTTCTGGCCCGCGAGCGCCTGCACGAGCTCGGCCTGTTCCTTCACGCCGGCCTCGGTGCCGTGGAATTCGAAGAACAGCGTCGGCGCTTCGGCGAGCGTCAGGTTCGAATGGCGGTTGATCGAGCGCACCGCGAGCGCGTCGACGAATTCGACGCGCGCGATCGGCACGCCGATCTGGATCGTTTCGATCACCGTGCGCACCGCGTCGCCCATCGACGGGAACGTGCAGATCGCGGCCGACACGGCTTCGGGCAGCGGATGCAGGCGCAGCGTGATCTCGGTGATCACGCCGAGCGTGCCTTCGGAGCCGACGAACAGGCGCGTGAGGTCGTAGCCGGCGGACGACTTGCGCGCGCGCGAGCCCGTCTTCACGACGCGGCCGTCGGCGAGCACGGCGGTCAGGCCGAGCACGTTCTCGCGCATGGTTCCGTAGCGCACGGCGTTGGTGCCCGACGCGCGGGTCGCGGTCATCCCGCCGATGCTGGCGTCGGCGCCCGGATCGATCGGGAAGAACAGGCCGGTGTCGCGCAGCGCTTCGTTGAGCGCCTTGCGCGTGATGCCCGGTTCGACCGTGACCGTCAGGTCTTCCGCGTTGATCGACAGCACGCGGTTCATTTCCGACAGGTCGAGCGAGACGCCGCCGCGCACCGCGAGCAGATGACCTTCGAGCGACGAGCCGGCGCCGTACGGGATCAGCGGCACGCTGTAGAGCGCGCACAGCGACACGACTTCGCGGACTTCATCGGCGTTGCGGGCGAACACGACGGCGTCGGGCAGCTGCGGATCGAACGGCGATTCGTCGCGGCCGTGATGGGCGCGCACGGCGTCGGCGGTCGACACGCGCTCGCCGAAGGCGGCGCGCAGCGCATCGAGCATGGCGGGGGGCAGCGGGCGGCGCGTGGCGGCCGGCGGGGCAGGGTGATTCACGAATGTCTCCTGACGACTGCTTGTCAAACTTTCGGTCCATTCTACGCTGGAACGCCCGCTGCGCCCGCCGCCGCGGGCTGCGATAATCGCGTACCAACCCAACCGGGCCGCATCGCGGCCGCGCACGAGAGGACATTCGCATGGGCAACCGCTTGAGCAAGATCGCGACGCGCACGGGCGACGACGGCACCACGGGCCTCGGCGACGGCCGGCGCATCGGCAAGGACGACGCACGGATCGCCGCGATCGGCGACGTCGACGAACTGAACTCGAATCTTGGCGTGCTGCTCGCCGAGACGCTGCCGGACGACGTGCGCACGGCGCTCGTCACGATCCAGCACGACCTGTTCGATCTCGGCGGCGAGCTGTGCATTCCCGGCCATGCGGTGCTCGACGACACGCACCTCGCGCGCCTCGACACGTGGCTGGCCGACTACAACGCGACGCTGCCGCCGCTGAAGGAATTCATCCTGCCGGCCGGCTCGCGCGCGGCATCGCTCGCGCACGTCTGCCGGACGGTGTGCCGCCGCGCGGAGCGCTCGATCGTCGCGCTCGGGCGCACCGATACGCTCAATGACGCGCCGCGGCGTTACGTGAACCGGCTGTCGGACCTGCTGTTCGTGCTGGCGCGTGTGCTGAACCGCGCGGATGGCGGCTCGGACGTGCTGTGGGAGCGCGGGCGCGTCCGCTGACCCCCGGCGTCGTGTTTCCGCACTGCGACAATTTGCCCGACGGACGTCTGTTTTTAAAGATGTATCGTAAGCGCATGTTTAACGGAGAACGACATGACCCACATCACCGCTGACCAGATGGCTCGCGTGAAGGCCACTGCCCCTGTCCTCGCCGTGCACGGCGCGACGATCACGAAGCATTTCTACCAGCGCATGTTCGCGCGGCATCCGGAACTGAAGAACCTGTTCAACCAGACGCACCAGAAGACCGGCAGCCAGCCGGAAACGCTCGCGAAGGCGGTCTATGCGTATGCGGCGAACATCGACAACCTCGGCGCGCTCGGCGGGGCGGTGTCGCACATCGCGCACAAGCACGCGAGCCTGAACATCCGCCCCGAGCATTACCCGATCGTCGGCGAGAACCTGCTCGCGTCGATCGTCGAAGTGCTCGGCGATGCGGTCGATGCTCAGACGATCGAGGCATGGCGCGTCGCGTACGGCCAGCTCGCGCAGATCCTGATCGGCGCCGAGGCCGACCTGTACGCGGGCGCAGCGTGGAGCGGCTTCCGTCCGTTCAAGGTTGCCCGCAAGGTGCGTGAGAGCGACGAGATCACGTCGTTCTACCTGACACCCGCCGACGGCGGCGACGCGCCGACCTTCGCGCCGGGCCAGTACGTCACGGTGAAGCGCTTCGTCGGCGATCTCGGCGTCGATCAGCCGCGCCAGTACAGCCTGTCCGACGCGCCGCACGGCAAGTGGCTGCGCATCTCGGTGAAGCGCGAGGCCGGCCAGCCGGAAGCGATCCCGGCCGGCAAGGTGTCGACGCTGATGCATGACGGCGTGGAGGAGGGCGCGATCGTCGAGGTGACGGCGCCGATGGGCGAATTCTCGCTGAAGCGCGGCGCCGATACGCCGGTCGTGCTGATCTCAGGCGGCGTCGGGCTCACGCCGATGGTGTCGATGGCCTCGACGCTGGTCGGCGAAGGCAGCACGCGTGAAGTGCGGTTCGTCCACGCATGCCGGTCGGGCGCGGTGCATGCGTTCCGCGACTGGCTGAACGATACGGTGCGCGAACACGCGAACATGAAGCGCACGGTGCTGTACGAGCTGGTCGGCCCGAACGATCGCGTCGGCATCGATCACGACCTCGAAGGGCGCCTGACGCCGGAACGCGTGAAGCAATACGCGCTGGTGGCGGATGCCGACTACTACATCTGCGGCCCGATCGCGTTCATGAAGGCGCAACGCGATGCGCTGGTCGCGCTCGGCGTCGCGCCGGAACGCATCAACACCGAAATCTTCGGCTCGGGCGCGCTCGAGTGAGGATCTGACGGCCGGTTCCGGCCGGGGCAATGAAAAAACCCGGCGCGAGCCGGGTTTTTTTCGTGCTGCGCGGCATTATGTCTGAGTTACCCCTAGCGCTCTAAAGTGCCTCGGCGGATGGTTAGTAGGGAGCGTGTGGAGTTATAGCGGTAGTAGCGCAAAAAAGCTCGAACTTTCCGTTGCGAAATTCGCTGTAATGGCATTGAGCCGTGGAGCGACTATACGACTTTTTAAGTAAGCTTGCGATGCTTAAAGGATCGTTTTGGTGGGGAAGTGGAATGATGATTTATTTGCAAACTATTATTCTTTGATTGATGCTTTCTGTTTATAAGAATAAATCGACAAATGCGACTACTATCTGGCATTGAAATCTAGATTTTTAAAGTGCAATACAGTTTGCATTCACAATAAATGCGTGCAGTTAAGTGTTACAAAACGCGCGCCATCGTGCCGCAAAGGCGAACGGGTGTGCGTGCGGAGAATAGGTCTATTTCCATACGAATCAAGGCAGAACGCGAAGCTCGTTTGACCTGGAAAGTTTTGAAAACCTCGTATTAAAGTTTTCGTAATTTTCACTTCGTGGGGTTGCGGCATCGGTATCCGGTACGACGTTCAGCCGTTCGCTGCTCTGATTTATATTCTTCGCCGGTTGCAATCCGTCTATTGCTGGCCTAGGCTTAAGCGATAAATCTGTAACATTCCGTAATGCAGCTCGCCTCGTTGTGAGCGTCCTTGGTGTCCGGGGAACGTGCAGTAGTGAATTAAGGCGAATCGGCGACTATGGACACTTGCTTCCAGCACGCACTCTCGATACTCCATCGGTAGCGCCCTGGCACGCCCACCCAGGCGTACGCATGCGCTTGTCTCTCTTGCTCACGAAGCACAGAGGTCGGTCGATTGCGTCATTCGCCTAGATATCAGCCCCAGCAACACCTTTGGCAAACTTTTACGCCATCACCGTCCGGCACTGCGTCGGTCGTTGTCCGTTGGCTCTTCGAACAGCGTCCCAGCAGTTCCGGCTCTCCTCAAGAACACGCTTTGGCCTGTTGGAGGTCGCCATGAACAACCTAGTTCTTCTGCTGAAGAGAGCATTGCAGACATCGGCAATCGTTATATCGGTTGCAACGGCATTCACCGGATGTGGCGGGGACAGCGGCAGCGCGGTCGGGGCGGCCGTGACCCGCGACGCTGTTGCACCCGCAGCTGTCACGAACACTCAAATTGTCCCGCCGAACGGGACGTTCGAGGGGCAAACGTATGCCGAGTGGGCGGCCTCATTTTGGCAGTGGGCGTTGGCACTGCCGGTCAATGACCCAACCCTGCCGCATCCGTTTAACGACTGCACTCGCCCCATCTCAGCGGGGCAAACCGGGGACGTCTGGTATTGGTCCGCACCCGACAGTCCCAATCAGATGTGCAATCAGTCCGCGACGATTATCCCGGCGGGCAAGGCCATCTTTCTGACCATGCTCGATGTGGAGGCCTCGTCGCTCGATGACCCGCCCTTCTTCGCCACTACCGCAGCCGGGCAACAAGCCATCGCCGAAAAGTTCTTCAGCCGCATCGGCAACCTGTTCTGCACTATTGACAATGTGCCTGTCACTAATCTCACGACCTATCATGCCGAGACCCGGCAATTTCACTTTCATGCCCCCACGCCATGGATTTTTGAAAATACCGGCGGAAACGGCACATCAGTGGGAGAGGGCTATTTTCTGATGCTGCAGTTGCCGCCTGGTTCGCACACGATTCATTACGGAGGCACAATCCACCTGCTTGCCAATGACCTGTACCCCGGGTCCCCAGCGTTCGATATCGTCAAGGACGTTACCCTGCTGCTTACGATGGGCAGGTAAATCGCCGATCGCCGGACGGCAGGCTCTCGCCTTGCCGTGCTCGAAGCGAGAGGTCGCACGGTTGCCGGTACGGGGTGCCTCACGTGTTCAAGTTGCCGTCCGTGGTTGCCGCGCAGCGCCGCCCGTTGCGCGCACCGAGACACTGCCTCCAAGGAGGCCACCATGGAAATTCCTTCCCTGGCGCGTAATGAGCGCGCCTCCAGATTTCCATATTTCTTGAAAGCCGCCGGTACCTCGCTGGTCGCCATCGTCGTAGTGCTGCTGGCAGCCAGTGGTGGAGGCGGTGATTCCGGGGGGACTGCAGGGTCCGGGGCGTCGACCAAATGCGACGGCGGTCGGCGACAGTTGCGGCGCGCCTTCAGCCGCCCACAGCGCGATATGCGTGTCGAGCAACAGCTTCACGCGCGAGTCCTCGCTCGGCGCTGGCATCGAAATCGGCGGCAATCGATTCGTCGCCGGCGTTGAATGCTTCGACGGTCGTCGGGATGTTCAGGCCGGCAAGCAGCTGACGAGCGGCGCCGATGCGGCGAGGCGCCGTGTAGGGAACGATGCAGGCGACCGGATGGCCATTGCGGGCGATCACGACTTCGGATTCGCGCCCCAGTTCCAGTGCCTCGACGAGACTTGAAAGCCGCGACTTGGCATCATGCATGTTGACGGTCGACATGAGTACCTCCGGTTAGCTAGGGCGTGTTAGCTAGCCTAGCAGGACCGGATACCGGCCGCAGTCGAACCATGGCAACCCGCTGGCAAGCGGGAAGCCACGGTCCGGGCCGGTGTCGCCTGTCAGTTCCCGCTGCCGCGCGCGACGCGGCGCGCCTTCACCGATTCCGCGAGGCCTTCGAGCACCTTCACGCTGTCGTCCCACGCGATGCACGCGTCGGTGATGCTCTGGCCGTAGGTCAGCGGGCAGCCTTCCTTCAGGTCCTGGCGCCCCTCGACGAGGTGCGACTCGATCATCACGCCGACGATGCGCTCGTCGCCGGCCGCGACCTGGCGGCCGATGTCCGCGCACACGGGAATCTGGTTCTCGTGCTTCTTCGAGCTGTTCGCGTGGCTCGCGTCGATCATCAGGCGCGCGGCGAGGCCGGCCTTGCCGATGTCCGCGCACGCGGCGTTCACGCTGTCCGCGTCGTAGTTCGGCGTCTTGCCGCCGCGCAGGATCACGTGGCAGTCCTCGTTGCCGGCCGTCGACACGATCGCCGAATGGCCGCCCTTCGTCACCGACAGGAAATGGTGCGGCTGCGATGCGGCCTTGATCGCGTCGACCGCGATCTTCACGTTGCCGTCGGTGCCGTTCTTGAAGCCGACCGGGCACGACAGCCCCGACGCCAGCTCGCGGTGCACCTGCGACTCGGTCGTGCGTGCGCCGATCGCGCCCCACGAGATCAGGTCGGCGATGTACTGCGGGCTGATCATGTCGAGGTATTCGGTCGCGGCCGGCAGCCCCATCTCGTTGATCTGCAGCAGCAGCTCGCGCGCGGTGCGCAGCCCTTCGTTGATCTTGAAGCTGTTGTCGAGGTGCGGATCGTTGATGAGCCCCTTCCAGCCGACCGTCGTGCGCGGCTTCTCGAAGTACACGCGCATCACGATTTCCAGCTCGCCGTTGAAGCGCTCGCGCTCCTTCACGAGCCGCCCCGCGTACTCGATCGCCGCCTTCGTATCGTGGATCGAGCACGGCCCGATCACGACGATCAGCCGGTCGTCCATCCCGTGCAGGATGCGGTGCATCGACTGGCGCGAGTTGTAGATCAGCTCGGACGCGGCCTCGGAGCACGCGAATTCGCGGATCAGGTGGGCGGGCGGCGTCAGTTCCTTGAGTTCGCGGATGCGGACGTCGTCGGTGTTGTGCGGGGGCATGCTGTTTCTCCTGGTTTTGCGGGCGCCGTTCGGTCAGTGCGCGTGCGGCAGATTCATCGATTCAAGCGATTCAGTGATTTCGGTCGGGGCCGCGGGATCCGCTGCGGCGGCGACCGGGTGGCGAAGGGCGAAAAAAAACCGCCGGGTTCGCCGGCGGTTTTTCGGGAATTTCGGTTGCGCTTCACGCGCCATCAACCCTCTCGATCCGCCAGCGGTCTGAGATGCCAAAAAAAGTAAAAATAAAACTTGGCGGACATGACGGAGATTCGGTTCGTCAAAAAAGTTGATTCGGAATTTATACCCGGTCGCCGCGTCGCTGGCAACCGGGGGTGCTCAAAAATGCGGAGAATCCGCGCACTTTTGCCAAAATGCGCGGATTGTCTGCGCCGCGATGCGGTTATGCCGTACCGCCGACCGTCATCTTGTCGATCCGCAGGGTCGGCTGGCCGACGCCGACCGGCACGCTCTGGCCTTCCTTGCCGCACACGCCGACGCCCGAGTCGAGCGACATGTCGTTGCCGATCATGCTCACGTACTTCAGCGATTCCGGGCCGCTGCCGATCAGCGTCGCGCCCTTCACCGGGTAGGTGATCTTGCCGTTCTCGATCATGTACGCCTCGGACGCCGAGAACACGAACTTGCCGTTCGTGATGTCGACCTGGCCGCCGCCGAAGTTCACCGCGTACAGGCCGTTCTTCACCGACGCGATGATTTCCTGCGGATCCTTGTCGCCGTTCAGCATGTACGTGTTGGTCATGCGCGGCATCGGCAGCGCCGCGTACGACTCGCGCCGCGCGTTGCCGGTGACGGGCATCTTCATCAGGCGCGCGTTCAGCGTGTCCTGGATGTAGCCCTTCAGGATGCCGTCCTCGATCAGCGTCGTGCACTGCGTCGGGTTGCCTTCGTCGTCGATGTTCAGCGAGCCGCGGCGGTTCGGCAGCGTGCCGTCGTCGACCACCGTCACGCCCTTCGCGGCGACCTGCTCGCCGATCCGGCCGGCGAACGCCGACGAACCCTTGCGGTTGAAGTCGCCCTCGAGGCCGTGGCCGATCGCCTCGTGCAGCAGCACGCCCGGCCAGCCCGGCCCCAGCACGACGGTCATCGCGCCGGCCGGCGCGGGGCGCGCGTCGAGGTTGACGAGCGCCGCGTGCACGGCGTCGTCGACGTAGCGCGACAGCACGTCGTCGGTGAAGTAGCCGTAGTCGAAGCGGCCGCCGCCGCCGCCGGAGCCGATCTCGCGGCGGCCGTTCTGTTCGGCGATCACCGTGACCGACACGCGCACGAGCGGGCGGATGTCGGCCGCGAGCGCGCCGTCGCTGCGCGCGACCAGCACGACGTCGTATTCGCCGGCGAGGCCCGCCATCACCTGCGTGACGCGCGGGTCGCGCCCGCGCGCCATCTGCTCGATGCGCTCGAGCAGCTTGACCTTCGCGGTCGCGTCGAGCGACGCGAGCGGATCGGACGGCAGGTACAGGTCGCGGCCCGAGATGCCCTTCAGGGAAGTGGCCGCCTTGATCTTCTGGCGGCCGCCGCCGGCCGCCGCGATCGCCTTGGTGGCCGCGGCCGCCTGCGCGATGGCTTCCGGCGACAGGTCGTCCGAGTACGCGAACGCGGTGCGATCGCCCGCGACCGCGCGCACGCCGACGCCCTGGTCGATGCTGAAGCTGCCCGACTTCACGATGCCTTCCTCGAGGCTCCACGCTTCGCTGCGGGTCGCCTGGAAGTACAGGTCGGCGTAGTCGACGCGATGCGTGAAGATGTCGGCGATCGTGCGCGTGAGCAGGCTCTCGTCGAGGCCGTACGGCGTGAGGAGGATGTCCTTCGCCAGCGCAAGATTGCGGATGCCGGGTTCGATGATGTTCATGCGGGTATCGAGGGTTCTCAAAAAGTTGTCGGGTGCGTTCTGGGCAGATGGGTTGGCCGGGCGGCGTTTCAAGCGCCGGGCGGTTCAGCGGTTCAGGCCAGCACGCGATGCCGCCACGCGGGCAGGCTCTGGCGCACGTCGGCGATGCGCTGCGGATCGAGCGCGCCGGTCACGACGCTCGCGCCTTCGTCGCGGACCGCGACGATCTCGCCCCACGGGTCGATCAGCATGCTGTGGCCCCAGGTGCGCCGGCCGTTCTCGTGCTTGCCGCCTTGCGCGGCCGCGAGCACGTAGCACTGGTTCTCCACGGCCCGCGCGCGCAGCAGCATTTCCCAGTGCGCGCGGCCCGTCGTATACGTAAACGCCGACGGCACGACGATCAGCGCGCAGTCGCCCATCCTGCGATACAGCTCCGGAAAGCGCAGATCGTAACAGACCGACAGGCCGACCCGCCCGAACGGCGCGTCGAACGCGACGACCGTGTCGCCCGCGCGGATCGTGCGCGCCTCGTCGAACGATTCGTCGCCTTTCTCGAAGTTGAACAGGTGGATCTTGTCGTAGCGGGCGGCTTCCTGGCCGTTCGGGTCGAACACGAGCGTCGTGTTCAGCACGCGATCGGGCTCCGGCGCCTTCAGCGGCAGCGTGCCGCCGATCACCCAGATGCCGTGACGGTGCGCGGCCTCCGACAGGAAGCGCTGGATCGGACCGTCGCGGTAGGGTTCGGCGAGCGCGAGCTTGTCGGTGTCGCGATGGCCCATGAAGCAGAAATACTCGGGCAGCAGGACGAGCTGCGCGCCGTCGCCGGCCGCTTCCGCGATCAGGCGGCCGGCTTCGGCGAGATTGCGTGCGACGTCCGGCGTGCTCACCATCTGCAGCGCGGCGACCCGAAAGGGCGTGGCGGAACGGGTGTGATCGGTCATCGCTGGATCGGTTGCGTCATAAATGGGGTGCGGCCCGGCACCCTGCGCGCGTCAGTGGCTCGCCGCATCGGCCGGACCGTGATTCATCTTACCCTGATCGCCTCGCACCCGCTCGATGTGCGGATGCGCCCACGAGCCCGTGATCGCGTAGTCGAGCGCGAACGCGTGCGACAGCGTCTCCGACAGCGCGTAGTTCGCGGCCAGCACGCCGACACCCAGCAGCGGATTGATGATCGCGGCCGCGATTGCTGCCGTGCCGGCGCCGATCTTCGGCGCGACGTGCGCGTGCAGGTCCTGCGTCTCGGCGCCGAGGTCGACCGCGCCGCGCACCGTCACGTTCGCCGGCGCCGTCGTCATCGAGAAGTCGTCGGTGCGCGCGATCCCGTTCGAGATCCGGCTGGTGCCCGTGATCTTGTCGAACGGCAGCCCCTTGCCGATCACGTCGCGGAAATTCAGCGTCAGGAAGCGCGCGAGGCTCTGCAGGCTCAGCACGCCGAGCAGTTTCGCGGCACCCGGATCGACCTTCAGGATCTGGCCGTGTTCCAGGTCGAGCGCGACCTGGCCGCCGAGCGACGGCAGATCGACCGCGGTCGGGCCGCCGCGCCAGCCGACCTTGCCGGTCACGGTGCCGTGGCCGTTTGCAAGCGTGCGCGGCAGGCCGACGAGGTCGAGCAGCGCGCCCGCGTTGCCGACGTCGAGCTTGAAGTCGAACACGCTGCGGCGCGGCGCTTCGTTTTCGTCGACGCCGCGGGCCAGCGCGCGGCGCGACGTGCGCCAGTTGCCGGTCGCCGTCAGCTTCGCGGCCGGGTTCGCCAGCTCGAACTTGTCGAGCTGCCACACCGGCGCGCCGTCTTCCTCGAGGTTGCGCGCGTTGACGACGAGCCGGCCGATGTCGTGATCGCGCGCGACGACCTGGTCGACGATCAGGTCGACCGACGGCATCGGCCGGTCGGTCGGCGTCGGCAGGTTCATCGCGCGGCCGACGAGGTCGTGCTGCGCGCTCTGCGGGATCACGAGCTTCGCGAGCCGCGCGTTCAGCACGCCCGCACCGTTGTGGCCGCCGCCCGGCGCCCACGACAGGTAGCCCGAGACCTGGTTCGACGCGATGTTCGCCTGCCACAGCTCGTCGACGTGCGACGCGCCGATGATCACGTTTTCCCAGTTGCGCTTGAGCAGCTTCAGCGTGCCGAAGTGGAGCGCGAAGCGCTTCGGCGTGAAGCTCGCGACGTCGACGCGCGGCGCGGCCTGCGGCTCCGGCGCGCGCGGCGTGTCGTGCTGCAGCGTGCGGGCGAGCGCGAGCCACGCGTCGGCATCCAGTTCGTCGACGTCGACGGCGGCGCTCACGCCGTCCTGCGGCAGATCGGGCATCCGGTGGATGCCCATCGCGCCGCGCACCGCGCGCAGCGGCTGGCCCGACGTGGCGTCGAGCAGGTAGGTCGCGGACACGGGCCCGAGCGTCAGGTCGGCATGCTCGAGGCGCTTGCCGCCGGCCTGGGCGGCCGGCTGCAGCGTGAAGCGGAACGGCATCGGCGTGCCGGCCGGTTTCGCGAACGGCGCCGGGAAATTCAGCGCGACGCCCGTCAGGTCGGAATGCGCGGTGACCTCCGGCAGGCGGCCCGGCGCGCCACGCACGGCGAGCTGGTACGGCGCGTCGCCGACCACGTGCTCGAGCAGCGCCGCGGCCGTGCCGCGCAGGTTCAGGCCGCGCGCCGCGTCGAGCGCGAGCTTGCCGTCGACGTCCACCGCGTACGGGCCGTGCGACTGGAAGTTGCCGTTCGCGCGCACCGGGCCGCCAAGGAAGCGCCCCGACAGCTCGTGCAGCGACGCGCCGGCCTCGCTGAAGCGCACGCTGCCGCGCAGCGCGGACAGCGGCGGCACGCCGTCGGTCGACAGCGTGTTGCCGCCGAACGCGAGTGCGCCCTCGACGTGCGTATGCGGATGCGGAACGTGCTGCGGAATCGTGATCTTGAGCGCGAGCGCCGCGGGCCCCTGCGCATCGATCCGCTGGCCGATGTGCCCGCTCATCGCGCCGAGCGAGCTGTTGTCCGCGTAGTCGATCAGGTCCGCGAGCGGGCCTTGCGCATGGCCGTCGATGACGAGCGGCGACTTCGACGGATTGCCGAGATCGTCGATCCGGCCGGCGACCTTCGTCAGCGCGACGCGCTTGTAGTGCGCGCGCGCGATGTCGAAGCGCAGCTTGTTCTGCGCGAGCTCGAACACGCCGTCGATTCCGTCGAGTGCGGGCCAGATGCTCGGCGTGCCGTTCGCGAGCTTGCGCGGCGGGTACGGCGTCGGCTCGAAGCGCCCGCCGGTGAACGGCGCGACGATGTGGAACACGCCGGCGTCCGGCTCGTGTTCGAACGGGAATTTCTCGAGCGGGCCGCGGGCGACGATCGACGCCCCCTTGGTCACCTGGCCGTCCTGCAGCGCATGGCCGAGATAGTCGCGCAGGTGCTCGGACATCCCGGTCGGCAGGTAGCGCGGGATGCGCGCCACCGATGCGCGCGCGAAATCCGCGCGCAGGTCGAGCGAGCCACGGCCGTGGCCGGGGTTCGTGTACGTCCCCGACACCGCGATTTCCGCATCGGGGTTCGCGACGAACAGGTCGGGCAACGTCACGTCGACGCGCGCGTGCTTCTCGCCCGGCGCCGGCGTGATCACCCATTTCGCGTTGCCGCGCAGCCGGTCGAAGGTCAGGCGCGGCTCGTCGAATTCGCCGGGTACCGTGACCGCCGCATTGACCGTGTCGAAGTGCGCGCTGCCGCCGGTTTCGTTCGCGTCGATGCGGCCCCACAAATTCTCGACGCCCGGCCAGCCGGCGCGCGGGTGACCGCGCGGGGAAAGACCCGGCGGCGGCTCCTGCGCGGCGACGCTGATGCCCTGCAGATCGCCGAGGAAACGGTAGCGGACGATCGGCGCGGCGCCGGTGCGCCGCTCTTCGTCGGCGAGCTCGGCCCGCGCCGGCTTCGCGCGTTCGACCTCGATGTGATAGTTCGACACCATCCCGCGCGGGTCGAGCTTGATCAGCTCGTTGCGCAGCCGCGCGGGCAGCGGCAGCCCGCGGATGAACTCGCTGAGGATGCCGAGATCGACACGGTCGCCGACGACGCTCAGCAGCTGCCCCTGGTCGGCGGTCGGCACGCGGTAGCGGGCAGTCAGCGTCGACAGCGCGAGCGAACGGGCGAGCGGCGTGCCGTCCGGCAGCGGCGGCTGGCCGAGCTCCGCGTTGAAGCGCGTCAGGTGCAGCGTGTAGTCGTGGCCGGCGTCCAGCGCCATGTCCCAGCCGAACCCGACCGTCGGCACGTCGAGGCGCGGCTGGGTCGGTCGGACGCGCAGCACGACGTCGGCGCCCTGCAGGTCGCCGCCCGCGGAGCGCAGGTGGCCGTCCTGGAAGGTCGCCCAGATCGCGTTGTCGATCCGGCCCGCGTGGATCGTGAGCGGAATGTCGAGATAGCGGCCGAGCGTCTGCAGGTCGACCGGGCCGGTCGACAGGTACGCGTCGCCGGTCCAGTTCGTCGGCTTGCCGATCGGCGCGAGCGGCTTGTGGCGGAAACGCGCGCGGAAATCGAGCGGGCCGAGCAGCAGCGTGCCGTTCGCGGGCGCCTGCAGCGCGGCCTTGTGCTCGCGGCCGTGGTTGAGCACCGCGAGGCGGATGCCGGACAGCGCGAGTTCCGGTGCGTCGTGCTGCGCGTCGCGCCAGCGCAGCGTGCCGTTGCGCAGCACGATCGCTTCCTGCTTCAGCAGCCACGTGCCGAACGTGTCGTTGCCGCCGTGAGTGGTCGCGACGCCGACGCCCGCGACGCTCAGCGAGCCGTCGGCGGCGCGCGCGACGACGAGGTCGGGATGGTCGACGATCAGGCTCGACAGCGCGGGCGACAGCCGCAGCAGCGACATCCACGACAGCGCGGCCGTCGCGTGCGGGACCGACAGCGCGATCTGGCCGTCACGGCCGCGAATGGTGAGGTTGGCGACTTCGACGCCCGGCTGCATGCCGGACCAGTGCGGAGACAGCTTGCCGATCGAAAGCTGCGCGTGCAGCTTGTCGGACACCGCGCGCTCGATGCGCGGGCGGTATTCGTCGATGCGCGGCAGCAGCACGTAGCGCATCCCGAGGAACACGCCGGACGCGACGAAGTACGTGCCGATCCCGACTGCCAGCGTCACCCTGAACACGCGACGCAGGACCGGATGATCGTGCTTCGGAGGTCCCGCTTCGGGCTCAGCTACGGCGGATTCCTGACGGTCGGACATGCGGCGGAAGGGCGGCGATATGGTAGTTTTGCAGACTGACGTTGAAATGTATCACACGGGTTCGTGCCGGCGGCCGTTGAGGCCGCACGGCACGGGCTTTCCTGCGCGCGGTTGTCGCGGCGGCGCACCCGCGTCGCGACACCGCGCCGAGTCCAAGGGGCCTGTCGGCAGCGGGACGCGCACGCGTTGTCCCGCAGCGGGGCCTTACTGCCAGGCCCGCTTTTCGATGACCGACGCTTCCGCCCTGATCAGCACGTCCTATTCCCGCTATCTCGCCCGCGCGGCCGCCGCGCGTCCCGCGCTGTCCGGCCAGATCGCCGCGTGGGCCGCCGCGCCGCTCACGCGCGCGCAGCTCGACGCGCGCCTGACCGAACTGCTCGCCACGCCGGCCGGCACGGCCGCGCCGGGCGACGAGCAACTGAAGCGCGCGCTGCGGCAGTTGCGTATCGAGGTGTTCGGCGCGGTCGCGGAGCGCGACCTGAGCGGCGTCGCGAACGTCGCCGAGGTGACGGGCGCGATGACCGATCTCGCCGAAGTGGCCGTGCAACGCTCGCTCGCGCTGCTGTCGGCCGAACTCGAGGCGATGTACGGCGAGCCGCGCGGCGCCGACGGCCAGCGCGTCGTGCTCGGCGTGGTCGGGATGGGCAAGCTCGGCGGCCGCGAGCTGAACGTATCGTCGGACATCGACCTGATCTTCGTCTACGAGGACGACGGCGAAACGGCCGGCGGCACGCGCTCGCCGCTGTCCACCCAGGAGTATTTCACGCGGCTCGGCCGGCGCCTGATCGGCGTGCTGTCCGAGGTCACGGCCGACGGCTACGTGTTTCGCGTCGACATGCGGCTGCGCCCGAACGGCGATTCGGGGCCGCTCGTCTGCAGCCTCGGGATGCTCGAGGAATATTTCTACGTGCAGGGGCGCGAATGGGAGCGCTACGCGTGGATCAAGGGGCGCCTCGTATCCGAAGGCGACAGCGACGCGGCGCGGCGGCTGGCGGCGCAGCTCGAATCGATCGTCAAGCCGTTCGTATACCGCCGCTATCTCGACTTCGGCGTGATCGGCGCGATCCGTGCGCTGCACCAGCAGATTCGCCAGGAAGCCGCGCGCCGCGCGTCGATGCGGCCCGACAAGGCCGACGACATCAAGCTCGGGCGCGGCGGGATCCGCGAGATCGAATTCAGCGCGCAGGTGTTCCAGCTGATCCGCGGCGGCCAGGATGCGGAATTCCGCGTGCGGCCGACGCTCGCGGTGCTGCGCCATGCGCAGGCGCGCGGGCTGATCGGCGAGGACGTGCGCGAGCGCCTGACCGACGCCTACAACTTCCTGCGCACGCTCGAGCACCGGCTGCAGTACCGCGACGACGCGCAGACGCACGCGATGCCGGTCGATGCGGGCGAGCGGGCGGCGCTGGCCGCGTCGCTCGGCTTTGCCGACTATGCGGCGCTGATGACGGTGCTCGACGGTCACCGGACGTTCGTCGAGGCGCAGTTCGACCAGATCTTTGCCGACAAGGTGAACGGCGGCCCCTGCGCGGCGGGCGAGGACACGGCCGCGACGTGGATCTGGAGCGGGGCGCTCGCCGACGACGGCGAAGACGACGCGCTGCTCGCGCGCCTCGACGGCGTGGGCTTCACCGATCCGGCGGCCGTGCTCGCGCGGCTGCGCGCGATCTGGCAGTCGTCGCGCTACGCGGGCCTGCCGGAAAAGAGCCGGCAGCGTTTCGACAGCGTCGCGCAGCGCGCGCTCGAGGCCGCGCCGCGGATCGACGCCGCGCGCCGCGACGACACCATCGTGCGGCTGTTCGACCTGCTCGAGACGGTCAGCCGGCGCGGCGTCTATCTCGCGCTGCTGACCGAGTATCCGGCGGCGCTCGACCGCGTGCTGTCGGTGCTCGGCGCGACGCGCTGGGGCGGCGGCTACCTGATCCGCCATCCGCAGCTGCTCGACGAACTGCTCGACGACGAAGCGATCGCGAGCCCGTTCGACTGGCCTGCGTTCAAGGACGCATTGCGTGCGCGCCTCGCGGCCGCCGACGGCCCCGAGCAGCAGATGGACCTGCTGCGGCACGCGCAGCACGCGGAAGTGTTCCGCATCCTGCTGATCGATCTGGCTGGCCAGCTGTCGGTCGAGCATGTGAGCGACCGCCTGTCCGAGCTCGCCGACGCGGTGCTCGACGTGACGATCGAAGTCGTCTGGTCGCAGCTCGCGAAGCGCCACCGCGACGTGCCGAAGTTCGCGGTGATCGCATACGGCAAGCTCGGCGGCAAGGAGCTCGGCTACGCATCGGATCTCGACCTGATCTTCCTGTACGACGACCCCGACGAGCGCTCGGCGGACGTCTACACGACGTTCACGCGCCGGCTGATCACCTGGCTCACGACCGCGACCGGCGCGGGTGCGCTGTTCGACATCGACCTGCGGCTGCGGCCGAACGGCGAGGCCGGGCTGCTCGTGACCGATCTCGACGCGTTCCGCCGCTACCAGTTGCGCGAGGGTGACGCGGCGAACACCGCGTGGGTGTGGGAACACCAGGCGCTCACGCGCGCCCGCTACAGCGCGGGCGACCCGCAGATCGGCACGGACTTCGAGGCGATCCGCCAGCAGGTGCTGACGACGCCGCGCGACGGGGCGGTGCTCGCGAAGGAAATCGTCGACATGCGCGGCAAGGTGTTCGCCGGCCACCCGAACCAGACCGAGCTGTTCGACCTGAAGCACGATCGCGGCGGGATGGTCGACATCGAGTTCATCGTCCAGTACTGGGTGCTGCTGCATGCGTCGAGCGATGCCGAGCTGATCCGCAACACCGGCAACATCGCGCTGCTGCGCGAGGTCGCGCGGTTCGGGCTGATGGGTGAGGACGAGGCCGAGCGCGTCGGCGCCGCGTATCGCAAGTACCGGAAGCTGCAGCACAAGCTGCGGCTCGACGGGATGGAGAAGGCGCGGGTCGATCCGGCGCTGGTGGCCGACGAGCGGGCGGCCGTGACGGCGTTGTGGGAGCGTGTGTTCGGCGCGGTCGAAACGGGCGTTTGAGGCGGACGTTTGAATCCCGCGTTCGCGGCGGGACGCTCGAATCCGCGGGGTAGGGCGGGCGCGCCCGGGCGGCGCCCGTCCATCGAAAAACTGCGCCGTGCGAGCGGTTCGACCGGCAGATCGGTCTGCCTGCTCGCCCTGCCGCTGCAGGCCAGTTCCGGGAAAAGCGACACGCCGCGTTCCGAATAACGTGGGGTTCGTCGGCGGTCCGGGACCGGCGCATGCGCCGATCTTCTGCATTCGGCCGACGAAGCCGGTGTCAGGCCGCCAGCATTTCCTTCGCGTGCTTGCGCGTGGTGGCGGTGATCTCGAGCCCGCCGAGCATCCGCGCGACTTCCTCGACCCGGCTCGCCTTGTCGAGCGGGACGACCGACGAGACGGTGCCGCCGCGCTCGTCGGCGCCTTTCGCGACCTGGAAGTGATGGTCGCCGCGTGCGGCGACCTGCGGCAGGTGCGTCACGCACAGCACCTGGCGGTCGCGCCCGAGCTGGTGCAGCAGGCGGCCGACCACCTCGGCGACGCCGCCGCCGATCCCCGTGTCGACTTCGTCGAAAATCAGCGTCGGCGTCGGGCTGGCGGCGCTAGCGATCACGGCCAGCGCGAGGCTGATCCGTGCGAGTTCGCCGCCCGACGCGACTTTCGCGAGCGGCCGCAGCGGCACGCCTGGGTGCCCGGCGACCCGGAATTCGACCTGTTCGAGCCCGTGCGGGCCGCCGTCGGCGAGCGGCACGAGCGCGACTTCAAAGCTGCCGCCCGCCATCGACAGTTCCTGCATGCCGGCCGTGACGGCCGTGCCGAGCGCCTTCGCGGCCTGCGCGCGGGCCGTCGACAGGTGTTTCGCGTCGGCGAGATAGGCTTCCCATGCCTTCGCCTGCGCGGCTTCGAGCGCGCCGAGATCGGCGGCCGCGTCGAGCGCGGCGAGCTGCGCGCGGCGTGCCGCATGTTCCTCGTGCAGCGTGTCGGGCGGCAGCCGGAACTTGCGGGCGGTCGAGTGCAGCGCGTCGAGGCGCGTTTCGACCTGCGCGAGCCGGGCCGGGTCGAGATCGAGGCGCTGCGCGTAGTGCGACAGCGAATAGACGGCTTCCTGCAGCTGGATTTCGGCCGGTTCGAGCGACGCGAGCGCATCGCCGAGCCCCGTGTCGTAGTCGGCCAGGCTGCGCAGCTTCGACACGATCGCGCCGAGCTGCGGGAGCATCGCGTCGTCGGCCTCGGACAGCGCGTTGAGCGCGCCCTGCACGCCGGCGATCAGGTTCGCCGAATGCGACAGGCGCTTGTGCTCGCTGCCGACTTCGTCCCATTCGCCGGGTTGCGGTGCGAGCTTGTCGAGTTCGGCGAGCTGCCAGGCGAGCTTCTCGCGTTCGAGCTGCAGTTCGCGCTCGTGCGCCTTCGCGGCGTCGATCGCCTGCGTTGCGTCGCGCCAGACGCGCCACGCGCGTGCGACGTTCGCGGCATCGGCCACGAGCCCCGCGTGCGTGTCGAACAGCTCGCGCTGCGCGTCGGGCCGCATCAGCAGCTGGTGCGCGTGCTGACCGTGGATGTCGACCAGCATCTCGCCGAGCTCGCGCAGCTGCGCGAGCGTCGCGCTGGTGCCGTTGATGAACGCACGCGAGCGGCCGTTCGCGTCGATCACGCGGCGCAGCATCACGGTGTCCTCGGCGTCGAACGCGTGTTCGTCGAGCCAGCGCGCGACGCGGTCGTGCGGCGTGAATTCGGCGGTGATGTCGGCGCGGCCGCAGCCGGCGCGCACGACGCTCGCGTCGGCGCGTTCGCCGAGCGCGAGGGCCAGCGCGTCGATCAGGATCGATTTGCCGGCGCCGGTTTCGCCGGAAAAGACGGTAAAGCCGCTGTCGAATTCGAGATCGAGCGCGGCGACGATGACGAAGTCGCGAATCGAGAGGTGGCGGAGCATGGTGTCGGGCGTGGGTGCGTCAGGACGCCTTGTCGTCTTCGTTCGATGCGTGTTCGTTCCAGTGCAGCTTCTTGCGCAGCGTCGCGTAGTAGCTGTAGCCGACCGGGTGCAGGAACGGCACCGTGTGCTTCGAGCGGCGCACCTCGATCGTGTCGTTCAGCTCGAGCGACGTGAATGACTGCATGTCGAAGTTCACGTTGACGTCGCGGCCGCCCACGATCTGGATCGCGATCTTCGAATCGTCGGGCAGCACGATCGGCCGGTTCGACAGCGCGTGCGGCGCGATCGGCACGAGCACGATGCCCTGGAGCTGCGGATGCAGGATCGGGCCGGCCGACGACAGCGCGTAGGCGGTCGAGCCGGTCGGCGTGGCGACGATCAGGCCGTCCGAACGCTGGTTGTACATGTACCGGCCGTCGACCGACGCGCGCAGCTCGACCATCCCGGAAAAGCCGCTGCGGTTCACGACGACGTCGTTGAACGCGAGCGCGTGGTAGATCGGTTCGCCGTCGCGCACGATCCGGGCCTCGAGCAGCGAGCGCTCCTCGCGCTCGAACTTGCCCGACAGGATCACCGGGACGCGCGCCTGCATGTCGGCCGCCGCGATGTCCGTGATGAAGCCGAGCCGCCCGTGGTTGATCCCGATCAGCGGTGTCTTGTACGGCGCGAGCTGACGGCCGATGCCGAGCATCGTGCCGTCGCCGCCGAGCACGACCGCCACGTCCGCGCGCGCGCCGATCTCCGCCGGGGTAAGCGCCGGATAGCCGGAGATGCCGATCTCGCGCGCCGTTTCGGCTTCGAACACGACTTCGAAGCCGAGCTTCGCGATGCAGCCAGCCAGCGTGGCGAGCGGCTCGGCGATGCCGGGCGTGTTGCTCCGGCCGACGAGCGCGACGGTGTTGAACTGATTACCGGTTTTCATGCCGGCATTACACCATAGCTCGTTGACGAAAAGAACCGGCTGTGCGCGAACGGGGCCGGATCGGTCGGCCCGGGCGACAGTGGCCGCGGCCACTCGCCGTGCTCGCGCGGTTGCGCTAAAATTTTCCACCATGCTAGATCCTCGCGCACGAACCCTCCTGAAAACCCTGATCGAACGGTATATCGCCGACGGTCAGCCGGTCGGCTCGCGCACGTTGTCCCGTTATTCCGGGCTCGAACTGAGCCCGGCAACGATCCGCAACGTGATGTCCGACCTGGAGGAGCTCGGCCTCGTGTCGAGCCCGCACACGTCGGCCGGTCGCGTGCCGACGCCGCGCGGCTACCGGCTGTTCGTCGACACGATGCTGACGGTCGAGGCGCCGATCGACGCCGAGGCCGTCGCGCGCCAGGTGCAGAACACGCTGCAGGCCGGCGAACCGCAGCAGCGGGTCGTGGCGGCCGCGGCGAGCGTGCTGTCGAACCTGTCGCAGTTCGCGGGTGTCGTGCTGACGCCGCGCCGCAGCCACGTGTTCAAGCAGATCGAGTTCATGCGGCTGTCGGACAAGCGCATCTTGCTGATCATCGTCACGCCCGAGGGCGACGTGCAGAACCGCATGCTCGCGACGCCGCGCGACTATTCGCCGTCGCAGCTCACCGAGGCGTCCAACTACATCAACGCGCACTTCGCCGGGCTGTCGTTCGACGAGGTGCGCCGCCGCCTGCGCGACGAGATCGACCAGCTGCGCGGCGACATGACCACGCTGATGCATGCGGCCGTGACGGCCAGCACCGAGGTGCCCGACACCGAGGACACCGTGCTCATTTCCGGCGAGCGCAACCTGCTCGAAGTGGCGGATCTGTCGTCCGACATGGCGCGGCTGCGCAAGCTGTTCGACGTGTTCGACCAAAAGACGGGCCTCCTGCAATTGCTCGACGTGTCGAGCCACGCCCAGGGCGTGCAGATCTTCATCGGCGGCGAATCGACGCTCGTGCCGATCGAGGAAATGAGCGTCGTGACCGCGCCCTACGAGGTGAACGGCCAGATCGTCGGCACGCTCGGCGTGATCGGCCCGACCCGCATGGCGTACAACCGCGTGATCCCGATCGTCGACATCACCGCGCGGCTGCTGTCGCTCACGCTGAGCCAGCAGTAACCCGACCGATACCGTCCCGCCATCGTGCCGCGGCGCCGTGCGCACCGCCAGTCGGCCGAACGGCCAGCCGACCCGGGCGAGACGGCCCGCTATAATTGAGGGCCGTCCGACTGCGTGCCCCGAGCACGTTCCTGCCCATGCGTTTCGATCTTGAGCCGCCTTCGAGCATCGCGGCTGCCCATCGCATCGGCGTGCTGCTGATCAATCTCGGCACGCCCGACGCCCCGACGCCGCGCGCGGTGCGGCGCTATCTGGCCGAGTTCCTGTCGGACCCGCGCGTCGTCGAAATCCCGCAGGTCGTCTGGCAGGTGCTGCTGCGCACGCTGATCCTGCCGCTGCGCGGTCGCGCGTCCGCGAAGAAGTACGCGGCCGTCTGGATGCCCGAAGGCTCGCCGCTGCGCGTATACACCGAGCGCCAGACCGACGGCGTGCGCCACCTGCTCGCGTCGAACGGCTATCAGGTGACGGTCGACTACGCGATGCGCTACGGCAGCCCGGGCATTGCGCAGGCGCTCGCGCAGTTCAAGCGTGCGGGCGTCGAGCGCGTGCTGCTGATGCCGATGTATCCGCAATACTCGGCGTCCACCACCGCGACGGCATTCGATGCCGCGTTCGCCGCGCTCGCACGGATGCGCAACCAGCCGGAAGTGCGCACGGTGCGGCACTACGCCGACCATCCGGCCTACATCCACGCGCTCGCCGAGCAGGTTCGCCAGTACTGGGCGCAGCATGGCCGGCCCGACTTCACGGCCGGCGACAAGCTCGTGCTGAGTTTCCACGGCGTGCCGAAGCGCACGCTCGATCTGGGCGACCCCTATCACGACCAGTGCCAGCAGACGGGCGCGCTGCTGATGGCCGCGCTCGGGCTGTCGACGCTCGAATGCCGCGTGACGTTCCAGTCGCGCTTCGGCAAGGCCGAGTGGCTGCAGCCGTACACGGCGCCGACGCTGCGCGAACTCGGCGAGGCGGGCGTGCGGCGGGCCGACGTGTTCTGTCCCGGTTTCACGGCCGATTGTCTGGAGACGATCGAGGAGATCGGGATGGAGGTGCGCGACGAGTTCATCGCGGGCGGCGGCCAGGCGTTCCACCGGATTCCGTGCCTGAACGGCGCGCCCGCGTGGATCGGCGCGGTGGGCGAGATCGTCGCCGAGAATCTGCAGGGCTGGCCGGTGAAGGCCGCGCAGCCCGAAACGGTGAGTTGAACGCGATGAACTACAGGATTTCGACGGAACCCGGCGCGAAGCTGCGCATCGACAAATGGCTGTGGGCGGCCCGCTTCTTCAAGACGCGCTCGCTCGCGTCCGACGCGGTCGACAAGGGCCACGTGAAGATCGGCGGCGCGGCGGTGAAGCCGGCCAAGGACGTGCGCGTCGGCGACGAGGTCGAGATTGCGATCGACGGTGTCGTCTGGCACATTGCCGTGCTTGGCATTTGCGACGTGCGCGGGCCCGCGAGCATCGCGCAGACGCTTTACGAGGAAACGGAAGCGGGGCGCGTCGCGCGGCTCGCCGAACTGGAACGGCGCCGCACCTATCGCGAGCCGGCGGCGGAACTGCACGGCCGGCCGACCAAGCGCGACCGGCGCATCATCGACAGATTTTCTGGTGGGAGCTGAACATCTGGTCGAACGTCGCCCGCGCGCTTCCGTATTCGGTCGTGCGGTCGGTGACGGCTCCGGACAGGCAGATGGTGGTGGTGCCGGCAATCAGTACCAGCGCGACCACCGATATGGCAAAGGTCAGTTTCACGGTACGCGCCTCGATGGGACTGTGAATGCAGCGCCAGGTGGATGTCAGGCGCCGGTAAGCTAGGGTAAACGCGCTTTTTCGACGCTTGAATGGAGTGTAGTGCACCCCCCTGTGCCGAGCTAGTACTTGCCTGGTAAGCGTTGTTACCGGTCGTTTCGTCCGATCCGGCGACAAATGCACGTAATCGGCGGCGCGCAGCGCGGTTGTTTCACGGCATTGGCGAATGCCGGTGAATAACCCCCTTGAAATCGCAGTTTTCGCCCTTATTTGCACCAACAATGTGCGGTGCCGCCGGCATACGGTCCGGCGGTTGCCGATTTGGCTTCAACCTCTAATCGACTTTCAGCGACATGGAAAACACGCAAGAGAACCCGGCTACCCAATCGGCCGAAGACATCGGCAGCGAGAAGCAGGCGGCGCAAGGCGCGGCGCCCGCCGCCGAAGCAGCCGACGCGGCGCTCGCGGAGGCTCAAGCCAAGGTCGCCGAGCTGCAGGAGAGCTTCCTGCGGGCGAAGGCCGAGACCGAGAACGTCCGCCGCCGCGCGCAGGAAGATGTCTCGAAGGCGCACAAGTTCGCGATCGAGGGCTTCGCGGAGCACCTGCTGCCCGTGCTGGACAGCCTCGAGGCTGCCGTCGGCGATACGTCCGGCGACATCACGAAGGTGCGCGAAGGCGTCGAACTGACGCTGCGCCAGCTGACGAGCGCGCTCGAGAAGGGCCGCGTCGTCGCGATCAACCCGGTCGGCGAGAAGTTCGATCCGCACCAGCACCAGGCGATTTCGATGGTGCCGGCCGAGCAGGAGCCGAACACCGTCGTGACCGTCCTGCAAAAGGGTTACATGATCGCCGACCGCGTGCTGCGCCCGGCGCTCGTCACGGTCGCCCAGCCGAAGTAAGGCCGACGCGATGGTTCCCGCCGGCGTCGATCCGGCCGCGTTCGACGCGTTCGACATGCAGGCGCTGGCGGCCGACACGTTCGACGCCGCGATCGCCGGCGCCGGGGATGCGCTCGCCGTGGTGTTCTTCTGGGGCGTCGACTGCTTCAACTGCGAGATCGCCAAGAAGGCGATACTCGCCCAGCCGGACGCGATCCGCGAGCTGGACCTGAAGTGGTTCCATTGCAACGTGTACGAACATCATGAGCTGGGGCGCCGCTTCGGCCTGCACGGCGTGCCGACGTGGTTCTTCTTCCACCGCGGCAAGCGGCTCGGCCGCGCGACCGGCTGGCATGGCCTCGCGCAGTTCCAGGCGGCGGTGTCGGCGGCGCGCGCGAAGATCGCCGCGGCGGCCGGCGCGCCGTCGGACCGCGACGCCGGTCCGTACGATCCGGCTACCGGCGGCGATTGAAAAAATTTAATATCCGCATCGCTTGGCGGGTCTTGAAAACGGATCGGCCGGACGCATTTCGGGAACAGAGTTGAATTCTGGCGCGCGAAACTGCCCAAAAACGCGGGGTTTCGCGCAGCAAACAAGCATTTCTGGAGATTAGGAAAAATGGGAAAGATCATCGGTATTGACCTCGGCACCACGAACTCGTGCGTCGCCATCATGGAAGGCAACCAGGTCAAGGTCATCGAGAACTCGGAAGGCACGCGCACGACGCCGTCGATCATCGCCTACATGGACGACAACGAAGTGCTCGTCGGCGCGCCGGCCAAGCGCCAGTCCGTGACCAACCCGAAGAACACGCTGTTCGCCGTGAAGCGCCTGATCGGCCGCCGCTTCGAAGAGAAGGAAGTCCAGAAGGACATCGGCCTGATGCCGTACGCGATCATCAAGGCCGACAACGGCGACGCATGGGTCGAAGCGCACGGCGAGAAGCTCGCGCCGCCGCAGGTTTCGGCTGAAGTGCTGCGCAAGATGAAGAAGACGGCCGAAGACTACCTCGGCGAGCCGGTCACGGAAGCCGTGATCACGGTGCCGGCGTACTTCAACGACAGCCAGCGCCAGGCAACCAAGGACGCCGGCCGCATCGCGGGCCTCGAAGTCAAGCGGATCATCAACGAGCCGACGGCAGCCGCGCTCGCGTTCGGCCTCGACAAGGCCGAGAAGGGCGACCGCAAGATCGCCGTGTATGACCTCGGCGGCGGCACGTTCGACGTGTCGATCATCGAGATCGCGGACGTCGACGGCGAAATGCAGTTCGAAGTGCTGTCGACCAACGGCGACACGTTCCTCGGCGGCGAGGACTTCGACCAGCGCATCATCGATTACATCATCGGCGAGTTCAAGAAGGAGCAGGGCGTCGACCTGTCGAAGGACGTGCTCGCGCTGCAGCGCCTGAAGGAAGCCGCTGAAAAGGCGAAGATCGAGCTGTCGTCGAGCCAGCAGACCGAAATCAACCTGCCGTACATCACGGCCGACGCATCGGGTCCGAAGCACTTGAACCTGAAGATCACCCGCGCGAAGCTGGAAGCGCTGGTCGAGGATCTGGTCGAGCGCACGATCGAACCGTGCCGCATCGCGATCAAGGACGCCGGCGTCAAGGTGTCGGACATCGACGACGTGATCCTGGTCGGCGGCCAGACCCGCATGCCGAAGGTGCAGGAGAAGGTGAAGGAGTTCTTCGGCAAGGATCCGCGCCGTGACGTGAACCCGGACGAAGCCGTCGCAGTCGGCGCGGCGATCCAGGGCCAGGTCCTGTCGGGCGACCGCAAGGACGTGCTGCTGCTCGACGTGACCCCGCTGTCGCTCGGCATCGAGACGCTCGGCGGCGTGATGACGAAGATGATCAACAAGAACACGACGATCCCGACGAAGCACGCTCAGGTGTATTCGACGGCGGACGACAACCAGTCGGCCGTGACGATCAAGGTGTTCCAGGGCGAACGCGAGATGGCGGCAGGCAACAAGCTGCTGGGCGAGTTCAACCTCGAAGGCATCCCGCCGTCGCCGCGCGGCGTGCCGCAGATCGAAGTGACCTTCGACATCGACGCGAACGGCATCCTGCACGTCGGCGCGAAGGACAAGGCGACCGGCAAGGAAAACAAGATCACGATCAAGGCGAACTCGGGCCTGTCCGACGCTGAAATCGACCAGATGATCAAGGACGCGGAAGCGAACGCAGCGGAAGACCACAAGCTGCGCGAGCTGGCTGATTCGCGCAACCAGGGCGACGCGCTGGTCCACAGCACGAAGAAGGCGCTCACCGAGTACGGCGACAAGCTGGACGCGGGCGAGAAGGAAAAGATCGAAGCGGCGCTGAAGTCGCTCGAGGACGTGCTGAAGGATACGTCGGCCGACAAGGCGGCGATCGACGCGAAGGTCGAGGAACTCGGTCAGGCTTCGCAGAAGCTCGGCGAAAAGATGTACGCCGACATGCAGGCGCAGCAGGCCGGCGCGGCGGGTGCAGCGGAAGGCGCGGCCCAGGCGGGCGGTGCGCAGCAGGCTGCCGACGACGTCGTCGACGCCGAGTTCAAGGAAGTGAAGAAGGACTAAGCCGGGTTGCAATGGCACCGTACGCCGCGCGTGGAAACGCGCGCGGCGCGGTTGACCAACGACTGAAAGCGGTCTGTCTTTCCTTCCGGATGGCCGGATCGACTCCACGCCTGGCGGGCTTCGCGGCCCTCCGGGCACATTTGTTTTTTGGCGGGTGCTGCGCGAGCCGTCCGCGGACGGCGCAGCGCCAGACGAGTCGAGAGACTTTACTGCGGGCGAAAGGAGCCGCCGCGTGCGTGACGCGCGACGGCACAGTGAATCGATATGGCGAAACGGGATTACTACGAGGTTCTGGGCGTCGCGAAGAACGCGAGCGACGACGAAATCAAGAAGGCGTATCGCAAGCTTGCGATGAAGTATCACCCTGACCGCAATCCGGACAACAAGGATGCGGAAGAGCATTTCAAGGAGGCGAAGGAAGCCTATGAAATGCTGTCGGACGACCAGAAGCGCGCGGCATACGACCAGTACGGCCACGCGGGCGTCGATCCGAACATGGGCGGTGCGGGCGCACAGGGTTTCGGCGGCTTCGCGGATGCGTTCGGCGACATCTTCGGCGACATCTTCGGCCAGGCCGCGGGCGGTGCCGCGCGCGGCGGCCGCGGCGGTCCTCAGGTGTATCGCGGCGCCGACCTGCGCTACAGCATGGAAATCACGCTCGAGCAGGCCGCGCACGGCTACGACACGCAGATCCGCGTGCCGAGCTGGGTGTCGTGCGAAGTCTGTCACGGGTCGGGCGCGAAGCCCGGCACGAAGCCGGAAACCTGCCCGACCTGTCACGGCCAGGGCACGGTGCGCATGTCGCAGGGCTTCTTCAGCATCCAGCAGACCTGCCCGAAGTGCCACGGCACCGGCACCTACATCCCGGAACCGTGCGTGCACTGCCACGGCTCGGGCAAGGTGAAGGAAACCAAGACGCTCGAAGTGAAGATCCCGGCCGGCATCGACGACGGGATGCGGATCCGCTCCGCCGGCAACGGCGAGCCGGGTATCAACGGCGGGCCGCCGGGCGACCTGTACGTCGAGATCCACATCAAGCCGCACTCGGTGTTCGAGCGCGACGGCGACGATCTCCACTGCCAGATGCCGATCCCGTTCACGACCGCCGCACTGGGCGGCGAGATCGAGGTGCCGACGCTGGCCGGCCGTGCGTCGTTCCCGGTGCCGGAAGGCACGCAGTCGGGCAAGACGTTCCGCCTGCGCGGCAAGGGGATCAAGGGTCTGCGTTCGAGCATCGCGGGCGATCTGTACGTACACGTGCAGGTCGAGACGCCCGTGAAGCTGACCGACCAGCAGCGCGACCTGCTCAAGCAGTTCGAGAAGTCGCTGGCCGAGGGCGGTGCGCGTCACAGCCCGCAGAGCAAGAGCTGGTTCGACCGGGTGAAGAGCTTCTTCGAGTAACGGCATGACTGAAGGCAACGAGAGCGCGTCGTTCGCGCTCTTGGACGATTGCGACTCGACCGCGTCCGCGCGGTCGAGTCGTTTGTATTCCGGTTTCGTGCGCGAACGCGTGTGCACGGATCCGGCACGGCTCGACGAAGTCGATGCGGCGGTGGCGCAGGATCTGCGCGACGGGCTGCATGCGATCGTCGTTGGCGACTACGAATTCGGACGCAATCTGGACAGAGCGCAGCCGGGCCATGCCCCGCTGCGCTTTTTGCTGTATGCGCGCTGCGAGCGCCTGTCGCGCGACGAAGTCGATGCTTGGCTCGCGCAGCAGGACGGCGGCGGCCCGCCGTCGATCGCGGGCGTCGCGCACGTCGCGAAGAGTGTGTCGCGCGACGCGTTCGACGCGGCGATCGCCGCGGTGCACGACGCGCTGCGGGCGGGCGATTCGTATCAGATCAACTACACGTACCGGTTGAATTTCGACATGTTCGGCACGCCGCTCGCGCTGTACCGGCGGCTGCGCGCGCGTCAGCCCGTGCGTTACGGCGCGCTGATCGCGCTGCCCGACGGCGCGTGGGTCGTGTCGTGCTCGCCGGAGCTGTTCGTCGAGAAGCACGGCGACGTGCTGCGCGCGCGGCCGATGAAGGGCACCGCGCCGCGCTCGGCCGATCCGCGCGACGATGCGGCGGCTGCCGCGTTCCTCGCGAACGATCCGAAGAACCGCGCGGAAAACGTGATGATCGTCGACCTGCTGCGCAACGACGTGTCGCGGATCGCGCGCACGGGCACGGTCAAGGTGCCGGCGCTGTTCTCGGTCGAGCCGTATGCGTCGGTGTGGCAGATGACGTCGACGGTCGAGGCCGGCTGGCGCGACGGCACCACGTTCGCGCAGATGCTGCGTGCGCTGTTTCCGTGCGGATCGATCACCGGTGCGCCGAAGCACAAGACGATGGAACTGATCGACGCGATCGAGTCGACGCCGCGCGGGCTCTATACGGGCGCGATCGGCTGGCTCGATGCACCGAAGGAAGGCCTTTCGGCAGGCGCTGCGGTGCCCGACGGCGTGGCCGGCTGCGGCGATTTCTGCCTGTCGGTCGCGATCCGGACGCTGACGCTCGATGCGGTCGGTATGAATGCTGCCGCAACGATCGGCTCGCGCGACGCGGCAACGGCCGCTAGCGGCCGGCGGCGCGGCAGGATGGGTGTCGGCGCGGGCATCGTGCTCGACAGCGTCGCCGCCGACGAATATGCGGAGTGCGAATTGAAAGCGCGATTCCTGACCGATGCCGATCCCGGCTTCCAGTTGTTCGAAACCACGGCCGCGACACGTGCGGACGGCATCCGGCATCTCGAGCGCCATCTCGCGCGGCTGCAGCGCAGCGCGGATGCGTTCGGCTTCCGCCTCGACGCCGATGCGTTGCGCCGCGAGATCGACGCGCGCTGCGCGGCGCTCGACGGCAACGGCCCGTACCGGATGAGGCTCGCACTCGCGAAGGACGGCACGGTCGACATCACGGCCGCGGCGCTGAAGCCGCTGCCCGCGGGGCCGGTCGGCGTGATGCTCGCGTCCGCGCACGGCTTCGCGCCGACCTGCGCGGACGATGCGCTGCTGCTGCACAAGACGACGCGCCGTGCCGAGTACGACCGTGCATGGCAGGCGGCGGAAGCGCTCGGCGGCTTCGACATGCTGTTCGTCAACGAGCGCGGCGAGGTGACGGAAGGCGGGCGGTCGAATGTGTTCGTGAAGCGTGATGGCGTGTGGTTGACGCCGCCGTTGTCGTGCGGCGTGCTCCCCGGCGTGATGCGCGGTGTGCTGCTCGACGATCCGGCGCTAGGCGCAAAAGAGCGTGTGCTGACGCTCGACGATGTGCTGAACGCGGACGAGTTGATGATCTGCAATGCGTTGCGCGGGTCGGTCGCGGCGCGGCTGATTCAAGGCAGCGCACCGGCCTGAACACGGATTACTTCCCCGGCGTGCATTGCCAGCTTTGTACGATGGCGTGCCCACGCCTGTAACGCGCGACGCAAGTCTGCGCCTGTCTGCCGAGCGGTCGTGCGATCACGACGCTCGTATTCCCGTAGTCGCATGAGACCCAGTAATCCTCACGGTTTTCAGCGAGCGACCAGGTATAGACGTCGCTTTTGCGTTCGGAGCGCGAGCGGTTCGGCAGCAAGGACATCATCCGGTCCGGCGGCCCTGACCAGAAGGTGACGCTGGCAAGCGGGTAGGTGCTTTGCGTGTCGAAGCTTTTCCAGCCATCGGGTGGTTGACCGTCGAGCCGCTGGGTAACGGCAACGCGTGCGGGGCAGTCTTCGGTCGCAGCGGACGCGGGTAATGCGACGAGCGGACTGCATGCGAGCGCGGCGATGGCGAGCAGCCGATGTTCAGCCGCCTTTTCATACACATGCGCCATCTTTTCCACTCCTTCGCTTGACGAAGGTTTGATGGTCGCAGCGACGAAGGTGTGCAGGAATAGGACGAGTTAGAAAGTACGTATTGTCCGCAATGCACTACGAGAAACGGCGCACCGCATCGCGGCCACGTCAGCGAGTGTGCCGCAGCAAGCGCCGACCGCGCGCCACGGCACGCCCGTCCCGCGTCAGAACGAGTGTTCCGGGCCCGGGAACGTGCGGTCCTTCACCGCGCTCACATACGCCTCGACGGCCGCCTGGATGTTCGGCTGGCCCTGCATGAAATCCTTCACGAAACGCGGCCGCTTGCCGGGGAAGATGCCGAGCATGTCGTGCAGCACCAGCACCTGACCCGAGCAATCGAGGCCCGCACCGATGCCGATCGTCGGGATCTTCAGCATGTGCGTGACTTCGGACGCGACGAGCGTCGGCACCGCTTCGAGCACCACGAGTTGCGCGCCCGCATCTTCGATCGCCCGCGCATCGCGCAGCAGCTGCGCGGCGCCGGCTTCCGTGCGGCCCTGCACCTTGAAGCCGCCGAACGCATGCACCGACTGCGGCGTGAGGCCGAGGTGCGCGCACACCGGCACCGAGCGTTCGACGAGGAAGCGGATCGTGTCGGCGAGCCATTCGCCGCCTTCGAGCTTCACCATCTGCGCGCCGGCGCGCATCAGCGTGACCGCGTTCGCGAACGCCTCGGCCGGCGTGCCGTACGTGCCGAACGGCAGATCGGCGACGACGAGCGCGCGCGGCTGCACGCGCGCGACGCATGCGGTGTGGTACGCGATGTCGTCGAGCGACACCGGGAGCGTGGTCGTGTGGCCCTGCAGCACGTTGCCGAGCGAATCGCCGATCAGCAGCACGTCGGTGCCGGCGCGATCGAGCAGCGCGGAAAAGCTCGCGTCGTAGCAGGTGAGCATCGCGATCTTCTCGTCGGCTTCGCGCATTGCCTGCAGCTTGGGCACCGTGACGGCAGGCCGGCTCGATTCCTGGAGATAGGTCATGGGAAATCCGGTTCGATGGGGAGGAACGACAGGCGAGGACGCGTCAGCGCGTCGTCTCGCCCTTGACGAAGAATTCCTTGCGGCCGCGCATCGTGTCGATGCGCTCGACCAGCAGCGCGAGGTCTTCGGGGGAATCCAGCGGGTTCAGGTGTTCGGCTGCGACCGTCAGCACCGGCGTGCGGTCGTAGTGATAGAAGAATTCGTTGTATGCATCGACGAGCGAGCGCAGGTACGCGTCGCTGATCTGCAGCTCCATCGGCAGCCCGCGCTTCTGGATGCGCGAGAACAGCACCTCGGGGCTCGCCTGCAGGTAGACGACGAGATCGGGCGCGGGTGCCTGCGGCACGTCGAGGTGCGTCGCGATCGACCGGTACAGCTGCCATTCGTCTTCCGGCAGGTTCAGCCGCGCGAAGATGTCGTTCTTCTGCGGCATGAAATCGGCGACGACGGGCCGGCCCGTATCGAGCGCGCCGATCAGTTCGCGCGCCTGCTGCGCGCGCTGCAGCGCGAACGACAGCTGCGCGGGCAGCGCATAGCGCGCGGTGTCGCGATAGAAGCGTTCGAGGAACGGGTTGTCCTGCGGTCGTTCGAGCAGCGCCTGCATCGACCAGCGCTCGGCGAAGAGGCGCGCGAGTGTCGTCTTGCCGACGCCGATCGGGCCTTCGATCACGAGGTAGCGATGCGGGGCGCGCAGGTCGGGCGCGGTGACGGTCAGCGGAGTGGTGTTCATCGGCAGGGGTTCTTGTCGGCGTCAGCGCCGGCGGCAAGGGCCTTCTGCATCAGGCATTGGCAGGTCTGCACCTTCTCGACGCGCTGATCGGCGACGGCGGCGAGGAACGCATCGGCGCGGCCGCGCGCGGGGATGTCGAGCGCCGGTTCGATTTCGACGAGCGGCACGAGCGCGAATGCGCGATCGGTGAGGCGCGGATGCGGGACGATCAGGTCGGGTTCGTCGATCGAATCGGAGCCGAACAGCAGGATGTCGAGGTCGAGCGTGCGCGGCGCGTTGCGATACGGGCGCTCGCGCCCGAAGTGATGTTCGATCTTCTGGCAGAGCGCGAGCAGCTCCCGGGCCGACAGCGTCGTGTCGAGCTTGACGACGCAGTTGTAGTAATCGTCGCCGCCCGCTTCGAAGGGCGCCGTGCGATACAGGCTCGATTTGCCGAGGATCGAGATGGTGCGCTGCTGCGCGAGGCACACCACCGCGTCCTTCAGGGTCTGGCGCGCATCGCCGAGATTCGCCCCCAGTCCGATATATGCAACCGTCATGGCATCACTTCCTACGTCGTTCGCCGGCGAGCGCGTCAGTCGTCGGAACCGCCCGCGGTGTCCGGCGCCTGCTCGGCGGCGCCTTCGCCCGGCTTGCGATTTCGCGCACCGCCGCGGCGGCGCCGCTTGCGGGGCGATTTTTCCTTCGAGCCGCCCTGCGTGAGGAGTGCCTCACGGGCGGCCGCGTCGCCTTCGATGAAATCCGTCCACCACTGTCCGACTTCCGCATCGAGCTCGCCGGATTCGCAGCGTAACAGGAGGAAATCATACCCCGCTCTAAACCTTTGGTGTTCCAGCAGCCGCATCGCGCTGCGGCCCGAGCGTTTTTCGAGGCGCAGTTGCAGGCCCCAGATCTCGCGCATGTCGGCCGAGTAGCGCTTGTGGATCGCGAGCTTCTCGGTCTGCATGTCGAGCACGTCGTCCATCGCGCGATGGAGCGCCGGCACCGGGATTTCGCCCTCCGCCGTGTATTGCTCGAAGCGCTGGCGCATGTCGTGCCACAGCAGCGTCGCGAACAGGAAGCCCGGCGACACCGGCTTGCCGGCGCGCACGCGCGCGTCGGTGTTGTTCAGCGCGAGCGTGATGAACTTCTCGCCCTGCGGCTGCTCGAGCACGACGTCGAGCAGCGGCAGCAGCCCGTGGTGCAGGCCTTCCTTGCGCAGCTGCTGCAGGCACGCGAGCGCGTGGCCCGACAGCAGCAGCTTCAGCATTTCGTCGAACAGGCGCGCGGCCGGCACGTTGTTGATCAGGTCGGCGAGCGCGTTGATCGGCTCGCGCGTGTGCGGCTCGATCTCGAAGCCGAGCTTCGCCGCGAAACGCACGACGCGCAGCATCCGCACCGGATCCTCGCGGAAGCGCGTGGCCGGGTCGCCGATCATCCGCAACAGGCGGGCGCGCATGTCGGCCATCCCGTCGTGGTAGTCGAGCACCGTCTGCGTCGACGGGTCGTAGTACATCGCGTTGATCGTGAAGTCGCGGCGCGCGGCGTCTTCGTGCTGTTCGCCCCACACGTTGTCGCGCAGCACGCGGCCGCTCGCGTCCACCGCATGCGTGCGGCGGTCGAGTTCGTCGCGCTTCAGGCGCTTCGGCGGCTCGGCCGCGGCGGCTTCGGGCGGGGCGTCGACCAGCGCGCGGAACGTCGATACCTCGATCAGTTCCTGGCCGAACTGCACGTGGACGATCTGGAAGCGGCGGCCGATCAGCCGCGCGCGGCGGAACAGGCGCTGCACCTCGGTCGGCGTCGCGTCGGTCGCGACGTCGAAGTCCTTCGGTGCGATGCCGAGCAGCAGGTCGCGCACGGCGCCGCCGACGATGAACGCGCGAAAGCCCGCCTGCTGCAGCGTGTCGGTCACGCGCACGGCGTTCCGCGAGATCAGCGACGGATCGATCTGGTGCACGCTGGCCGGCACGACGGTCGGCTCGTGGTTGCTGCGCGCCTTCTTGGCGCCGCCGCCGCGGCTCCCCTTCGCGGGGCGCGGGGCAGCGGCCGTTTCGACGGCGGGCGCCTCGACGGGCGACGTGTGTTCGGCGCCGTCCTGGCCGAGCAGCTTGCGAATGAATTTTTTGATCACGACGTTCAGAAGAGATCGAGGATGCGCCAGCCGCGGTCGCTTGCATGCGCACGCAGCGTGTCGTCGGGGTTGGTCGCGATCGGGTCGGTGACTTTCTCGAGCAACGGGATGTCGTTGTGCGAGTCGCTGTAGAAGTAGCTGTGTTCGAAGTCGTCCCAGTGCTTGCCGAGCGACGCGAGCCACGCTTCGGTGCGCACGATCTTGCCTTCGCGATAGCTCGGCGTGCCGGTCGGCCGGCCCGTGTACGGCGAGTCGGGATGGCCGTCGGTCGTTTCGACCTCGCACGCGATCAGCGTGTCGACGCCGAACGCGGTCGCGATCGGACGCGTGATGAATTCGTTGGTCGCGGTCACGACGCAGCACAGGTCGCCGGCATCGAGGTGCTTGCGCACGAGTTCGAGCGCGGCGGGCGTCATCGCGGGGCGGATCACCTCGTGCATGTACTGCTCGTGCCATTCGGCCAGCTGCGCGCGCGAATACTTCGCGAGCGGCGTGAGCATCGCGCACAGGTAAGCATGGATGTCGAGCTTGCCGGCCTTGTAGTCGGCGAAGAACTGATCGTTCTGACGCGAGAAGCTTTCCGCGTCGACGATGCCGAGCTTCACCATGAAGCGGCCCCATTCGTGGTCGCTATCGGTCGGGATCAGCGTGTGATCGAGGTCAAAGAGTGCCAGATTAGTCATGGAAGCGCATTTTACTCGAAGCGGTTCGGGCCTGTGCCCGGTGGTGCGATGTCGTCGCCGGGGCGGGCCAGCATCCGGCGCAGCAGCGGCAGCGTGACGGCGCGTTTCTGCTCGAGCGAGAAGCGGTCGAGCGCGTCGAGCAGCGCCATCAGGCTCGGCATGTCGCGGCGGAAATGGGTGAGCAGGTAAGCGGCGATGTCGTCGGTGAGCGCGATCCCGCGCTCCTTCGCCGCGAGCTTCAGTACGGCGATCTTGCCGGCGTCGGACGGCGGCGACAGGTGGAACACGAGCCCCCAGCCGAGGCGCGTGCGCAGATCCTCGCGCACGTCGAGCGCGAGCGGCGCCGCGGGGCCCGCCGCGACGAACGCGCTCGACGGGTGCGCGCGGACCTCGTTGAACAGGTTGAACAGCGCGACCTGCTGCGTGTCGCTCATCTTGTCGCAGTCGTCGATCGCGTAGATGCCGATGCGCGGGTCGAACGTGAACGCGCCGAGCGGGCTTTGCGGCGTCAGGTAGCGCGCGTAGCCGTACGACGCGTCGCTCACGAGCGCCTGCAGCAGGTGGGTGCGGCCGCTGCCGGGCTCGCCCCAGATGTAGAACGACCGGTCCGGCACGGGCCCCGCCGCGAGCGCGAGGTCGAGCTTCTGGAGCCGCGAGATGAGCTCGTCGTTCTCCTCATTCATGATGAAGTTGTCGAACGTGGCGGGCGGCGGCGTGCCGAGATCGAGCGTCAGTTGACGGGACACAACAGTCACAATGCAGGTCGGTTGATGAAACGCGCGCCGTACGCCGGGCACGCGCGGGGGGCTGCTCCGGTGCCTGAACACGCGGCCGCACGCACGGCGGCGCGCGGTTTCCGGCGCGGCTCGCGGGGCGATGAAAACGGGGACGTGTCGACCAAGATGCAATCCCTGACGATTCGGTGCTGGGAATTCCGGCCAACGGGCCGGCTTCGGGTAAAATCGCATTTTACCGACCTTCTCGCATTCCCCCATGAATCCTCCGAAATCCGCTCCCGACGCCCAAGGTCTGTCCTACCGCGACGCAGGCGTCGACATCGACGCGGGCGACGCGCTCATCGACAAGATCAAGCCTTTTGCGAAGAAAACCCTGCGCGACGGCGTGCTCGGCGGCATCGGCGGGTTCGGCGCGCTGTTCGAAGTGCCGAAGAAGTACCAGGAGCCCGTGCTCGTGTCGGGCACCGACGGCGTGGGCACCAAGCTCAAGCTCGCCTTTCATCTGAACAAACACGACACCGTCGGCCAGGATCTGGTGGCGATGAGCGTGAACGACATCCTCGTGCAGGGCGCCGAGCCGCTGTTCTTCCTCGATTACTTCGCGTGCGGCAAGCTCGACGTCGACACGGCCGCGACCGTCGTCAAGGGCATCGCGCATGGTTGCGAACTGTCCGGCTGCGCGCTGATCGGCGGTGAAACGGCCGAAATGCCGGGCATGTACCCGGACGGCGAATACGACCTGGCCGGTTTCGCGGTCGGCGCGGTCGAGAAGAGCAAGATCATCGACGGCAGCACGATCGCCGAAGGCGACGTGGTGCTCGGCCTCGCGTCGAGCGGCATCCACTCGAACGGCTTCTCGCTCGTGCGCAAGATCATCGAGCGCGCGAACCCCGACCTGTCGGCCGATTTCCACGGCCGCTCGCTGGCCGACACGCTGATGGCGCCGACGCGCATCTACGTGAAGCCGCTGCTCGCGCTGATGCAGAAGCTGTCGGTGAAGGGCATGGCCCACATCACCGGCGGCGGCCTCGTCGAGAACATTCCGCGCGTGCTGCGCGAAGGCCTCACGGCCGAGCTCGACCAGAACGCGTGGCCGCTGCCGCCGCTGTTCAAGTGGCTGCAGGAGCACGGCGGCGTCGCCGACGCGGAAATGCACCGCGTGTTCAACTGCGGGATCGGGATGGCCGTGATCGTCTCGGCAGCCGATGCCGACGCGGCGATCGCCGACCTGACGGCCGCCGGCGAACAGGTGTGGAAGATCGGCACCGTCCGTGCGAGCCGCGAAGGCGAGGCGCAGACGGTCGTGGTCTGACGCAGCGCACGCAGGATGCAGCAAGGAAAGCCGCCCGGAGTCGATCCGGGCGGCTTTTTTTCTGGCGTGGCCGTTGGCGTATTGGCGGGCGGCCCGAAGAAGGAACGACAATGACCGAAGACGAGGGTATCGCACGCAAGCAGGATCGATGCGCAGCGATCCTGCCCCGTTATTGATCGTCGATGCGACCGTCGAGCACGCGTTCGAGCGTGTCGAGCGCCTGCGCCGTCGAATCCGGCGCGACGCAGTCGACGACGATCCGCTCCGGCATCGCGCGCAGCCACGTGATCTGCCGTTTGCACAGCTGGCGCGTCGCGAAGATGCCTTTGTCGCGCATGGTCCGGTAGTCGGTGTCGCCGTCGAGGAATTCCCATGCCTGCCGGTAGCCGACGCAGCGCATCGACGGCAGGCCGAGATGCAGATCCTCGCGGCGGCGCAGCCGTTCGACTTCGTCGATGAAGCCCGCGTCGAGCATCGCGTCGAAGCGTTGCGCGATGCGCGCGTGCAGCACCGCGCGGTCCGACGGTTCGAGCGCGACCGGCACGAAGCGATAGGCCGCGGCCGCGTCGTCCGCGCGCCGCGGCGCGGCGAGCAGCACTGACATCGGCTGCCCGCTCAGCAGGAACACTTCGAGCGCGCGCTGGATCCGCTGCGAATCGTTCGGTGCGAGCCGCGCGGCCGTCGCCGGGTCGACCTGCGCGAGCCGCGCATGGAGTGCCGGCCAGCCGTCGCGCGCGGCCTCGGCGTCGAGCTCGGCGCGCACGGCCGGATCGGCAGTCGGCAGGTCGTTGAGGCCCTGCGTGAGCGCCTTGTAGTACAGCATCGTACCGCCCGCGAGCAGCGGCGTGCGGCCGCGCGCGGCGATCTCGCCGATCAGGCGCAGCGCGTCCGCGCGGAATTCGGCCGCCGAATACGCATCGGCCGGGTCGATGATGTCGATCAGATGGTGCGGCACGCTCGCGCGCTCGTCGCGCGTCGGTTTCGCGGTGCCGATATCCATGTCGCGGTAGACGAGCGCCGAATCGACGCTGACGATCTCGATCGGACGGCGCGCGGCGAGCGCCAGCGCCGCGGCCGTCTTGCCGGAGGCGGTGGGGCCGAGCAGGCAGGCGATCGTCGTCGGAGCGGACTGCGGTGTAGCGCTCATTGTCCGCGCATGAAGAGACGGTCGAGATCGTTCAGCGTGAGCTGATACCACGTCGGCCGGCCGTGATTGCACTGGTCCGCACGTTCGGTCGCTTCCATCTGGCGCAGCAGCGCGTTCATCTCGTCGAGCGTCAGGCGCCGGTTCGCGCGCACCGCGTGGTGACACGCAAGCGTGCCGAGCAGCTCGTGCTGGCGTTCGGTGAGCACGCGCGAACCGCCGAACGCGTGCAGGTCGGCGAGCACCGCGCGCGCGAGCGACTGCAGGTCCGCGTCCTTCAGCAGCGCGGGCACCGCGCGGATCGCGAGCGACGTCGGCGACAGCACCGCGAGGTCGAAGCCGAGCGATTCGAGCGTGTCGCGTTCTTCCTCGACCGTGCCGATCTCGACCGGCGTCGCCGTCATCGAGATCGGCAGCAGCAGCGACTGCACGGCGACCGTGCGGTCGGCGAGCGCGTTCTTGAACTGTTCGTACAGGATCCGTTCGTGCGCCGCGTGCATGTCGACGATCACGAGGCCGTGCGCGTTCTGCGCGAGCACGTAGATCCCGTGGATCTGGCCGAGCGCGAAGCCGAGCGGCTGCTCGTCGTGCGCGGTGGCGGCGAGCGGCGACGCGACGAAGCCCGACAGCGGCGCGGCCGGCGCAGCCGCTGCATCGGCCGCGTCGCGCGCGACGATCGTCGTGCCGTCCGGCGTGCCCGCGCCCGTGTCCTTGCGGCCGAACAGCGCGTCGTAGAGCGCGAGCGGCTGCGCGACCGGCAGCGTGCCCTGTGTCATGCGCGCCTGGCGCATCCATGTGTTGCCCGACGACGAGGAGGACGACGCCGACGAGAAGCCGCTGCCGCCCGTGCCGGCGGCCGCGTCCTGGCCGAGCGGCGTATTCAGGAACGACGCGGGGCCGCTCGGCGCCGGTGAGAGTTGTGCGGCATGGCCGCCCGCGGTGGTTTCCGGCGACGCGCCCGCGTGGCGCGCGAGCGCGCGCTGCACCGCGTGGAATACGTACTGGTGGATCGAGCGCGAATCGCGGAACCGCACCTCGATCTTCGACGGGTGCACGTTCACGTCGACGGCTTCGGGCGGCAGATCGAGGAACAGCACGTACGACGGGTAACGGTCGCCGTGGAGGACATCCTCGTACGCCGCGCGCACCGCGTGCGTGAGCAGCTTGTCGCGCACGAAGCGGCCGTTGACGAAGAAGTATTGCTGGTCGGCGCGGCCGCGGCTCGCGGTCGGCAGGCCCGCGCAGCCGTAGACGGCGAGCGGCCCGGCCTGCTCGTCGAGCGGCAGGTGTGCGGTCGCGAAGCCGTCGCCGAGGATCTTCGCGACGCGCTGTGCGGGTTCGGTCGCGTTCCAGTGCTCGACGGCCTTGCCGTTGTGCAGCACCGAGATCGCGACGTCCGGCCGCGCGAGCGCCGCGCGGCGGATCATTTCGAGGCAGTGGCCGAACTCGGTCTGCTCGCTTTTCAGGAATTTGCGGCGCGCGGGCGTGTTGAAGTACAGCTCGCGCACCTCGATCGTCGTGCCGACCGCGCCGGCGGCCGGCGACAGCGCGCCCGTGGTCGCGTCGATCTTCGTCGCATGCGCGACCTCGGCCGTGCGGCTCGTGATCGACATCTCGGCGACCGACGCGATCGACGCGAGCGCTTCGCCACGGAAACCCAGCGTTGCGACCGCCTCGAGCTCCTCGAGCGAGCGGATCTTGCTCGTCGCGTGACGCATCAGCGCGAGCGGCAGTTCGTCGGGCGGAATCCCGCAGCCGTCGTCGGTGATCGAGATGCGCTTGACCCCGCCTTCCTCGAGCACGATGCGCAGCGTCGTTGCGCCGGCGTCCATCGCGTTCTCGAGCAACTCCTTGACGACCGACGCCGGGCGTTCGACCACCTCGCCGGCGGCGATCTGGCTGATCAGCTGGTCGGGCAGGGGCTGGATCGCGCGCAGCGGGCGCGCGGCGGGCGTGGGCACGGCGCCTGCGGCCGTTTCGGTGATTTCGGACATGGCCGAATTATAGCGAGGCGGCGGCGGATGCCGTGGCCGGGGCCGCTTACGTTTTTTTCACGGAGCCTTAAGGTAGTTTCGGTATGATGACTGCGTTCCGCGCACCGCCTTGTGCGGCGGGCACTTCCGCTTTTCGGCCGCTCCGGCCCTTTCGCCTTCGAGGAATCGCATTTGGATACGCTGCTTCATTTCGTCAACCTGGTCCTGCATATCGACGCGTTCCTCGGCGACTTCATCCGGCAGTACGGTGCGTGGGTGTATCTGGTGCTGTTCCTGATCGTGTTCTGCGAGACGGGGCTCGTCGTGTTGCCGTTCCTGCCGGGCGATTCGCTGCTGTTCATCGGCGGCGCGTTCGCGGCGACGGGCGACATGAACGTCGGCGGGCTGATCGTGCTGCTGCTGGTCGCTGCGATTGCCGGCAATACCGTGAACTACCTGATCGGCCGCTGGGTCGGGCCGAAGGTGTTCAATACGCATATCCCGGTGCTCGAGCGCTTCCTCGATCGCGCGGCGTTGCAGAAGACCCACTCGTTCTACGACAAGCACGGCGGCAAGACGATCGTGCTCGCGCGCTTCATCCCGGTCGTGCGTACGTTCGCGCCGTTCGTCGCCGGCGCGTCGTCAATGAGCGTCGCGCGCTTCCAGCTGTTCAACGTCATCGGCGCATTGCTCTGGGTGCTGCTGCTGGTGCTGCTCGGCTACTTCTTCGGCAATATCCCGTTCATCCGCCAGTATCTGAACGTGATCGTGCTGGCGGGGATCGGCGCGGCGATCGTGCCGGTCGCGCTCGGCGCGCTGTGGAAGCTGGTGCGCGGGCGGCATTCGGGCGGTACGCAGAACACGCGCGGCCGCTGAGCCTGCGCGTTTTCCGCTTCGGCGCAGTGAAAAGCGTGGCAGTTGCCACGCTTTTTTTTTCGTCCGTGCGGTTCGTGCGGTCCGATCGATTGCCGATGTGCGGTATCGGCCGATCCGGCTGCTTGACGCCGGCTGCTTCAGTCAGAATCCTGCGAACCGCTTGGCGACACCGTTCCTCAGGTCGTGCGATGGAAGATCGGCGTTTCGGGCGTCGGGTATTGCGCGTCGCGGAACGTCTCGAGGATCACGCGGTTGGTGTCGCAGTACACCTGCCAGTAGTTCTCCGGCTGCGTCGACGGACGCACGAACAGCAGCGGGCCTTCCGGCGTGAACTGCAGCACGCCGACGTCCGGCGCAGGCACCTTCATCACGTTCGGGATCAACTGGATCTGCGTCTTCAGGCGGTTGATCGCATCGGCCGCGTCGACGCCGTTCGCGATCTTCGCGGTCAGGTCCACGCGGCGATGCGGCGTCGCGCTGTAGTTCGCGATGTTGTCCGAGAAGATCTTGTTGTTGCCGACGATCGTCACGACGTTGTCGGCGGTGATGATCGTCGTGCCGAACAGGCCGAGTTCCTTCACCGTGCCCGTGACGCCGCCCGCGCTGATCACGTCGCCGATCTTGAACGGACGCAGTACCTGCATGAACACGCCGGCGGCGAAGTGCGCGAGCAGGCCGCCCCAGGCCGTGCCGATCGCGAGGCCGAGGCCGGCGAGCAGGGCGGCGAACGACGTGGTCTGAACACCGAAGATCTGCAGGATCGCAAGGATCAGCAGGATCGTCAGCAGCACGCTGACTACGGAGGTCAGGTAGTCGGTGAGCGTCGGGTCGACCTTGCCGCTGCGGCGTACCACCTTGCCCAGCAGGCGCGTGCCGAGGCGGATCGCCCAGCGGCCGATGAACCACAACGCGATCGCGGCGAGGAGGTTGAGGCCGAAGTCGAGGCCGCGGGTCATTAGGAATTGCTGGGTGGATTCCAGGTTCAGCATGGGGGCTCCATGGCGGGTTTAAAGAATGGCCTGCGGCCGATTTTCGTCGCACGGTTATAACCGACCTGCATGACCGAGACAACCACCGCACCTGCCGGAGCAGCGGCATGTAAAACGTTTCAATCCGCGTGTCGCATGCCGTTTGCCACGACACGAACATTGTTAAATCGGGTATGCAGTACGTATTAATTACCGCTTATTACCGGTCGATCGTGATGCGGACTGATCCTATAACTTACAGAGTGATTTCGGGTGTGTCCGACTTCCATGCGATAATGCCGGCGTCGGGAGACCCTGCGCTGTAAGTCGCGAGAACCTGAGCGGGCAGTTCGATTGCATGAGACGGTCGAACACCCCTGATAACAGGCGCAATCGGCCGGCTGCCAATGCCGGACGTGCTTTGCAGGTGTGCCGTCGTGTTGGTTATTTTCCGTGGTTTTCCGACGTTCGTTCGCTAACTGGCCAGGTATCCGTGGCGGGATTCGACGTGCAGTAACCATTTCTTCTGTTGTCACAGAGGGGGGATTTGTTGCTTTTTCGGTCGTCAATGTCCGAAAGAGTGCAAATTTAAGTGAAGAATTTTTGAGACGCCGGTGGCCTGATCGAGTCAATCGGCTGATGAATGAGCGTTCGGGTGTTCGGGGGATGCGTTGATTGAACGCCCGGGAAATGACGCTTGCAAATCAATAGTAAAAAGTCTTGGCCTCAAGATCCATGAAAAAGAGTGTATTGGCAATTTCCGTTCTTGCCGCTGTGGCGCTTTCGGGGTGTGCAACCTATCCGGACTGGATACCTGCTTCCGGTGCGTCGCGCCAGAAAGTGCAGGAAGTGCCGGAAACCGGCGGACGGATCGAAGGCATTCAACTGGTGGACGTCAACGATACGTTGGCGCGGAAACTTGCCGACAGCAAGAAGCTGGGCCAATTCGCGAACATCTTTCCGAGTGCGGTTACCAACAACTACCTGATCGGCCCGGGCGACGTCATCGAAGTGACGATCTGGGAGGCGCCGCCGGCGATGCTGTTCAGCACGCTGGCGCCCGCGCAGCCGATGACGACGAGCACGGCCAACAGCGTCACGCTGCCCAACCAGATGGTGGCCTCGGACGGCACGATCACCATCCCGTTCGCGGGGCGGATCCCGGTCAAAGGGCGCACGACGGAGCAGATCGAGTCGAGCATCGTCGGCCATCTCAAGGGCAAGGCGAACCTGCCGCAGGTTCTCGTCAGCGTCACCAAGAACAATGCGTCGAACATCACGGTCGTGGGCGAAGTCAACACGAGTGCGCTGATGCCGCTGACCCCGAAGGGCGAGCGTCTGCTCGATGCGCTGGCATTTGCGGGCGGCGTGAAGCAGTCGGTCAACCGCATGGCCGTGCAACTTTCGCGAGGCAGTGTCACTGCGACGATGCCGCTCGATTCGGTCATTCGTGATCCGCACCAGAACGTCGTGCTCAAGCCGGGCGATGTCGTGACGGCACTTTTCCAGTCGCAGAGCTTTTCGGTGTTGGGCGCAACGGGCAAGAACGACGAGATTCCTTTCGAAGCGCAAGGCATTTCGCTGGCCCAGGCGCTCGCGCGTTCGGGTGGCCTCAACGACAACCGTGCCGACGCGCGCGGCGTGTTCGTGTTCCGATTCGAAGACGCGAAGCTGGTCGATGCGCAGGACAAGGCGGTCAGGGCCATCAACGGCACCGTGCCGGTGGTCTACGAGATCAACCTGCGGGATCCAGCAGCGTTCTTCGTGACACAGAACTTCCCGATTCAGAATCATGACGTGATTTACGTCTCGAACTCGCCCGAGGTTGAGTTCAAGAAGTTCCTTACGCTCGTTGTGATGGTCGCCAGCCCGGCGGCGACGCTCAACCGCGAACTGGAGTAAGGCGCGATGTCGGGAAAGGTGCGTACTCCGTTCGAGGTCACGGTCTCCGTCTGGAGAGCCATGTTCCTGCGCGAGGCACTGGATCGGTTGTTCGAAGCGCGTGCGGCGTGGCTGTGGTTGTTGATGGAACCCGTGATTTATATCGCGATACACGCATTCGGATATACGACCTTCCGGATTCACGAAGTCGGTGGAATCGCGATAACCATGTGGATCATCGCGGGATTTATTGGCTTCCTGCTGTGGCGGCGCACGTGGATCCAGGTGTTGCACGGGATTGATTGCAACTATGCGTTCTTTGTCTACCGACAGGTAAAGCCTTTTGATGCGGCGATCGTGAGAGCGGTGCTGGAGCTGTTTCTAATGGTTCCGATCTCGATCATCATCATCGCGGCAGCACTTGCTACGGGGCGTGTGATAACGCCCGATCTGCTTAATCCGGTTTTGCTTCCGGCGGATCCACTATTGGCAATCGCTAGCCTTCTGGGGTTGTGGTTGTTTGGTCTGGGACTCGGATTGGTCACGTCGGTAGCGATGAATTTCGTTCCCGAAGTAGACCATATCTTCAAGTTGTTTTATTTGCCGCTTTATTACATCTCAGGTGCCTTGTTTCCGATTATGTCGATACCCAATCCATATCGGGACATTTTGCTGGTCAACCCAGTCGTACATGGTCTGGAGTTGGTCCGGATCGGCTTTTTGCCTTCGTATCACACGGCACCCGGCGTCAGTCTGACTTATCTCTACGGGTGGGCTCTTGGCTCCATGTTGCTGGGTCTGGCGCTTTACCGTCGTTTTTCTAATAAATTGGTGACGCGATGATCTGTATCGAGGACGTCCATAAGCGTTACATGACCGAACACGGCGTCGGGAAATGGGTGTTGCGCGGGATCGACATGACGATACCGCCAAAGCAAAGCGTCGCGCTGATCGGAGTGAACGGAGCCGGAAAGTCGACGTTGTTGCGCATCATCGGTGGCGTCGACCATCCCACCAAGGGGCGTGTCGAGCGGTTGTGTCGTGTGTCGTGGCCGATGGGGGCGGGTGGGCTCGAGGGAACGTTGACCGGACGTCAGAACGCAAAATTTGTCTGCCGGATTCACGGTCGACAGGACGAACTCCGGGATCGGCTCGCCTTTATCCAGGATTTCGCAGAGTTGGGCGAGGCTTTCGATAGACCGGTTCAGACCTATTCGTCGGGGATGAGATCGCGTCTGCAATTTGCATTGTCGCTCGCATTCGACTTCGACGTATATATATCCGACGAGGTCACGGCTGCTGGCGATGCAAAATTCAGAAAGAAAGCTGCTGACGCATTCAAGGGAAAAACAAGCCAGGCGAGTGTGATCATGGTTTCTCATGACGAAAGCACGCTTCGGCAGTTCTGTCAGTCTGGAATTTGGATTAATGAAGGTCGCGCTTCCTGGTTCGATGATCTCGACGAGGCATTGCGGGCATACAAGGAAAATATTTTTGCATGAACAAGCAGCTATCCATCGGGAAAGGGGGCGTTGTCGCTCGGCTGGTGGCCATTTTCCGAAAGGCCAAAGATGTCGCGTGTTCTGTCCGGATTTTTAGTCTGATTATAAAAGTTATTTTTATTTATGCGGTGATATCCATTCCGTACTGGCTGCTGATCGCGTCTGATCGTTATGCATCGGAGGCGAACGTCATCATCCAGACAACCGATCAAATCAGCAATCCAGGCGTGGACGTATCGGCAATCGTGCCGGGTGCCGGCGGCCCTAACCGTGCAGATCAGCTGCTACTGCGTGAATATCTGTTGTCACTCGACATGCTCAAGAAGCTAGATGCTTCCCTGGATTTGCGCTCGCATTTCAGCAATTGGCGCCGCGATCCCATTTCGCGGATGTGGTTCAAAAATGCGCCGACTGAATGGTTTTATCAGTACTGGCTGTCGCGCATCGACGTCCAATACGATGACTATAGCGGGGTATTACATATTCGAGCGCAGGCATACGATCCCGACATGGCGCAGGCGATTGTGAAGCTGATGGTTCGTGAGGGTGAGGCCCACATGAATCAGATTGGGCATCAACTGGCGCAATCGCAAGTCGATTTCCTGTCGAGGCAAGTGACCGCGGCGCACGACCGGCTTCTGGATGCAACGCATACCGTAATCGACTTTCAGAATCGCAAAGGCCTGGTCGCTCCGCAGGCGACGGTGGAGAGTCTGAACGCAATCATCGACAAGCTCGAAGCGCAAAAAACCGATGTTCAGACCCAGTTGTCGGCCCTGCCGGCGTCCCTGAGTCCGAATCAGCCCACGGTCGTGATGCTCAGGAACACGCTCAATGCACTTGAGCAACAGATCGCCCAGAAGCGAGCCGAACTTGCCTCTCCGTCGCGAAGAACGCTCAACTACACCGTCGAAGAGTTCCAGCGTCTGCAAATGCAGGTTGGATTCGCTCAGGATCTGTATAAGACGGCCCTGTCTGCATTGGAGAAGGGGCGGATGGATGCTGCGCGGACCTTGAAAATGGTCTCGATCATTCAGACGCCGACCAAGCCGGGCTATCCGACGGAGCCGGGACGGCTCTACAACGCCTTTGTCACGTTGCTGCTTGCGGCTGCGCTGGCCGGAGTGGTGAAGCTGCTGGAAAGCATCATCATGGATCACGTGGATTGAGAGCGGGGATGGCAATGAGAACCCTGATCGTGCTCGGAACGCGACCTGAAGCGATAAAGATGGCGCCGCTGGTCAACGTGCTGAAGAAAGATCCGGAGATCGACGCGAAAGTCTGCGTGACCGCGCAACATCGGCAGATGCTCGACTCGATGCTCGGGTTCTTTCGTGTTCGTCCCGACTACGATCTGGACGTCATGGCCCCCGATCAATCCCTTCTCGGCATGACGAGCAGGGCATTGGCAGGCCTCGATTCCGTGTTGAGCGATGCTCGTCCGGACCTAGTGCTGGTACAGGGCGACACGTCGACAACGCTCGCCGCGGCGCTATCGGCACACTATCGGCAAATCTGTGTAGGTCACGTGGAGGCAGGTCTTCGCACCGGGAATTTGTCGGCTCCGTGGCCTGAAGAAGCGAATCGCCGCCTGACGAGTGTCCTGGCGAAGTATCACTTCGCTCCGACATCGCATGCGCGTGACAATCTTTTGCGAGAGGGTGTCTCGGAAGATCGCATCCACATCACGGGCAATACGGTTGTCGATGCCCTGTTGGAAACCGTGGCTGGCATGCACGAGGATGCTGCTCAGCACAAGGCGCTGGAAACTCGATTCGCTTTTCTCGATCCGGAAAAACGGTTGATTCTTGTTACCGGCCATCGCCGGGAAAATCTGGGCGAAGGGCACGAGGCCGTGTGTCTCGCGCTGCAGGAAATCGCGCAGCGGGGTGACGTCGAAATAGTTTTCCCGGTGCACCTTAATCCCAAGGTCAAGCAACCGGTTCATCGTCTTCTCGAAAATGTTCCCGGCGTGTTCTTGATCGAACCGCAGGATTACCTGCCATTCGTCTACTTGATGAACCGGGCAGCACTGGTCATCACGGATTCCGGTGGCATTCAGGAAGAAGCGCCGGCCCTGGGCAAGCCCGTACTTGTGACACGCGAGACGACGGAGCGCCCGGAAGCCGTTGCGGCGGGTACGGCAAAGGTTGTGGGAACCGATCAAGCCACAATCGTTGCGGAGGCAACCAGGTTGCTTGACGATCCGGCGAGCTATGCCGCGATGGCGCGAGCGGCGAATCCGTACGGTGATGGCAAGGCTGCGCAACGCATCCGCGATATTCTAGTGAGTACACGTTGAACACCATTTCAATCATCGGTCTTGGCTATATCGGCTTGCCGACCGCAACGCTATTCGCTTCACGCAAGCGGTGGGTCATTGGCGTCGATGTATCGCCGTATGTCGTCGATACGATCAACCGTGGTGATATTCACATTGTCGAGCCTGAACTGGACATCCTGGTCCAGGCGGCGGTGGGCGCCGGATATCTGAGAGCGGCGACTCAGGCCGAGCCGGCGGATGCATTCGTCATTGCCGTACCGACGCCATTGACACCGGATCACCGGCCCGATTTGAGCTGCATCGAATCGGCGGCCAGATCGATCGCTCCCGTGCTTTCCAAAGGCAACCTCGTCATTCTCGAATCGACGTCGCCGGTGGGCACGACAGAAATGTTGGCCAATTGGCTGGCCGAGATGCGCCCAGACCTTAGTTTTCCGCAGCAGGTGGGCGACGTGTCCGATATTCGTATCGCCTACTGTCCTGAACGTGTTCTCCCGGGGAGAATCGTTCATGAGCTGGTTGTGAATGATCGTGTGATCGGCGGCATGACACGCGGCTGTTCCGACGCAGCCGTCGCACTCTATAAGGCATTTGTGCAAGGTGATTGTATTGTCACTGACGTGCGCACTGCGGAGATGTGCAAGCTGACCGAGAACAGCTTTCGTGATGTCAACATCGCTTTTGCCAACGAGCTTTCGATGATTTGCGACAAGCAAGGCATCGATGTCTGGGAGCTTATCAAGCTGGCAAATCGGCATCCTCGCGTGAATATCCTGCAGCCCAGTTGCGGCGTGGGCGGGCACTGCATCGCCGTCGATCCCTGGTTCATCGTGGATAGCACGCCGGATGAATCGACATTGATTCGCGCCGCTCGCCATGTCAATGATGTCAAGCCCCAGTGGGTCATTCGCAAGGTGAGCGAGGCCATTGTCGAGATGACGAGGTCGGGCGCTACGCGCGGCGATATCCGCATCGCGTGCCTTGGCATTACTTACAAGGCGGATATCGACGATTTGCGTGAAAGTCCGGCGCTGCAAATTGCCGGAATTCTGGCCGAAAGCCACCGCGGCAAGGTCATGGTAGTGGAGCCGAATCTCGCAGAAATGCCGGAACGCTTGGCGAATTCGGGTTTGGTTCTGGCAACGCTCGATGAGGCGATTTCTCGAGCCGACATATTAGTTTTGCTGGTTGATCACGCTGAGTTCAAAAGCGTAAAACCTGGCTGGAGCGACGGAAAGGTGCTTATCGATACTCGTGGCATTTGGAAGGGCGTAAAATAATGATCGAACAAGAAAATTCTACCACCCGGGTCAATGTTGAATCTCGCCTCCATGAAATGAAAGAGGAAAACGAGATTCTGCTACTGCAACTTCACCAGGTTCAGGAAGAGCTCGAACACCACTATCAGCAGAAGAGAGCTGCGGAAGAAGGTTGGCCGAGCGGGGCGCTGGGAAATGTCGTGCCGGTCGCGGGCGGGACCGATGACGAGTTTCACAACGCGCTGGTTGAAAATCAGCGCTTGCGTGCCTTGGTGAGCGCGCAGAGAAAGGTTCATCGGCTCGAAAGGGAAAACGCCCTGAATATCAAGCTCGGGAATCTCTTGATTCAGGGCGTCGACTCGCCGAAGGCGCTGTTCTCCGTACCCGGTGCACTCGGGAAGATCTGGCGCAGCTATCGTCGTCAATCGCCTCCCGAAGTGCTGGGCGGGAAAGCCTTTACGAAGGTCATTGCCGCATATGACGAGGGTGGCTTCGAGGCGGTGGAAAAGCTGATGGCCGGCAACGGCATTTCACCGGTCACGCGCGCGAATGGCTATACGACGCTTGGGCGACATTTGATGACTGGCGATCGCGCCGGCGCAGCAGAGGCAGCGCAACGCGCATACTCGCTGGAGCCGAAGTCCTTTCGACTAAAGTGGCTCGCCTTCCGGCTTCATGAGGCTGGCAGTCTCGCTGAAGCGGAAGCATTGCTGGACATCTTGCCGTCGGATACGAAATTCAGTGATTCGGAGGCTCGTCAAGCCAGCCAGTTGCGTTATGAGGCCAAGCATGCTCGCCAACGCGAAGCGAAGCAGCGTACCGGATTCGCCGAGCGCCGGGACCAGTTCGAGAAGCAACTGGGCAGTCTGGCTCGCGCGCGTGACGAGAGCGCGCGATTGCTTGCCGAACGTAACCGCGAAGTCGAGGAGCTGACGCGGATCAATGCGCAATTGAGGCAGGAAAAGTCCGCGTTGGCAACGCACCAGGAAAAGGCGTTGAAGCATTCGGGCGTTCGAGATCAGGAAGTCGATACGCTTAAACAGGCCAATGCGCGCCTCGAACGAGAAAAATCTAATCTCGAACGAGAAAAGGCAGTCATTGAAAGAAAAAAAGCAGATCTCGAACGAGAAAAGGCAAACCTCGAAAGAAAAAAAGCAGACCTCGAACGAGAAAAGGCAAACCTTGAGCGAGAAAAATCTGGCCTCGAGCGTGAAAAATCCGAGCTTATGGCTCGCCACGAAAATGCTGTCAGACAGGTGACCGAGCGTACGCAGGAAGTCGAAATCCTGAAACAGGTCGAAGAGCGATTCGGGCAAGAGCGCTCCAGGCTCGTCGAACAGCATGAGAGAAACGTCGAGCATGTCGGCGAACTCTGTCAGGACGTCACCGACCTGACAGAGGCTAAAACGCAACTGGAAGAAGAACTGCTTGCCTCAATCGCAATGCATGAGGAAGTGATCGAGCAACTGATTGCTTGTAGCCAGGAAGTCGAGACCATGAAGCAGGCGTGGGCTCAACTGGAACAGGAAAAACTGTCTGCATTGGCGCAACACGACGAGATCAGCGCGCAGGTGGTTGAGCGAACAAGGCAGGTCGAAGCACTGGAACGGATCTCGATGCGGCTCGAACAGGAGAAGGCGGCGCTCGAGCGGCAGCACGAGGCGACGCTCCGGCAATCGGCCGAGCAGGCACGACACGTCGTGGATCTCGAACAGATGGCTACGCGACTGGAGCTGGAAATAAGGGTGCTGACTGCGCGGCATCAAGCGGAGATTGCGGCGCAGGTGGCCGAACGCGCGCGAGAAGTCGATGTCCTTGCACAGGATCGGGCACGTCTTGAACGCGAAAATCTGACGTTGGCCGCGCAGTACGAAGACGTCGTCAAACACGTGAGCGAGCGCGATCATGAAATTGAACTGCTGACGCAGGTCAAAGCCAAGCTGGAACAACAAGCCTCGGCACTGACCACCCAGCTCGAAGGTGCCAACGAGCATGCGACCGAGCGTTCGCGCGAACTCGAGGCGCTCAAGCAAGCCAATGCCGTGTCCGAGCGAGAGCGGCAGACGTTGGCGGCGCGGAATGAAGACGCCGTCAAGCAGGAGGTCGAGCGCAAACGAGAGATCGAACTTCTGCAGGCGGCCAAGACGCAACTGGAAGGCGAGAAATCGACCTTGATGAGTCAGCACGGCGAGTCATCCCGACTTGTGGCGGAGCACGTCGAGCAAATCAACGCGTTACAACAACAACTCGAAAATCAACAGGAGAGCGATGCGGAGTTGAAGGCGCGTCAGAGGCTGGTGCAGGAAGAGATGATTCGAGCGGAAGCGCAGCTTGAGCTGATCAAGGACATCCTGCTTCGAGAGCCAGAGCTATGAGAAAGAAGTCGGTGAACGTGCGCTACAAGGCACTGGCCAATCAACGTGGGCGGTCGGCAGAAATTGTCGAGGTTCGGTCCGAGCAAACCGTCGTGCCTTACGACGAGAATTTGCTTGAACGAGCACGTACCCAGTGGCAGTTTGGCGATTGGCAAAGCCTCGCCAGGCTGGAGCGCGCCACCCTGCAACATCATCCCGATCGTGCCAAGCTGGCGTTGCTCGCGGCATCGGGGCGTCTGCAGCTGGGAAGGTTCGCCGAGGCGAAGCTGTATGTACGACTGGCTCGGGACTGGGGCGTCAGCGAGCGTCATCTTTGTCAGATTCTCGTCGCTGGTGTTCATAACAGCCTGGGGCGTGCCGCTGTCGTCGCAGGAAGTTTACCTCGGGCATTGAAGCATTTCGAATCGTCTATCAGGGTCGGTGCACCTGGATCGGACAAGGTGCTGCTGACCAAAGCGCGAGTCAGTCAACAGTGCCAGGAGCTTGGCATGACGTCCACGTATCTCGCCAGTGACGCAAGCGCTGCACTGCGCGAACTTCCTCGTGCAAGTTCCGCATTCGAAGTCGTCACGCTATCAAAGCACCATCTCGGTGAGGCATGGGCGGGTAATACCATCAATACCGTCATTTTCCGACATCACGGAATCCTGACCCATCTCGACTGGCAGACTACCGCGTTCTATGTCGATTCACGCAGGCTGCGCATTGTTCAGCGCAATCTGAAGACGGAAGTTATCGAGAGCCATGATATTGAAGGTGCGTACGACCTGAATGATGCGCACAACAGTATTAGCCTTGGCGTCGACCGGAGGGGGCATGTCCACCTGTGTTACGGACATCATGCTACGCGATTGCGCTATCGCCGAAGCATCAGGGCCAACGATATCAACGGGTGGACGGATGAGCTTCCGATGACGGGGACGTCCGAGGAACGGGTGACCTATCCAACCTTCGTTCAGCCGCATCACGGGTTTCCACTGGTCTTGCTCTATCGTGACGGCGTGCACGATAGCGGAAACGCTCGCGTCAAGGTTTATGACGAAGAGACCGAGAGTTGGGCGGATCGCCCCTTGCCGATTCTGAGCGGCAGTGAGTCGAAGCCATGGACGAGCAACGCCTACTGGAACCATCCTGCCATCGGTAGCGACGGAAGTCTGCACCTCAGCTTCGTGTGGCGCACGCATACGCTCGGTGAGGAAGATCTCATCAACAACGTGAATATCGGATACGCATGTTCATTCGATAACGGCGTCAGCTGGCAGACATCAAAGGGGCGAGGCTATCAACTTCCGATCACTCAGGTAAATGCCGAAATCATTTTTCCAGTCTCGCCTGGAAGTAATCTGATCAACCAGTGCAGCATGGCACTGGACAGCCGAAATCGTCCGCATATTGTTTTCTATGCGGACGATTCGGGTGGAATTCCTCAGTATCAGCATTTGTACTTCGATGGTGCGCAGTGGCGGCATCAGATCATTTCAGCGCGCACTCAGCCTTTTGTGTTGCGAGGGAAGGGGACGCTGCAAATTCCAATTAGTCGCCCGGAAGTCGTTGTCGATCGGTTCGACAACGTATACGTCATCACTCGCGGAGATCATAGTCGCGATCGAATGGCGGTGACTATGCTTGCGGCACCTGACTACCTTTGGTCGGAAAAACACACACGATTCATTCTGGATGAGGGTTTCGGCTTTGCCGAGCCAATCATCGATCGAACTCGCTGGGAAAATGAGAGTGTTCTCAGCCTGTTGTTGCAGCGTAACGAACAACCAGCGCATGACCTTGATTGCCAAGTTGTGAACGCTGCAGTCACGTTGTTGGACATCAAATTCACGAATAACTAAATATGATGAACAAGAATATGAAAACGCCACTCGCACTTGGCAACGAATACATGCGTTCGGGGAAGTACGAAGAAGCTATTCGGAAATATGCCGAGGTTTTGATCACCACGCCCGGGCTTGCCCGGATTGCATCGGCGAACCTCGCTCTTGCGAAGCAAAGATACCGAAAAAGTCGCGATGAGGCGGGCAGACCGCGAGTCGGTGTCTGCAGCTGGGAGCTCGCACACAATTCGGCCGGGCGAGCCTACACGTTGGCGATGCTGTATGAGCGATTTGCCGACGTCGAGATCATCGGCAGCCTCTTTCCAAAGTTCGGGCGAGAGATCTGGGGGCCGATCCAGGAAACCGAAATTGCGAAGCACGCCATCCTGGTCGAGGACGAGACGCGATTTGTCGAGCAGGCCATCGAACTGGTCGTCGCGCATCCCTACGATATCGTGCATCTCTCGAAGCCGCGCGGCCCCAATGTCTTGTTTGGAGCGCTCTACAAGCTGATCTGGGATGCGAAGGTATTGATGGACATCGACGACGAGGAGTTGGCATTTGTCCAGGCAGAGTCGCCTATCGGCATCGCGGAGTACGTGGCCAAGCATCAGCAGCTTCCTAAGTTGAATCTGACCGGGCAGGACTGGACGCGGATTGCTGTCGGCATGGTGAGTCTGTTCGACGGGGTTACCGTTTCGAACCCGGCGCTGCAGAATCGATATGGAGGTCTGATCGTTCGTCACGCTCGCGACGAAAATGCCTTTGCTCCTTCGCCGGAGTTGAAGGCGAAGAGCCGAAAAAAATACGGGCTGCCTGCGGACAAGAAAATTGTCCTGTTCTTCGGTACTCCCCGGCCGCACAAGGGGCTGGTCGAGACAGCCGAAGCAATTGCCGCGCTCGGGCGGAATGATGTCCTGTTCGCGATCGTCGGAGACTTCCCGGATCAGTCGCTGAAGGAGACGCTCGAGCAGGTTCGTGGTTGCCAGACGGCATTCATTGCCAACAAGCCATTCGCCGAAATTCCCGCAGTCGTCTCGATGGCTGACGTTTGTGTCTTTCTACACGACGGGGGAATGGTCGCGCAGTTTCAGGTTCCGGCGAAGCTTACCGATGCCGTCGGGATGGGTGTCCCCGTGCTGGCGTGTGACTCGCCGGCAATGGCCGATCTGTTCGAGTATGACGACGTTTCGATGGTTTCGATGGACAAGCTGACGCACGCGCTGGGCGCGGTGTTGAGTGCTGTCGATGGAAACCGGCCGCAGGGCAACCACCGCAGCACGCTGTTTCACGACGTCCTGTCGGTGGGGGTGAACGCTGACGAGCTCCGCAACTGGGTGACGGATCTTCGTTGCTCGAACGACGCTGAAATCGTTCGGCTCTTTGGCCACTTGATCAATCAAGGGCGTGAGCGCGAAACCACCGTCGAAGCGATTCGGCCGGACCGAGGGGCCAATGACGTCGTCACGAAGTCGAACGTTACCCATCGGAGTGACCAGCCGCAGTTTAGGTTGGGAAAGGACGCGTTCATGTTGCGCGGACTGCGTCCGATGGCCCCGATCGCCGTTGTGGCAAACGTGATGAACGACGAAGCATGGGAGCGTGTGAGAAGGATGCTTCCGGCCTTGGGCCAGCGACACGACTTGTTTGTGCTAGGGTTCTCCGATGTCGAGCACGTAAATTTCGGCAACCTGACGGCATCCGTGACAATCGTGGGTGACGGCGATGGTGACGGGAACGCCGAGCATTTTCTGCGACTGGCCGGATCGAACGTATTCGATGACTACCAGGCTGTTCTGTGGCTGACACCCGGCGAGGGCGACGACGAGCTTTCGGATGTCGCGAGCCGGGCGGCCGAATTTACCGCGGATTCAGGCTGGGGCATGCGCGCAAAGCGGTTCGTTTCGCTTTCCAAGGAGGGCGGCAATCATCGCGTGATCGATGGTGTAAAGATTGCACTGTCGCGCATGGGGCTGAGCCTTTCCGACGAGACGATCGCGGTGCCAGTTGGAGCCGAAGTATGGCTCAAACCTTTGCTGCTGAGAGGATTGGCTTCCGCGCTTTGGCCGAGTGAACTGGTTGGCGACAAGAATGCAACCAACGGGTTTCCGGGACGTCCGACCGTTCTGAGCGTATTGTCCGTGCTGGCAAAACTCGGGAATCTGGTTGTCCAATCTGAAGCGGACAGAGGGGCACAGCCCGTTCAACCTGCTCGTCCTCGGACGTTGAAGACGATCGCGTTCTATCTTCCGCAGTTTCACCCGATCCCGGAAAACGATTTGTGGTGGGGGAAAGGGTTTACGGAGTGGACTAACGTCACACGCGCTCGACAGTTGTTCAGAGGCCACTATCAGCCGCGAGTGCCGACCGAACTCGGATACTACGATCTGCGTCTCGAAGAGACACAGATCGCGCAGGCTAAACTGGCCAGCGAATTCGGCATTCACGGGTTCTGCTACTACTACTACTGGTTCGATGGCAAGAAGTTGCTGAATCATCCGATTGAGCAGATGGCTCGATCCAAGAACGTCGATACGGGTTTCTGCGTTTGCTGGGCCAACGAAAACTGGTCGCGGAACTGGGATGGCCAGAACCGCCACGTGCTGATGGAGCAGACCTATACGCTCGAGAGCAATGTCGCGTTGATTCGGGAATTGATCCCGATGATGAGGGATCCCCGATGGATTCGTTACAACGGCAAGCCGGTCATGATGGTGTATCGAATTTCGATTATCCCGAACTGGCTGGAAACTGCCGCTGCGTGGCGAGAGGAGTGCCGCAAGGCGGGGCTGGGCGAGATTCACCTGTGCGCCGTTCGATTCGGGCTCGAAACGTTGCAAGGTTCTCCGGAGGATTACCAGCTCGATAGCTATGTGCTGTTTCCGCCTCACGAAGCGGAGCGCGTGGACTTGCGTGACAAGGTGCATGACCTGCACAAGAACTTTGGCGGTCAGATCTTCGATTACTCTGCAGTGGTGGAGGGCGATGTCGCGAAATTTGACGATGGCTATTCGTGGCCGGTGCACCGAGGAACCATGCTGGGCTGGGACAATACTGCTCGCCGCTTGACCGATGCGCGCGTGTTCCACGGAGCGACGCCATATGGCTTCCGTCGCTGGATGAAGAACATCCTCGAGCAGGAGCAGCGTTTCAATCAAGGGAACGAGTCGCTCGTCTTCATCAACGCGTGGAACGAGTGGGCGGAGGGTACGTATCTTGAACCCGACCAGCGTTGGGGGCGCTCCTATCTGAAGGCCTTTGCTTCGGCCACTCAGTCTGTCGCGGGTATCACGCCCCAGGTATTGCCTGCAGGGATCGCTTCTTATCCGAGAGAAACGGATGTACCCGTGCTGCCGGGAAATTCGCTTTCGGATTCGAAGGACGCCATCACGGATGGGAAGCCGCTGCCTTCGATTGTCTGGCATGAAGGGCAGAGGCAACCGAATCCTGATTGGCCGACCGTGATGCTCTGCGCGCACATTTCGGGCCATCATCTGTTCGGCGGCGAGCGGAGTCTCCTGGATGTGCTGTGCGCGTTCGCCGAGCAATCCGTCAATGTTGTGATGACGCTGCCGTCTGGCGGAAACAAGGCTTATATCCGCGAAATATGCGAGCGCAGCCTAGGTGTATATTGCTTCCCCTATCCGCAGTGGAAAAACAACCGGGACAGCAAGGCTTGGTTGACGGTGACGTTTGCAGATATCATCGCGCGTCACGCGGTCGATGTTGTGCATGCGAACACCATCGTGCTGCTTGAGCCGTTGGAGGCTGCGACGCGCATGGGCAGGACGCGGGTCGTTCATTCGCGCGAGCTGATTTCGCTTGACGATCCGTTGCGTGAACAACTTGGACTGACGATCAGCGAAATCATTGGGCGTGTATTCGAACGTTCGGACTGGGTGATTGGAAATAGTCGCGCCACGACTCAGTTGTTTTCGCGTCCGGGGAAGACGCTTTACGTACCCAATGCGGTGACGCTGAGTGATTTCGAACTGGGGAACAAGTTCGGTAACACGATCAAGTTTGGCATCGTCAGTTCGAATATCCCTAAGAAGGGCGTGGAGGATTTCGTCGAGGTGGCGCGACGAGCTGCGGTACTCACACCGCGAGCCCGCTTTGTGGTGGTCGGCCCGGTGAATGCCCAGGTCAAAAAGTGGCAGGAAGAGGTCGAGTCGGGCGCACGTCCTGATAACCTGATCATTGCCGGCTATGCCGAGCATCCGCGCAAGGCGATGTCGGAATTGAACGTGCTTCTCAATCTCTCGCACTTTGCCGAGAGCTTCGGCCGTACGGTCGCCGAGGGCATGGCTGCACGCCGCCCGGTTATTGCCTATGACTGGGGTGCACTGGGCGAACTGGTGCAGCACGGGAAGACTGGCTTTCTTGTGCCTTACCGCGATATCGACGGAGTCGTGGACGCGGTGCTGCGCTTTTGCGAAGACGACACGCTTGTTTCGGAAATGGGGCAGGCTGGTCGATTGTTTGTCGAGCAGCATTTCACGCAAGACAATCTGAAGGCCGCGCTTTCGGATGGCTATGCAAAGATTCTCGGTCGGAAAGGTTTGCTCCCGAGTGACAATGCACCTGCCGTTGTCGCGGCACGAGCGATCGGTTATGCACCGCCGACGACCGTGATCGTGCCCGTCTATAACGCAGTCACTGCAGTTCGCGACTGCCTGCGATCGGTGCTGCAACATACCGATCTGACCAGGGATCGGCTGATCGTGATCGACGACGGCAGCCCTGATCCGGGCATCACGCCGATGCTTGAAGAGTTCGAGGGTGTGCCGGGTGTCCTCATCCTCAAGAATGACGTCAATATCGGCTATACCAAGACGATAAATCGCGGGATTCGCGAGGCGGGTGACAATGACGTCGTATTGCTGAACTCGGATACGGTTGTAACGCCGCGCTGGCTCGAAGGGTTGCGGGCTGTCGCCTATAGTCGCGAGAAGGTAGCAACCGTTACCGCAATGAGTGATAACGCAGGCGCGTTTTCATTCCCTAAGTTCAATGAACACTGTCCGCGTCCGTCGCATCTGAGTCATGACGAATATGCGCTCCTTGTGACACAGGCAACACAGGCATGTGTTCCGCCGGAGGTGCCCACCGGTTCGGGATTCTGCATGTACATTCGCCGAGCGCTCATTGACGAATGCGGGTCATTTGACGAAGAGGGTTTCCCTCGAGGCTACGGAGAGGAGAACGACTTCTGCATGCGCGCCTATAAGGCTGGTTGGCGCAACCTGATTTCTCCTTGGTCGTTCGTCTATCACATTCGAACGGCCAGCTTCAAGGGAGAAAAGACTGCGTTAGTCAAGGCGGGCGTGGATGTGGTGACCCGACGATATCCGGAATACGCAGGACTGGTTAAAGCGGCCTTTGCAGGCGCCGAGATGGGGCGCGTACGTGAAGCGGCCGGATCGGTAGTGAACGGCTGAGTCTGCGGCGGCGATCGCCGACGAAACTTGTGGTGAGGCGCGGTCGCCGCTTTAGGTGGGTTCCTGGCGCGGTGAGATTTGGGATGATTTGGAGAGGAGGTGCCCTTGGAAACGAAGAAGGTTGCTGTTCGGTTGCTGGTCTTGCTGAGTGTCACGGCATCTTCAGTATCGTGGGCGGCTGACGCAACGGATGCGAAGTGCGTGGGTATTTCTCCGGATCTGAAGATCGATCGAGTGTGGGGCGCTTCGCGAGTCAAATTCGATGCGCTGGAAGATAAGAAATTTGTTTATGTGTCGTACTACGACGCGGATCGATGGCTGTCGGTTGCACAGATAAACAAGTGCACTGGGGAGGTCGAGAAGACGCGCGTTGGATCGCGCTTTGTCGGATGGGACGCCCACAACTCGATTGTCATTGCGCTCGACAAGTCGAATCGACTTCATGTTTCCGGGAATATGCACGCTTCTCCGCTCGTATATGCACGGATGGACGCTCCGGACAAACTGGCGGGACTGGAAGCAGTTCGACCGATGATCGGATCAGACGAGGCACAAGCGACGTATCCCTATTTCTTCCGGTTCATGGATGGGGCGCTCGGGTTTTCGTACCGCTCCGGACATAGCGGAGACGGCGAGGAATTCATCAACCGGCTCGACAACTCCGGGTGGGTCCGCTGGACAAATCGTCCAATTTTTGCTCCGACTTCCGAGAAGAAACCAGTGAATGCGTACCACACGAATTACGTTCGCGGGCCGGATGGGTTCTTCCATGTTGCGTGGGTCTGGCGGGAAAATTACTTCGTCGAGACGAACTTCAACGTGAATTACGCGAAGAGTCGTGACCTTAAGACGTGGCAAAACAGTGCGGGCGACGTCATTCCTTTGCCGATTACACCAAGGACGGCTGAAGTCGTGGATGAGATCCCGGAAAAAAGCGGTCTGCTGAACAATATCCGGCTGGGGTTCGATGAAGCCGGCCGACCGGTTATTTCTTACTTGAAATTCGATTCCAAAGGAGCGACGCAACTGTTCCATGCTCGTCTTGAAAACGGAATCTGGAAGACGGCGCCAGCAACGCAATGGACCTATCGTTGGGATCCGAGAGGTGGCGGCACCATCAAGGGTGAAATCAATTTCTCGGGCGTCAAGGTGAGTGATGGTCACCTGATCGAGCAGGTGAGTCAGCCGGAAATCGGTGCGAAGACATTTGTCTACGACGACGGATCGATGAAGGTGGCGGAGGCTCTTTCTCCCAGTGTGTGGAGTCCGTCTCCGGCCGTAAAGAAGGTTCAGGCACCTAAAGGCGCAGTACCTAACGTCCAGACGGTGAGATTCGAGAATATGGCGGCCAATGAGTCGAAGGAGGGGCATGTCGTTACGTGGTTCAGTTTGCCTGCGGATAACAGGGACAAGCCGCGCAATTGCGACAACTCGGCTGTTCCGTGTGATTTCACTTCGGATTTGATCTTGCATACGGATCGCAAGTCGCCCTGATGATGGAGCCTTGACCTGCCGCGGGTTTCGCGGCGGTGGGTAGGTGTCGGCCCGTGGCTCTGGATCAGATATTTTTAACTGCTTCACCGTAAGCAGACGATGAAAGTAAGGGTAGATATAAGAGATGAAGATTCCTGTGTTTGCCTGTGAGAAATACGCATGAAAATCGCTATCGCCGGCACAGGCTACGTCGGCCTGTCCAACGCCGTCCTGCTGTCGCAGCACAATGAAGTCGTTGCTCTGGACATCGTCCCCGAGAAGGTGGCGATGCTCAACCGCAAGGAGTCGCCGATCGAGGATGCCGAGATCGAGGACTACCTGCGCCACAAGGATCTGAACTTCCGCGCGACCCTGGACAAGGAAGACGCGTACGCCGGGGCCGACTACGTGGTGATCGCCACGCCGACCGACTACGATCCGGATACGAACTACTTCAACACCCGCTCGATCGAGGTCGTCATCCGCGACGTGATGGCGATCAACCCGCGCGCGGTAATGGTGATCAAGTCGACCATTCCGGTCGGCTACACCGAGCGCACGCGTGCGGCACTCGGCACCGACAACCTGATCTTCTCGCCGGAATTCCTTCGCGAAGGCAAGGCGCTGTACGACAACCTGCACCCTTCGCGGATCGTGATCGGCGAGCGTTCGCGGCGAGCCGAGGCGTTCGCCGATCTGCTGAAGCAGGGGGCGATCAAGCAGGACATTCCGACGCTGTTCACCGGCAGCACGGAAGCCGAGGCGATCAAGCTCTTCGCGAATACGTATCTGGCGATGCGCGTGGCGTATTTCAACGAACTGGACACCTACGCCGCGCAGCACGGTCTCGATACGCATCAGATCGTCGACGGCGTCTGTCTCGATCCACGCATCGGCGCACACTACAACAACCCGAGCTTCGGCTACGGCGGCTACTGTCTGCCGAAGGACACGAAGCAGCTGCTGGCCAACTATCGCGACGTGCCGCAGAACCTGATCCGCGCGATCGTCGAGTCGAACAGCACGCGCAAGGACTTCATCGCCGAGAGCATTCTCAAGCGCAAGCCGAAGGTTGTCGGCATTTACCGTCTCGTGATGAAGGCGGGGTCCGACAATTTCCGCGCGTCGAGCATCCAGGGCGTCATGAAGCGCATCAAGGCCAAGGGCGTCGAGGTCATCGTCTACGAGCCGGCATTGCACGAATCGACGTTCTTCAATTCGTCGGTCGTGCACGATCTGGCCGAATTCAAGCACTCCGCCGACGTGATCGTTGCAAACCGGCTGACCGACGATCTGACCGACGTCGCAGCCAAGGTCTACACGCGCGACCTGTTCGGCGGGGACGCATGATCGACCAGCAGTCCGGTCACGCGGTAGGCGCGGCGAGCGCGTTGCCGCGCATCCTGTTCTTCAACGTGAACGGCTCGGGCATGGGCCATCTGAACCGTTGCCTCGCATACGCGCGTCGCCTGCGGGGCCGCGCTCGCCCGTATTTCTTTTCGCTGGCGTCGGCGATCGAAATCATCGAGGAGATGGGATTCGAAGCGGACTACTTCGTTTCGCATTACTGGTCGTCGAGTTCGACGTTCGGCTGGAACAGTGAACTGGCCGTCCGATTGGGCCTGATGCTGGAGCGGGTGCGTCCGGATGCGGTCGTATTCGACGGCACGTGGCCGTTCAAGGGTTTGCTGACGGCCTGCGAAATGTATGGATCACCCGTCCTCGTGTGGTCCAATCGCGGGCTGCTCAAAGCCGATACCAAAGCGGTGCCGGTGGACGAATCGTTGTTCGATCTCGTGATCCAGCCCGGTGAACTGGGTGCGACCGAAGCACGCGCGTCCCTGACGAACGGCGGCACGCGGCTGACGGTTCCGCCGGTCTGCCTGCTGGAGGACGACGAGTTGCTCGACCGAGGAGCGGCGAGAGACGCGCTTGGCCTGCCGCAGGCGGGCCGCTTCGTCCTCTTTTCGCTCGGCCCGGGCAATCTGAAGGATGTCGCCGGCATCGGGCACGGACTGATCGCCTCCTTCGAGGCGGCCGGTTTCCAGGTGGTCTGGGCACGTGCGCCCATTTCGGTGCGTGACGTCGAATTGCCGGCCGGCGTGTTGCCGGTCTCGGTCTATCCGTTGGCGCGCTATCTGCGTGCGTTCGATGCATTTGTCGGCGCAGCGGGCTACAACACCTGCTGCGAAGTGGTGCAGTCGGGCGTTCCCGCGCTGCTGGTGCCCAACGCACAACTGGTGGACGATCAGGTGCGTCGCGCACTGATGGTCGCCGACGTGATGCCGGCTGTCGTTTCGGCGTGCGAGACTGAACAGGAGCGCAAGACGGCCGTCGACGCGCTGCTGGGCCTGTTGCCCGATGCAGGACCGGCGCAGTGCGCGGTGCCGATGAACGGCGCGTCGCTCGCGGCGGACGAGATCATCGCCAGGATTGCTGACAAGAGGCGAACGCATTGAGCATCATCGACCAAACCCGGACCTTGAGGCGTGAGTTGCGTGCGTTGGCGGCGAAGCCCGACTGGACGTTGCTGACGCGCCACGACCTGCTCGCCGGGAAACCGCCTGCCACATTGAAGGAGCGCGCGTGGCGCGGTGCCAGGCGCTTGCTGGCCACGTTGGGCGTGATTCCGCCTCACGTGACGAAATATCCGTGGCTGTCGACCCTGAAGCACGCACCGGTTTCGGCCGAAGCGAACACGCTGCTGATCTGGGCGCCGGGTACGGAGCGCGATGCACTGCGCCGTGCGTGCGAAGGATTTTCCGCGCGGCTGAGAGGTAACGATGCGCTGGCGCCGGTACTGGTGACCGACGTGGCCGATTTCGCCTTCTATTCGCGGCTGGGCTGGCTGGTGGAATACCTGCCGGAATTGAGCGGTGAGGACCGTTCCTATCGCGAGAGAAAGCGCGCGTACCTTGCGTGGCGCTATCGCGATGCGCGGATCGTTCCGCCGGCCGCGGCGCAGGCCAACGACGCCGACTGGAAGGCACTGGTGGAAGTGAACTGAACATGATGGATAGAAATCGCTATGCCATGTTGACGGTGGATACCGAGGCGCTGCCCAAGCGTGCCACGGAGGATCACGTCAAACGGCTGATGTGGGGTGTGCACGAAAAGGGGCGGGCGGGGGTCGGTGAAATGGCTTCCATCGGCGACGAGTTCGGCGTCAAGCACGTGTTCTTCGTGGACCAGTGCGGCGCATATGCGTATCTCGACGAGACGAAGGACGTCGTGCGCCGACTGGATGCCGCAGGGCAGGACGTGCAACTGCACACGCATCCCGAATACCTGCCGGACGCGTTCTGGGCCGAGCACGGCCTCGCGCGGCGTCCGCAATACATGAACCAATACACGGACGATGCGCGCGCGGAGTTCGTGATTCGCCACTTCGGCGGGCTGATTTCGGCGGAAACGGGCAAGCCGGTGCTGGCGCACCGTGCAGGTTCGTTCCGCTGGAACGCGTCGACGATCCGGGCGCTGAAGTCCACCGGCGTACAACTGTCGTTCAACAATTCCCTGTGCGCCGTCCATGCCGGGCAGTGCAATTACAGCGAGCCCACGAATCTGCCGTTCCAGTGGTCGAACGGCGTGATCGAGGTGCCGATGACGGAAAAGAAAATCCTGCCGAAGGTGGGCAAGGAAGAATGGTGGGCACGCCTGACTTACCCTGAGTCGCCGTATTTCCGGTTCCGTCCGTGGTGGGGCAAGCTGCTGCTCGACGCGTTCAGCGGCAGCCCGACGTTCTCGATCTTCCTGCTCCATTCGTGGTCGCTGCTGTATTGGGACGAAAACGGGCACGCGACCTACCGGGACGACCAGCGCGTCGAAGGCTACCGGAAGCTGCTGTCGCGGCTGACGAAGGACTACGACGTGATCACCACGGCGGAATTCCTGGACCTGCAGGCCCGAGGAAAGATCCGGACCACGCATACGACCGATCTCGCCCATGCCGAACTGAAGGCGGCCGGGGCGGTGAAAGCATGAGCACGATGCTCGATTCGTTGCAGACGGCGTTGACCGAGCCGCTTCTCGCGATGAGCCGTCGACTGACGGCGCATGTGCTCGAGCGCAAGGTGAAGCAGCGTTCGCGCGGCGTGCCGTTCGTCGGTGATCCGGACAGCATGCTGTACGTGGCGGCTAGCGCGTTGCCGTATCACACGAGCGGCTATACGACGCGCACGCACGAAGTCGTTCGCGCCTTGGCCGCTGCGGGCGGTCGCGTGCATCCGCTGACGCGGCCCGGTTATCCCGGCGATCGCGTGGATCGCCTGATGGATGTCGCGGGAAGCGACACGCAGGTCAGCGAGGTCCGGTATCTGCATGCGAGCGCACCGTTGAACAACCGGCCGGTGCTGATGTATGCGTTGCAGGCAGCGCCGGTCATCGCGCGCGTGGCCATGCAGCATCGCGTGTCCGTGATCCACGCGGCGTCGAATCACGTGAACGCGCTGCCGGCCCTGCTGGCGGCGCGGCAACTGGGCATCCCGTTCCAGTACGAGATGCGCGGGTTGTGGGAGTTGACGCGCATCTCGCGCATGCCGGAATACGAAGGGCGCCAGGGGTTCGCGCAGGGGCTGCAACTGGAGGGCCTGGTGGCCCGTCACGCGGACAAGCTGTTCGTGATCTCGGCGCAGCTGGGGCGGTTCGCGCGGGACCGCTGGGGGATTGCCGGCGAGCGGATGCATCTGCTGCCGAATTGCGTGGACCCCGAGCGGTTTACGCCGTCGAAACCCGATGAGATCGACGCGGACACGATCGGCTATGCGGGTTCGCTGATCGGTTATGAAGGGCTCGATACGTTGATCGATGCGGTCGGGCGGTTGATCGGGGAAGGGCGCACGGTGCGGGTCGAGATCGTCGGAGAAGGCGAGGCACGGCCGGCGCTGGAGGCACAGGTCCGACGCCTCGGATTGGCGGAGCAGGTTCGCTTTCTGGGCCGGACGTCGCCCGAGCAGGCGCGCAGGACGCTCGGCCGTTGCGCGCTGGTGTGCATTCCGCGCAAACCGTTCAAGGTTTGCGAGATCGTGCCGCCGATCAAACTCGTGGAGGCGCTCGCGATGGGCAAGCCGGTGATCGTGCCGGATTTGCCGGTGTTTCGCGACGAACTGGGCCCGAGTCCGGCCGGCTGGTTTTTCAAGGCCGGCGATGCGGTCGACCTGGCGCGGGTCATCGATGCGGCGCTGTCCGATCGCGGCACGCTCGCGGCGTTGCGCGGCCAGGCGAGAGAATACGCGGCCACGCAGCGCCGCTGGCGCGAATTTGTCATGAACGCACTGCCAATGTCGCAGGGTGAGGGGTTAAATGGTCGGCAGGGTCATTAGAAAACTGGGTTCGTTGGTCTACGACTACCCGACGGTTGCGGAGGACGTGGAGCAGGCCGGGCGCTTCGGGCGCCTGAAGATCGCGCTCGTCACGGATTACTTCACGGCGGATTGCCTGTCGGCGGAATGCCGCGTGCGCACCATGACGCCTGCCAACTACGCGGATGTGATCGGCAACTGGAAGCCCGATCTCGTGTTCGTGGAATCGGCGTTTCATGGCGTGGACGGAAGCTGGCGCTACGAGCTGGCGCGACAGTCGCCGCCGATGCGCCTGGGCAAGCCGACGGCGATCTTTCGCCTGGTCGACTTCGCCAGGCGCGCGGGTGTGCCGACCGTATTCTGGAACAAGGACGACGGCGCGTTCTTCGACACGTTCATCGACGTGGCGAAGGTATTCGACTACGTGTTCACGACCGACGAGGAGTGTCTCGATCGGTATCGGCAGCAGGTGCCCGCGCATGTGCCGGTGAATACGCTCGTGATGCCGTATCAGCCGGCGTCACACAACTTCTCGGGCTTCAATTTCGTGCGCAACGAGGCGTGCTTCACGGGCAGCTATTACCGGCGCATCCTGAACGAACGCCGCCGCTTTCTCGACATGGTGTTCGACACCTGCGAGCAGAGCAATCTGCCGCTCAACGTATTCGACCGCAATCACGATCGCCTGTCGCGCTTCTTCGAGTTTCGCTATCCGAAGAAGAGCGGGCTGCGCGTGCATGGCAAGGTGCCGCATCGGGAAACGGCGCATGTGTACAAATCCCATGCGATCTCGATCAACGTGAATTCCGTGACGGGCTCCGAGACGATGTTCTCGCGGCGCCTGGTCGAAATCCTCGCGTGTGGCGGCATCGCCGTGACCAACGCGAGCCGTTCGGTCGACCGGTACTTCCGCGGGTTCTGCCACGTGATCGATACGCCTGACGAGGCGCGGGAGTTGTTTTCGCGGCTTCGGCACGGTCCGTCGCAGGACGATCTGGACCGAGCCGAGGCAGGCGCACGCTACGTACGGCAAAACCATACGTGGGCGCACCGGCTGGAGGAAATCTTCGCCGTCGTGAAGATCTGAGGAGAAGCGGTCACGATGCTCGCGCTGCTCTCCTATGCTGCCCAGCTGGTGTTCCTGCTGGTGGTGCTCTACTTTGCGCTGTACGTGCTGCTCGAACTGCGCGTGCTGCTGATTTCGCGCAAGGTCGAACGGCGCAAGCTGACCGACCTGGCGCAGCCCGTCCGGATTTCCGAAAACGGGTTTCATCCTCGGGTCAGTGTGCTGCTGCCGATCTGCAACGAGTCCGAGGTGGTCGAGCGGCTGATCGACGCGGCCTGCCGGCTGACCTATCCGCCGAACGAGATCGAGATCCTGGTGCTCGACGACTCGTCGGATGCGACGACGAAACTGGCACGGGCGAAAGTCGATCGCTACGCCGCCGACGGAATCAACATCCGGCTCGTCAAGCGCCAGTCGCGAACGGGCTACAAGGCCGGCAATCTGGTCAACGGCATCCAGCAGTCGTGCGGCGAGTTCTTTGCGATCTTCGATGCGGACTTCGTGCCGCCGGCGGATTTCCTGCTGAAGACTATTCCGTGCTTCACCGATCCGAAGCTCGGTTTCCTTCAGACCGGCATCGGCTACGAGAATCGCGATGCGTCGTTTTTGACGCGCTTCCAGGCCATGGAAATGGGTCACCAGCAGTACGTGACGGTAGGGCTGAGCGAGGACGGCGACATGGCTTCGCTGAGCGGCAGCTCGTGTGTGTGGCGCAAGGAGTGCGTCGATGCACTGGGCGGCTGGAATGCGTCGACGGTCACCGAAGACGTGGACCTCGGCTATCGCGCGCAGTTCGGTGAATGGAAATACGCGTATCTGCGAGAGGTCGTTTCCATGTCGGTGCTGCCGGAGACCATCAGCGCGTTTCGCATTCAACGGGAACGCTGGGGGCGCGGCCTGATCCACAGCGGGTTCAAGCATGTCGGGCAAATGTTGTCGCAAAGCATGCCGCTGATGAAGCGGATGCACGCGATCTCGGTGATGTTCTCGTCCGTGCTGCTGGCTTCGATCTATGTGCTGATCCTGCTTAGCCTGCCGTTGACCTGCCTGGTGCATTTCGACGGCGAAGGTATTCATCTCGGCGCATTCGTCTTTTTTGTACTGGTGGCAATCTGGGCGCTTGCGAATGCGTTCGGTTCACGCAAGGGCGCGAGATTCGACGACAAACCGAGTGTTCTGAAAACCGTATGGGATACCTACCTTTATATCGCGATGTTCTTGCCGATGGCCTGGTATTACTTCGCGGGGGGCGTGCGCGCCGTTTTCGGCGTGTATAGCGGTTTTCATCGCACGCCAAAAGGAAAGGAAGCCTATCGTTCCACGATGCCGCGTATCAATGCAGTCCTGCTGGCCGGAGAAATCGCCACGTTTTCCTATTCGCTCGTGACGATTTTGCTGGCGATTGAGAAGAAGAACTACGTTCTGATTCCGCTCAACGTAACGGTTTGCGTCGGCTTCGGGATGGTTCTCTATTGGTCGTGGCGAGAGCGCCGTGCCCGTGAGCAATCGTGATTTCAAGGTGCGCGCAGTCGAATCGGTCCAATTGACGGGCGAGAATTGCCGATTCGTTAAGGGCACCTTCCTTTCTTCCATGTGGCCTGCGTAAAGAAATTGTCAGCATCGAAAGCAACCCCGATGTTTGCGCGACGAGAGAACGCGCAATAACAATCGATACCGTAAGACGAGTTCCGCAGACCGCTGATGCACTGACCGGCCGCTCGATCCGCCGAGGGCGGCCCATTCATTTTTACCGAGGGCGCGGCCGTCCGGTTGCGCTCGCTTCGCCGGTCTGGCGCCGGTCGAAGACGCTGCCTGACGATCTCCATACATAGTTCAGCGAACCAAGCGAGTCGAAGGATCATCAAGATTTGCAAAGAACATTCGAGGAATTCTATCCGACCCAATTGGACGGAGCAGAATGCCACCAGACAGCCTTTCGTCGAACTCGCCAGGTCGGAGGGTATGTCTGACAAATAGCCGGAAGAACTTTAAGAATTGCTTGCGGGATGGCCGCATGCTGTCCGCCGCGCGGTGCCGCGCGCATCGGTTATCTGCACGATTAAAGCATCCTGAGGATCGGTCGCGACCGGACGGTCAGGAGAGCGGTTCGGCATTTTTTTCCGATATTTGTACTTCGGGAATCGGTGTGCGGCCGGTACTTGAGGATTGCAGGCAACGCGAGTTTCTACCTTTGCATGGAGCAGGACCGCCGGCGCATGTCTGATGTAAGCAGTTGTAACACGTAAGGTTTTACTCGAATATTAATATTGATGTATGATCGCGTCGGCGCGTTGTAAGCTTGTGGCCAACTGCCTTTCGCGCCGCGCAAATTTCCATGTGGTTGCGTTCGCTGCATGGTCCGCACATTTTTTCGCAACCCTGATTCGGGCGGTCGCACGTCGTCACGTCGATGTGCGATATCAGTGCGTGGCATGTTGCGGGCGTAGTCAAATCATACGAAATAATCAAACGCAATAAATCGACAATGTTGTCCGCTGCTTGGTCGAAATATCAGGCAGCGCTTGGCGCTTGGAGATCGATAACCAGACGGCCGCTGAAAAACAATGTTCGTTTAAAACGATGGAAAAACAGCAATATTCGCAACCGGGGAGGGCAGGTGAGCGCAAGCGGGCCACGAGCAATCGTGATAACCGGCAGTAGTGCCGGGCTTGGGCGCGCGCTGGCATTGAGTTATGCCGCGCCCGATATCACGCTGGGGTTGATTGGCAGAAATTCGGCACGGCTGGAATCCGTCGCTGCAGAATGCCGCGCGCGCGGCGCCCGCGTCGTGATCGGCTGCATGGACGTGCGCGATTCGGCCGCCGTCCAGGACTGGATGATCGATTTCGATACGCGATACCCGATCGAATTGATGATTGCGAATGCAGGCGTCGCCAGCACGCTGCAGTCCGCCGACGACTGGGAGCACATGGCGCGTACCGCCGACGTCGTCGATACCAACCTGTACGGCGCACTCCATGCGGTGCTGCCGGCCATCGACCGGATGCGCATGCGCGGGCGCGGACAGATCGCGGTCGTCAGCTCGCTCGCCGCATTGCGGGGCATGGCCATCTCGCCCGCCTATTGCGCGAGCAAGGCGGCGCTGGTCGCCTACTGCGATTCCGTGCGCCCGATCCTCGCACGCGAGGGCATCGGCCTGTCGGTCGTGATGCCGGGTTTTGTCCGCACGGCAATGAGCGACGTCTTCCCGGGCAGCAAGCCATTCATGTGGAGTGCGGACAAGGCCGCCGGATACATCAAGAAGCGCCTCGCGCGACGCCGCGTGGAAATCGCCTTTCCGTTCAGTCTTGCCTTCGGCATCAAGTTGCTGCGCCTGCTGCCGGCCACGCTGGCGGATGCCATTCTCGGTCGTCTGTCCTACCTCCCGCGCGGGAAGGCGTGACGTGCTGCCCGGATTCGCGTTCGCGGCTGCCGCAGCCGCACTCTCATTTCTCGTAGAGGCCATCGCGTATCCGCGCACGTCGCTCGCCCGTTCGCCGGCGGCGATCGCATTGCATGTCTGCGCGTTCGCGATCGTGGCGGGCGCGACTTTCGCCGTGACGGCACGGCCGCTTTTCTCGGCATCCGTCGCCCTCGTGCTGATCGCCTTGCTGGCGGTCATCAGCAACGCAAAATACGAATCCCTGCGCGAGCCCTTCGTCTTTACGGACCTGAGCCTGTTCAGCCAGGTCTTCGCACATCCGCGTCTCTATCTGCCGTTTCTGAGTGCCGGCAAGGTGCTCGGCATCGCTGCCGCCGTTGCGGTCGCGACGGCCGGGTTTCTGCTCGAACAATCGGCCGGCTCGACGGCGCGTAGCGCCGCCGCACTGATCGCGGCCGCTTGCGTGCCGGTTTGCGTCGCGCTGTCGCGTCGCATGCCGCTGACGCTCGACCCGATGGCGGACCAGCGCCGGACGGGGTTCTTCGCGACATTCGTCGCTTACCTCGTCAACGGGCTGCGGCGCGCGGAACGCAATGCGTTTTTTCGCGCGGTCGATGCCGGGCCATTCTCCGGCGGCCGTCCGGACAGCACGCCGGACGTGATCGTCATCCAGAGCGAATCCTATTTCGACGCGCGCCGTCTCGGCGCAAGCGTGCTGTCGGAGCCTTACGCGAACCTCGATCGCGCCCGCAGCGAAGCATTCATGCAGGGCAGCCTGGACGTTCCCGCCTGGGGCGCGAATACGATGCGTAGCGAATTCGCGATGCTGACGGGTTTGCCGTCGGCGGCGCTCGGCTATTCGCGCTTTTATCCGTACATGTACGTGCGCCGCGCGTGCGCGTCGCTGGCGGGCTGGTTCAAGCAAGGCGGATATCGCACGCTCGCGATTCATCCGTATCACGCCGACTTCTTCGGGCGCGACCGGGCATTCCGGTTCATGCATTTCGACCGCTTTCTGGACATTCGGGATTTCGGCGATGCGACGCGAATCGGGCCGTATATCGGCGACGGTCCGGTGGCCGATGCGATCATCGCGGCCCTCCAGGCGCACGGCGACAGGCCGGTATTCGCATTTGCGATCACGATGGAAAACCATGGCCCGCTGCATCTGGAATCGGTCGGGCCGGGTGAGTCCGAATCGCGGCATACGCTCGGCGACGACGCGCGCTGGCGCGACCTGACCGCCTATCTTCGACATGTCGAGAATGCCGACGGCATGATCGGCAAGCTGACTGATTATCTCCGCATGCGGGAACGACCGACCGTGCTGTGCTTTTACGGCGATCACGTTCCTGCTTTGATTTCGGTGTTCGACGCGCTCGGAACCGAACCGACCAATAGCGACTACTTTATTTGGCGCAACTTCGCGAACGATTTCGGCGAGCAACGAAACGTTCGCGTCGAGAGTCTCGGTGCCGCGATACAGCGCGCGATGGTGCACGTCGATTGCACGCGCGCCGCTTCGCCGACCGGGATGCTGCAGACGCCGGCGTGATGATGGAAAAACGAATTGCAATTATTGGGATAGCGTGCCGCTTTCCCGGTGGGGTCGAGGGACCGGACGACTTCTGGCAACTGCTGTGTGACGAACGCGATGCCGTGACCGCCATCCCACCGGACCGTTTCGGTACGGCGTTCTACCAGCACCCGTCGAAGCGCGAGCCGGGAAAGAGCTACACGTTCGCCGCGGGCGTCGTCGATGACGTCGCGGGCTTCGACGCCGAATTCTTCGGCATCTCGCCGCGCGAGGCCGCGCAAATGGATCCGCAGCAGCGGCTGCTGCTCGAACTCGCGTGGGAGGCGTTCGAGGACGCCGGCGTGCGTCCGGCTGCGATGCGCGGCCGCGACTGCGGCGTGTTCGTCGGTGTGGCGGGCATGGATTACGGCAACCGCAATATGGACGACATGAACACGATCGATCCGTATTCGGCAACCGGCAACACGCTCAGCATTGCGTCGAACCGCGTGTCCTACCTGTTCGACCTGCGCGGCCCGAGCATGTCGGTCGACACCGCATGCTCGTCTTCGCTCGTCGCGCTCCATCAGGCGGTCCGGGCGCTGCAGTCGGGCGAGACCGCGATGGCGCTGGCCGGCGGCGTGAACCTGCTGCTGCACCCGTTCGGATTCGTCAGTTTCTCGAAGGCGTCGATGCTGTCGCCGCGCGGCCGCTGCCGTGCGTTCGACGCGACCGGCGACGGCTACGTGCGTGCCGAGGGCGGTGCGTTCGTGCTGCTCAAGCCGCTCGATCAGGCGCTGGCCGACGGCGATACGATCCACGCGGTCATCGCCGGATCGGGCGTGAATTCGGATGGCCATTCGCATGGCGGCATCAACGTGCCGGCCGCGGCGACGCAGGCGGACCTGCTGCGCGCCGTGTATCGGCGCGCTGGTATCGATCCGCGCACGCTCGCGTATCTCGAGGCACACGGAACGGGCACGGCGGTCGGCGATCCGATCGAGGCGCGTGCGTTGATCGATGCGGTGTCGGGCGGCCGGCCCGAATCCGATCCGCTGCTGATCGGTTCGGTCAAGACCAATATCGGGCACCTCGAAACGGCATCGGGAATGGCGGGCCTGCTGAAGGCGGTGCTGTGCCTGAAGCATCGTGCGGTGCCGCGCTCGCTGCATTTCGATACGCCGAATCCCGGCATCGATTTCGATGGCGGCCGCTTGCGCGTGGTCGATCGGTTCACGCCGCTCGAGCGCGGCGAAGCACCGCTGACGATCGGCATCAACTCGTTCGGCTTTGGCGGCACGAATGCGCACGTCGTCATCACCGAAGCAGCGGCACCCGCGCCCACCGCACAGTCGGCGGCAAGGATCGATGCACCGTTGCCGCCGCTCGTCCTCACCGCACGTTCACCGGCTGCGCTGGCGGCCGTCGCTGCGCGCTATCTCGCACGTCTGCAGTCGGGTGCCGACTGGGCCGCACTCGCGGCTGCCGCCGCACGGCGTCGCCAGTGGCTCGAGCATCGCGCGGTCATCGCGCCGGCAGATCGGGCCGAAGGGCTGGCCGCGCTCGCCGCACTTGCCGAGCCGTCGGCGCGCGGGCTGCCGGCGTGCGCGGTGCAGGGGCAGGCCGTCGAAGGCGACGCGCCGGTCGCGTTCGTTTATGCGGGCAACGGCAGTCAATGGGCCGGGATGGGCAAGCGGCTCTATGCCGAAGATGCGGTGTTTCGCGCGGCACTCGACGAAGTCGATGCGCTCTGGCGCGCGGACGGCAACGCGTCGCTCGTCGAAGTCATGTGCGAAGGTGTCGACGCCGCATGGCTCGCCGCGACCGAGAACGCGCAGCCGCTGTTGTTCGCGATGCAGGTCGGCATCACGCGTGTGCTGACCGCGCGCGGCATCCGCTTCGACGCGGCAGTCGGCCACAGTGTCGGCGAGATCGCCGCGGCCTGGGCGTCGGGCGCACTCACGCTCGCTGAAGCCGTGCGCGTGATCCGGATCCGCAGCGGGGCACAGGGTCTCACGCGTGGCGCAGGCAGGATGGCGGCGGCCGGCGTCGGCGAAGCCGCGGCGCGCGACTGGATCGCGCGTCTCGATCTCGCCGCAGCGATCGAAATCGCGGGCGCCAACAGCCCCGACTCGGTCACGCTCGCGGGGTCGCAAGCGGCGCTCGACGCGCTCGGCGCGGCGCTTGCGGACGCGGGCCATTTCTACCAGATGCTCGACCTCGATTACGCGTTCCACAGCAGCCGCATGGACGCGATCGAGCCGGTCGTGCGCGACGGGCTGGCCGATCTCGCGCCGCGCGAGACGCATACGCGATTCGTGTCGACGGTGACCGGCGACACGCTGCCGGGCACCGCGCTCGACGCGGGCTACTGGTGGCGCAACATTCGCGAGCCGGTGCGTTTCGGCGACGCAATTTCCCGCCTGGCCGACGATCGCGTGCGCGTGTTCGTCGAGATCGCGCCGCACTCGATCCTGCGCACCTACGTGAAGCAGACGCTTGCGGCGCGCGTTGCGCCTGGCGTCGTCGTGCCGACGCTCAAGCGCCAGCACGATAGCGCGGAGATGCTCGCCCATTCGATCCTGTCGGCGGTTGCGCAAGGCGCGCGCGTCGATCTCGACCGCTTCGTGCCCGACGCGCCGCACGCCGCGCTGCCGACCTATCCGTGGCAGCGTGAGCGTTACTGGCTGGTGCCGAGCGTCGAGGGTTACGGGCTCGTGAACCGCCGCGTCGATCATCCGCTGCTCGGCTATCGCCTGCACGAGCATGCGTTCGCCTGGGAGAACCAGCTCGATCCACAGCGCGTGGCGATGCTCGCCGATCACGTCGTCGACGGTGGCGTCGCGTTCCCCGGTGCCGGTTATGTCGAAATGGCGCTCGCGGCGGCGCGCACGTTCTTCGGGACGCCGGATGTGGCCATCGAGAACGTCGAGATCCGCATGCCGGTCGTGTTCCAGCCGCAGCACGCAAAGTTGTTCCGGTTCGCGATCGACGTGCGCACCGCGTCGTTTACGATCGAGACGCGCGACCGGATGACGGACGGCCCGTGGAACCTGAACGTGACGGGGCGCCTGCTCGAAAGCGGCAATACGCTCGATGCGGACAGCATGCCGGAGGCGTCCGTGATCGCCCGGTTGCAATCGCGTCCGGTGCTATCCGGTGACGCGCTGTATGCGGGCACGGAGGCGATCGGCCTCAGCTACGGCCCGGCGTTCCGCTGGGTGCGGTCGCTGTGCGTGTCGGGCGACGACGCGCTTGCCGAGCTCGAGGTGCCGACGGTCCTGGCCGACGTGTGTGTGCAGCCGGACTATCTGCTGCATCCCGCGCTGATGGACAGCGGTTTCCATCCGCTGTTCGCGTTGCTGGGGCAGGCCGGCGCCGCACCGGACGATGCGCATGCGGCATTTGTTCCGGTCCAGATCGGCCGCGTTGATTTCCTGAGCGGCGAATCGATTCGTCGCGTGCTGGCGCGCATTCACCGCCGCAGCCCGCATTCGATCGTCGCATCGTTCGAATTCATCGATGCCAGCGGCAGCATCGTCGCGCGCCTTGCCGCGTGCCGCTTCCGTCGCGTCGATCTCGCCGGGCGCCGTCACGGCGCGCCGGCGCGCTTTGCCTACGTGCTCGAGGCGCGGCCGCTGCCGGGCGGTTACACGGCCGCGGCACTGCCACAGCCGGGTATGCTCGTCGAGCGTGCGAACGCGCATGTCGCGGCGCGCGAAGACCACGCGCGCCGCACGCAGCATCTGACCGAAATGCTGCCGCTGCTCGACGTGCTCGCCGGTCTGCATGCGCTCGACGCACTGGATGCGCTTGGCGTCTTCGCCCAGCCGGCGCTGCCGATGGGCACGCACCCGCAACAGGTCGCGCGACTGGCGGAGATCGTCGTCGAAGACGGGCTGGCCCGTTTCGACGGCGATAGTCTGGTTCGCGATGACGAAGCCTGCGCGGCGATGCCCGCGCGTGACGCGCTGTGGCGCGACGTGCTGGCGGCATCGCCGGCCCATGTCGCCGAACTGACGTTGCTGGCGCACGTCGGCGCGGCGTTGCCGCGCGTGCTGAGCGACGCGTCGTCCGAGGGCGCGCTGCTGTCGTCGACCGGGCGCAGTCTGGTCGAGCAGTTCTTCGATGCCTCGCCGACCTGGGCGCATGTGCGTGCGCTGCTCGCCGCCTGCGTGACGCAGGCGATCGCAGCGTGGCCGGATGCACGGCGCTTGCGTGTGCTGGAGATCGGTGCCGCGAGCGGCGACGTGCTGCAACCGCTCGACGTTGACGTGCCGGCCGGTCGCTGCGAATACCTGCTGGCAGGTACGCAGCAGCAGCTCGCCGGGTTCGATGCAGAAGCGCACGCGCAGGTACGAACGCTGGTGTTTGCGACCGACGCGCCGTTGTTCGCGCAATGTTGCGATACGACGCCGTTCGACGTCGTGATCGTCAACCGGATGCTGGGCGATCACCCGGATCCGCTCGCCGCGCTGACGGCGATCACTGAACGGCTCGCACCGGGCGGCCTGGTCGCCATCACGGAAGGGCGGCGAAGCCGGTTCTCCGACATCGTGTTCGGCATGGCCGGCGGCGAAGTGTCCGCCGGTGCGTACGGCACGCTGGCGCCAGCCGCGATCGTCGCGATGTGTGAACGCGCCGGGCTCGTCGACGTGGTGCGCGATACCGAACAAGGCCTCGATCTCGAAGGCGTGCCGACCTTCATCGCCGCACGCAAGCCATTCGCCGACGAACCGGTGGCTATCGCATCGCACGACGCGGATCTCGCGCGTCGCATGGCGACGAGCGACGCGGCGCACTGGTTGATCGCGCAAGACGGTGACGACGCGTTCGGCATTTCCTTGGCGGGCGAGCTCGAGCGGCTCGGTTGCCGGGTCGAATCGGCATCGGTGCGTGACGCTGCCGCATGGTCGGCGCGTCAGCCGGCAGAGCATCCGGCGCATGTCGTGTTCGTGGCGCCGCTTGCATCGCTCGACTCGGCCGACGGTGCGGCCGTGATGCGCGCGCAGCACGGCGGCGCACTCGCGCTGGCGTCGCTCGTGCGCGATCTCGAGGCGGCGGGCGCGGCGGAACGCGGTCGGCTGTGCGTCGTGACGCGCGGCGGGGCGCCGTTCGCGGCCGGTGCGTCGGCGCATCCCGAGCACGGAACGTTGTGGGGCCTCGGCCGCGTGATCGCGAACGAGTATCCGACGCTGCCGATCCGTCTGATCGACGTCGATCAGGCCGTCGAACAACCGGCGCTGCAGCTTGCGATGGTGCTGCTCGGCGACGATGGCGAAGAGGAAGTGCTGCTGGCGCCGCAGGGCCGCTACGTGCCGCGCATGCTGCCGGCTGCGCAGGCGGCCGAGCGTGACAACGCGCTACCGCCTGCATCGGACCACCCGGGAGCACGGCTCGCATTCGACATGCCGGGTTCGTTGCGCAACCTCGAATGGTTCGCGATGCCAGCACACGATCTCGCCGCCGGCGAGGTCGAGATCGAGCCGATGGCGACCGGGCTCAATTTCCGCGATGTGATGTACGCGATGGGGCTGCTGTCCGACGAGGCGGTCGAGACGGGCTTCGCGGGCGCGACGATCGGCATGGAGATGTCGGGGCGCGTGGTCCGGATCGGCCCGGGCGTTGACGGTTTCGTACCGGGCGACGCCGTGCTCGGTTTCGCGCCGGCATCGTTCGCGACACGCGTGGTCACGCGCGCAACCGCGATTGCACGCAAGCCCGACACGATGTCGTTCGAGGAGGCCGCCACGGTCCCGACGACATTCTTCACCGCGTACTACGCGTTGTGCGAACTGGCGCGGCTGCGACGCGGCGAGCGCGTGCTCGTGCACGGCGGTGCGGGCGGAGTCGGCATCGCGGCGATCCAGATCGCGCGACATCTTGGCGCGGAAGTCTTCGCGACCGCCGGCAGCGACGAGAAGCGCGAGTTCATTCGCCTGCTTGGCGTCGACCGCGTGTTCGATTCGCGCAGCCTCGCGTTCGCCGACGAGATTCTCGCGCGCACGCACGGCGAAGGCGTTGACATCGTGCTCAATTCGCTCGCCGGCGAAGCGATGGTGCGCAGCATCGATACGCTGCGTCCATTCGGCCGTTTCCTCGAACTCGGCAAGCGCGACTTCTACGAGAACAGCCAGATCGGCCTGCGGCCGTTCCGCAACAACATCAGCTATTTCGGCATCGACGCCGATCAGCTGATGGGCGTGCTGCCGTCGCTGACGACGCGACTGTTCGAGGAAGTGATGGACCTGTTCTCGGGCGGCGTGCTGCATCCGCTGCCGTACCGCGCGTTCCCGGCCGCGCGTGCGGAGGAAGCGTTCCGCTACATGCAGCAGGCGCGCCAGATCGGCAAGGTGCTGGTCACCTATCCGTCGGGCACGCCGGTACCGACGCGCGGCGTCGCGGTGCCGACCCTGCGGCTCGACCCGCAGGCGGCGTACCTGATCGTCGGCGGCACCGGCGGGCTGGGTTTCGCGACCGCGCGCTGGATGATCGAGCGCGGCGCACGGCACCTGACACTCGCGAGTCGCGGCGGCGCACTGGGCGCCGCGATGCAGGCCGAAGCCGATCGCTGGCGCGACGCGCTCGGCGCGCAGGTGTCGGTCGCGCGATGCGACGTGACCGACAGCGCGGCGCTGGAAACCCTCATCGAAGAGATCGAGCGTCGCGGGACGCCGCTCAAGGGTGTGCTGCATTCGGCGATGCAGATCGACGACGGTCTGCTGCGCAACGTCGATGACGCGCGCTTCGCGGCCGTGCTCGAACCGAAGGTGGCCGGTGCATGGAACCTGCATCGCGCGACGCGGCGATGTGCGCTCGATTTCTTCGTCGTGTACTCGTCAGCGACGACCTATCTCGGCAATCCGGGGCAGGGTGCATATGTGGCCGCCAACGGCTTCCTCGAGGCGCTGGTCGCACATCGTCGCGCGGCGGGGCTGCCGGCGATGTTCATGGCATGGGGGCCGATCGAGGACGTCGGTTTCCTCGCGCGCAACGCCGACACGCGCGAGGCGTTGCAGTCGCGGATCGGCGGTGCGTCGATCACGTCGGACGAGGCGATGGGCGCGCTCGAACGCGCGCTTGTGCAAGGGAGCGCCGGCGAAGCGGTCGTGCGTCTCGACTGGGGCGCCATCTCGCGCGGCATGCCGGCCGCGCACGCGCGCCGTTACGCGGCATTGCAAACGGGTGGGGCGGTCGAGGCGTCGAGCGAGGATCGCGTGTTGCTGGAGCAATTGCGAACGTTGTCGGCGGCCGAGGCCGTCGCGCTCGTCGAGTCGGCGCTGCGCGGCCAGATCGCGCGGATTCTGCACATGTCGCCGGAGCGCGTCGATGCCGGCCGGTCGGTGCTGGATCTCGGAATGGACTCGCTGATGGGCATGGAGCTCGGCATGGCCGTCGAGGAGACCTTCGGCGTCAAGCTGTCGATCATGGCGATCGCGGAAGGCGCGACGGTCCATACGCTGGCCGAGCGCATCGTCGAGTTGCTCGATGCGCACGGCGGCAACGAGAACGTCGCGGCAGCGGACGAGCTGGCCGATGCGCTGGTCGCGAGGCATGGGCTGGGCGACGAGGCGCGCGCGACACTCGCACGCAATCAGGATCACGAAAACCAGAGGGCAGCAACATGCAAATCGACGCCGGTGCATGCCGGGTGAAAGCGCCGCAAGGATGGCGGGCCAGCGAAGGGACGGTCGCCCGGCCGGTGACGATGACCGGACATGGCCTGCACACCGGGCGCCGGGTCCAGGTGCGGATCCTGCCCGCAGCCCCGTCGGCCGAACGGCACGGGATCGTATTTCGCCGCATGCGCGGCGAGCATGAACTGGGGAGGCTTGCCGCCGGCCCGGCGGTGCGTCGTGCACAACCGCTCTGCACGATGCTGCGAGCGGACGACGGCATGGGCGTGCGTACGGTCGAGCACCTGCTCGCGTCGCTGCTGACCTGTGAGATCGATCACGCGATCGTCGAACTCGATGCGGAAGAAGTGCCGATTCTCGACGGTAGCGCACGGCCCTGGATCGACGCGATCGCCGCCGGCGGCCGAGCCGAGTTGCAGCGTTCGAAGCGCTTCCTCCGGGTGCTGAAACCGGTGAGCGTGGCCGACGGCGAAGGTGCGTCGCGGCGCGAATTGCGCGTCGAGCCCGCCGAGCGCTACGAATTCAGCGTGCGCGACGATCTCAAGGGGTTCGGCGATATGCAGTGGGACGGCGAGCTCACGCCGGGGACGTTTGCCAGCGAGATTTCGTCGTCGCGTTCGTACGGACGGATCAAGTGGGCCGTGCCGGCAATCGCGGTCGGTTACCTGACGGGCACGCCGATCCTGCGTGGCGCACGACCGTCGTGCACGGCGTCGATCATCGGCAATCACGTGATCGGCGGGCTGCGTGCGCCCGACGAATTCGTGCGTCATCGCGTGCTCGATCTCGTCGGCGACCTTGCGCTCGCGGGTTCGCCGCTGCTCGGGCGTGTCATCGCACATCGCCCCACCCACGAAATGAACTACAGACTCCTCAGCGCGCTGCTAGGTACGCCCGACGCGTACGAATGGGTCGACGTGTCCGCGTAATGCGGACGCAACGCACGGATTGCCCGGAACCAAAGACATGGCACTCGGAGAACACCTTCGCCAGCAACTGGCGGCGAAAGCCCTGAAACGGCAGCTGGAGCGCGCGACGGAAGCCGTCGCGGCGCCCGGTGTGCCCGCTGCACCGGCGGCACAGGTCGCGTCGGCGCGCAGCCGTTTCGAATCGATGCCGCAGTATCAGCAGGTCAGGATCATGCGCGAGATGGGCGAGAAGCTGCGCGTCGACTCGCCGTTCTTCCGCGTGCATGACGGCATCGCCGGCGCGACCACGCAGATCGGCGGTCGCGAATACGTGAACTTCGCGAACTACAACTATCTCGGTCTCGCCGGCGATCCGGCCGTATCCGAGCGGGCGAAGGCCGCGATCGACCGCTATGGCACGTCGGCGTCCGCGAGCCGGATGGTCGCGGGCGAGCGTCCGGTGCAGCGCGACCTCGAGCGCGCGCTGGCTGCGTTCTACGAGACCGACGATTGCGTCGCGTTCGTGAGCGGCCACGCGACCAACGTGACCGTGATCGGTGCGCTGTTCGGCCCCGGCGACCTGATCGTCCACGACGCGCTCGCGCACAACAGCATCGTGCAGGGCGCGCAGCTGAGCGGCGCGAAGCGGTTGAGCTTCGCGCACAACGACTGGCAGGCGCTCGACGCTCTGCTGTCGCGCGTGCGGCGCGAATACCGGCACGTGCTGATCGCGATCGAAGGGCTGTACAGCATGGATGGCGATTTTCCGGACCTGCAGCGTTTCGTCGACGTGAAGACGCGCCACGGCGCGTTCCTGCTGGTCGACGAAGCGCATTCGCTCGGCGTGCTCGGCGCGACGGGCAAGGGCATCCGCGAACATTGCGCGGTCGCGCCCGACCAGGTCGACATGTGGATGGGCACGATGAGCAAGACGCTGGCCGGTTGCGGCGGTTTCATCGCCGGCTGCCAGCCGCTCGTGGACATGCTGCGCCATCTGGCGCCGGGCTTTCTCTACAGCGTCGGACTCGCGCCGACGCTCGCAGAAGCGTCGCTGGCCGCGCTCGAACGCCTGCATGCCGAACCGCAGCGGGTGGCGCAATTGCAGGCACGCGGCCGGCAGTTCCTGACCGAGGCGCGCGCCGCGGGGCTCGACACCGGCACGAGCGCCGGCTATGCGGTCGTGCCGGTGATCACCGGCAGTTCGCTGAAAGCCGCGCAATGGGCCAACGCGATGTTCGACGAAGGGATCAACGTGCAGCCGATCTTCTATCCGGCCGTCGAGGAAAAGGCCGCGCGCCTGCGTTTCTTCATCTGCTCGACGCACGAGCCGGCGCAGATCAGCCGGACCGTCGCCGTGCTGGCGCGCCTGGCGGGGCGGGCAACGTGATGCCCGCCGCGGCGCTCGCACCGTCCGTCGACGCGCCGCATGCCGATGCGTCGACACCGTTTCGCGCCGCTTGCGCGGACGATGCGGCGGCATGCGCGCCGCTCGTGTTCGCATCCGGTGTCGGCGAATTCGGCTTCTTCCTCGGTGAAAGCGACGCGCGCTGCATTGCGTTCCTGCAACAGGCGTTCCGCTCGCGTCACGGCCGGTTCTCATGGCGCCGGCATCGGGTCGCGGTCGGCGCCGACGGCACGGTACAGGCCGTGATGGCCATCCATGACGGGCGCCGGACGATGTTCGACGACCTTCACGTCGTGTGGGCCCTGGCGCGCTTTTTCGGCGTGCGCCGCGCGATCGGCCAGTTGCTGCGCGGGCTGGTGCTCGAAACGGAGATTCCGGCGCCGAAACGTGCGCAGATCCTCATCGCGCATTGCGCGACGGACGAGCGGCAGCGCGGCACGGGCATCTTCACCGCACTGCTGCGCGACGCGCTCGAGACCGGTGCGGTGCCGGACGACGGCAGCCGCGACATCGTGCTCGACGTGCTGGCCCGGAATGTACGTGCCCGCGAACTGTACGAGCGGCTCGGCTTTGCCGTGCTGACGCGGTCACGTCAGCGCTCGCGCCGGCTGCCCGCCGAACTCGCTTCGGTCCGCATGCGGCTCGCGCGCCGCGGCTGACGGTGTCCCCGCCGTCGCGGCCTACTTATGCCGCGGATTGAACGGCCGCTGCTGCACATCCGCCCCCTGCGCGACGATCGCCATGCTTTCCGGCACTTCCTCCCATGCGCCGCGCAAGTCGACGAGCGGCTCCGACACGACCATGAACGCGTCGTCGCCCGCTTCCGCGATGCGCGGGTTGTGCGGATAGAGTTCGTGCAGATGCTTGAACGACGTGCTGTGGAACAGCGAGCGCGATTGCCGTTCGCTCGAGTAGCGCACCGCGATGATCCGCTCACCGTCCGTCGCGCAGATCGTCATGTTGAGCGGCTCGGCAACGCGGTATCGCGCGGCGGTTTCCTCGACCATGCCGACCATCCGTTCGAGCGCCGGCAGCGGCGTCTGCTCGAGGCCGAAGGTCAGCGCGAGACGGAACATCAGCTCGGAGTCGGTCGTCCCTTCGATCGTCGGGAACAGTGCCGGGTCGACCTTCATCGTCAGGTCGCGGCGCAGCTTGTGGAAATCGCGAATCAGCCCGTTGTGCGCGAACAGCCAGCGGCCGTGGCGGAACGGATGGCAGTTGGTTTCCTGGACGGGCGTGTCGGTTGCCGCGCGGATATGTGCGATGAACATCCGCGAGCGGATCGCGCGCGCGGCTTCGCGCAGGTTGCGGTCGTTCCATGCGGGATGCACGGACCGATAGCGGAACGGCAGTTCCTCGGGGCGGCCGTACCAGCCGATGCCGAACCCGTCGCCGTTGGTGGTCGTGGCGCCCAGCTCCGAATGCAGGCTCTGGTCGATCAGCGAATGCTTCGCGCGAAACAGTACGGTCTCGAGATGGATCGGATTACCCGTATAGGCGAGCCAGCGGCACATGGAGCGCTCCTTCGCGATGAATCTTCTCGCGCATGGTAGCCGACTTCGCGGCGCCGGCGTACGCGACCGCGCCGCGTCCGCCGGCTGGCCGGCCGCGCCGGCGATCGTCCGCGAAGGATGCGGCGGGCGCCGCACCCTTCAGGTGCGCGTCACTCGCCGAGCGCGTCCATCACGCGGGCCGAATAGACGAGCGCCGCGCCCGCATTCAGCGCGATCGCGACGCCGAGCGCCTCGGCCACTTCCTCCTTGGTTGCGCCATGCTTCGTGGCTTCGGCCGTGTGCACCGCGATACAGCCGTCGCAGCGCGTCGTGACGGCCACCGCGAGCGCGATCAGTTCGCGCGTCTTCGCGTCGAGATGGCCTGTCTTGGCGCCGGCGCCGGACAGCGCCTTGTAGCCGGCCAGCGTGTCGGGCGAGAGCTTCGCGATGTCGCCGATGCGCGTCGTGAGTTCCTTCCGGTATTCGTTCCAGTTCAGCATGATGCGTCCTTTCGAGAAGAGGTGGATCAGGCGGCGGATGCCGCGATCTCGGGCGATGCAGGACTTATTCTGAGCGTTCGCGCTGAGGGTTTCGATACGCTAGAGTGTCAATTTTTAGCGCAAACGTCTCATGGACGCATTGAGTCAACTGTTGTCGCTGGGCCGCAGCCATGTCGAGCTCGACGTGCGCTGCCTGCTCGACGGCCCGTTCGCGATGCCGCACGATCCGTTGCCGCCCGGCGAGGCGGCGTTTCACCTGCTGCTGTCCGGAACGTGCCGGCTGCGCACGGCCGACGGGCGCACGCTGCGGCTGGCCGACGGCGACTTCGTGCTGCTGCCGGCGGGCGACGCGCACGATTTGTCCGATGTCGGGGGGGGCGGCGCGCGGCCGCCGGTCGCGTCGCTGCGCGAACCGGGCGCGGCCGGCGGCGCGGTGCTGCCGGTCAAGTCGAATCGCGATTCCGCGGATCCGGCCGATGCGAGCGTCGACCTGCTCTGCGGGCGCTTCATTTATGCGCGCGGCGCCGGTGAATTGCTGATGCGTACGTTGCCGCGGGTGCTGCATGTCGGGCTGCGCGCGGCGTCGGGGCCCGCGTCGCTGCAACTGCTGACGAGCGTGCTGCGTGCCGAGGCATCGAGCGCGCAGCCGGGTGCGCGCGCGATCGTGAACGCGCTGGGGCAGGCATTGCTCGCCTACGCGTTGCGTGCGTACGGCCGCGATGCGCGCGTGCCGGCCGGCTGGCTCGCGCTGGCTGCCGATGCGCGGCTCGGCCCGTCGGTCCAGGCCGTGCTGCAGGCGCCGGCGCAAGCGTGGACGGTCGAATTGCTCGGCGCGGCATCAGCGATGTCGCGCGCGACCTATGCGCGGCATTTCCGCGAGAAGGCCGGGATGAGCGTCGGCGCGTTCGTCGCGCAGATCCGGATGATGCATGCATGCGCGCTGCTGCAGGACACGCAGCGCGGCCAGGCGGAGATCGGGCAGGCGGTCGGCTATCAGTCCGAAGCTGCGTTCGGCAAGGCGTTTCGCGCGGTGCTCGGCACGACGCCCGGGCGCTGGCGGCGCGCGCAGCGGGGCACGTAAGACCGGCAGCACGCAATACTGCGGGAAGCAGACGCAAAAAAGCCTCCACTCGGGAGGCTTTTATTGCACTATCAAAGATAGTTGGTAGGGTGGGAGGGACTCGAACCCTCGACTCTCTGATTAAAAGTCAGATACTCTAACCAACTGAGTTACCACCCCACGTTCTTGAAACCGGTTGGTCCGTTGCGCTGACAACTTGCTCAACGACCCAAAGAGCAAAAGATTATATCGGCGAATTTAAGGGCTGTCAACAATTCGACACGGTAATTTATTTGATGCTCTCGATCTTGCCCTGCGCGGTCTGCGCAGCGTTCGATCCGGCGTACTGCGACACGACCTGCTCGAACGTCTTCTTCGCGGCCGCCTTCTGGCCTTGCTCGAGCTGGTTCGTCCCGATCGCGACGAGCGCGTCGGCCGCACGCGGATGCTGCGGATACTTGCTCACGATCGCTTGCCACGTCGCGGTCGAGCCGCGGTAGTCGCGCAGCGCGTATTGCGCATTGCCGAGCCAGTACTGCGCGGTCGGCTGGTACGGGCTCTGCGGGTACTTCGCGATGAAGCCGCGGAACGAGGCCGCGGCAGCCTTGAAGTTGCCGTTGCGGAATTGCTGCTGCGCCGCGCTGAGCGCATCCGTTTCACCCGGCTGCACGGTGCCTTCGACACCATCGATCGTCGCCTGTTGCGGCTCGAACTTCTTGAGCCGCGTGTCGAGATCCTGGTAGTACTCCTTCTGCTGCCGCTCGAGCGTCGTCAGCCGGTTCGTCAGATCCTCGTTCTCGCCGCGCAGCGTCGCGACCTGCTGGTTCAGCTGGTCGATACGGCCGGATTGATCGAGGATCGTACGCTGGGCGGCCGACAGCTGGCTGGACAGGTTGTCGCTCTTGCTGCGCAGATCGAGCACGGCGCGGCGCGCCTCGTTGTCGTCGAACATGCCGGCGTGCGCCGGCGCGGCCGACCACGCCGCGCCGACGACGCAGAACGCTGCGGCGATGCGCAGCCAGGATACACGGTGCGTCATACGGCAACTCTTCCGTTACTTACTGTTGGTAGACGAGGTCGGCGCGACGGTTCTGCGCCCACGATGCTTCGTCGTGACCCGCTGCTTGCGGCTTTTCCTTGCCGAGGCTCACGGCTTCCATCTGCGAGTCGTTCACGCCGAGCAGTGCCATCGCGCGGCGGACAGCTTCCGCACGCTTCTGGCCCAGCGCGAGGTTGTACTCGCTCGTGCCGCGCTCGTCGGTGTTGCCCTGGATCAGCACGTGACGCTGCGGATGGCTCTTCAGGTACTGAGCGTGTTGCTGCATCAGCGGCTGGTACTCGTCCTTCACCGAATAGCTGTCGAAGTCGAAGTAGATGCTGCGCTTTGCGAGCGGGCTGTTCGGGTCGTTCAGCGGATCGACGTTCACTTGCGCGACGTTGTCGGCGCTCGGCTGCGTGCTCATCGCACCTGCGTTGGCCTTGTCGTCGAGCTTCACACCCGACTTGCACGCTGCGAGCGCGCTGATCATCATCACGGCCAGGGCCAGACGAGCTTTATTCGACATCATGGTTACTCTCCTTGTGGTCATTGCATGAAGGGCCCCCACGACGGCTCACGAACGGAGCCGCCCTGGACGGACAGGATTTGCGGCGGCGCGCTGCCGTCGGAGGGCACTGCTGCCAGCACGTTACGACCACCCGACTGGGTCGCGTAGAGAAGGTACTGGCCATTTGCCGCGAAGCTCGGCGATTCGTCGCGATTGGTATTCGTGACGGCGTTCGCCGCCCCGGATTGCAGATCCTGAACGTACAGCTTGAACCCCCCACCCGTGCGGGAGATGTAGGCGAGCAGCTTGCCGTCCGGGCTGATGCGCGGGCTGGTGTTGTAGCTGCCGGTGAAGGTCACGCGTTGTGCCGCGCCGGCGCTTTCGCCTTGCGCCGGCATCCGGTAGATCTGCGGCGCGCCGCCGCGATCGCTCGTGAAATAGATCCAGCGGCCGTCCGGCGAGTAGAACGGCTCGGTATCGATCGAGCTGCTCTGCGTGAGCCGGTGCAGACCGCCACCGGTTGCATTGACCGTATAGATTTGCGTATTGCCGGTCAGCGACAGGGCAACGGCCAGCGTGTTGCTGTCCGGCGACCACGCCGGCGCGCTGTTGTTGCCCTTCTGGTCGGAGACGATGTAGCGGCGGCCGGTCGGCAGGTCATGGATGTAGACGATCGGCTTCTTGCGCTCGAACGACACGTACGCGACCTTCGTGCCGCTCGGCGACCACGACGGCGAGATGATCGGCTCGGTGCTCGACAGCGCGATGCGCGGGTTCTGGCCGTCCGAATCCGAGATCTGCAGCTGGTAGCGGTTACCCGTCTTGATCACGTACGACAGGCGCGTGGCGAACACGCCGCGCACGCCGAGCAGCTTCTGGTAGATGTAGTCGGCGATCTTGTGGCCGGCCGTGCGCAGCGTGGTGTCGGTGGCCGTCAGCGACAGGCCGCCGAGGCTTTGCTGCTTCACGGTGTCGTACAGGATGAAGTTCACCTTGTACTGGCCGTTCGCTTCGCGGTTCACGCTGCCGGCGACGAACGCATTCGCGCCCTTGGCCTTCCATGCGCCGAGATCGACCGATGCGGTCTCGGGCACGGGCGTGCTGCCCGCGTCGATGTTGGTGAATTTGCCGCTACGGGCGAGGTCGGAGCGGACGATCGACGTGACCTGCTGCGGCAGGCCTGCCTCGTTCGCGAAGTTCGCGGTGGCGATGGGGAACTGGGTCGAACCGACGCCGGTGATCAGCACGTTGACCTGCGCGTTAGCGGCGCCGCCGGCCGCAATCAGACACGAGGCCACGAGTGCCCTGAAACCTAGTTTCGTCATCAAACTCATGCTTCTTGCTTCCCATGTGACTTGGATCGCTGCGCAACCGCAGAGACAGTAAAAATACCCGATTCGTTCCCGTCCGGCAGCGACGCACGGAGTGTAAGCGCATTTGCGATCACTCCGCCGCCTTGAAGGTAATCGTAATGTCGGACGGGGTACGACCGTTAGAATCGGGCGGCAATGGGACCGACGACTGGATCGCATTGACCACGGCTTGATCCCACCCCGAATTTCCGCTCGAACGGCGGATCGAAACACTGAGCACGTCGCCCGACGGCGTGCAGCGGATCGCGACGACGGTCGTCAGACCCGCGCGCTCGCCGCCCCAGACGATGTTCGGCTTCACGCGGCGACGCACCTTGTCGGGATAGCCGGGCGATGCGGCATTGCCGCCGGAGCCCGTGCCGGTGCCGCTTTTCGCGAGGCCCTCGCCGCCGCCTTCGCCGGCGCCGGACATGCCCTGCATCTGCGCGAGGCGCGCGTTGCGCTCACGGTCGAGCTTCGCCTTCGCTGCCGCGTCGGCCTTCGCGCGCGCCGTCGCTTCAGCCTTCGCCTTGGCCTGGGCTTCCGCCTTCGCCTTCGATGCCGCGTCGGCCTTGGCCTTCGCTGCCTGCTGCGCTTCCAGCTGCGCCTGCTTCTGTTGCTGCTGTTTCTGCTGCTGGAGTTTCTGTTGTTCGAGCTTCTGCTGCTCCACGAGCTGTTGTTGCTTGAGCTTGTCCGCCTGCTTCTGCCGTTCGCGCTCGGCGGCCTTCTGCGCGGCGAGCGCGGCAGCCTGCTGGGCCGCGAGCTGCTCGCGCCGGGTTTCCTCTTGCTGGGCCTTCAGTTGCTGCGCGCGGCGCTGCTGCTCGAGCAGCGCTTCGCGCGCGGCCGCTTCCTGCTGTCGCTTCTTCTGCTGCAGCGCGATGTCCGCCTGCTCGTCCCGGACCGGGGGAGGGGGCGGTGCGAGCTTTGCGGGCGGCGCGGGCGTGACGACGGGCCGCGGCGCGGGGACGTCGGGCACCTCGGTCCACAGCTCGGCCTCGGAGCCGGCCGGCGTGCTGTTCTGCCACTGCACGCCGTGATAGAGGAACAGCGCGAGCAGCACGTGCATCAGCGCGGCGAGCGCGAACGCGCGCCAGGTGCCGCGCTCGCGCGGGGGCTGAGACGGGTAGGCGTTGCCGCGCGTGGATTGCTGCCGGTTCATTGCGATTTGACGAGGAGGCCGACGCGCTTGACGCCGCGCGCCTTCAGGTCCGACATCACGGTCATGACCGCATCGTACTGCACGGTCTTGTCGGCCGCGATCACGACGGGCTGGTCGGGATGATCGGCCTGCCGGGCCGAGATGAAGCTGTCGAGCTCGGCCTTGGTCATCGTGTCTTCCTGCGTCGCGCCGGCGTCGCTCTTGTACTTGACGCTCATCGTGCGGTCGGCCTTGATGTTGACGACGACGGGGGGCGTCTGTTCCTGCGGTGCTGCGTTGCCGACGGTCGGCAGATTGATGATCGACGGGGCGACGAGCGGTGCCGTGACCATGAAGATCACGAGCAGCACCAGCATCACGTCGATGTACGGCACGACGTTGATGTCGGCCATCGCGCGGCGCGAGCGGCCGCCGCGCATGCTGGATCGAATGGGGCTTCCTGCCATGGCGTGCTCCTTACTGGGCCTGGCGCTGCAGGATGTTCGAGAACTCTTCGATGAAGGTCTCGAAGCGGATCGCGAGGCGGTCGATGTCGTGCGCGTAGCGGTTGTACGCGACCACTGCCGGAATCGCGGCGAACAGGCCGATCGCGGTGGCGACGAGCGCCTCGGCGATGCCCGGCGCGACGTTCGCGAGCGTCGCCTGCTGCACGTTCGCGAGGCCGCGGAACGAGTTCATGATCCCCCAGACGGTGCCGAACAGGCCGATGTACGGGCTGACCGAGCCGACCGACGCGAGGAACGCGAGGTTCGCTTCGAGTACGTCCATTTCGCGCTGGAACGACGCGCGCATCGCGCGGCGTGCCCCGTCGAGCACGAGGCCCGGGTCGCTGATGCGCTTTTCCTTCGCCTTCAGGAATTCACGCATCCCCGATTCGAAGATCCGCTCGAGCGCGCCGATCGTGTGACGGTTGTTGGCCGCGCTCTGATACAGCGCCTGCAGGTCGCCGCCCGACCAGAAATCCCTTTCGAAGCGTTCGGTCTGCGCGCGTGCGCGGCGGATCGCGAACCACTTGCGGAAGATGAAGGTCCACGACATCAGCGACAGCAGCAACAGCAGCCCCATCACGGCCTGGGCCAGCACGCTCGCGTTGAGGACGAGGGAAATGATCGACAGGTCTTGAGAAGTGTTCATAGAGGTTTGAGTAACGTCCCTTCGGGGGTGTCCGGCGAGGGCGCACGGTATGCGTGTGGCGCGGCGCGCCGGCCTGGCCTGGCGCCGAACCTTGCTTAGTATCGATTCAGGAAGGCAAGTTCATGGGCCTTGTCTAAACGGTGCTCATCCGAGCTTCGTTGACAGTACGGCAGTCTGCCCGGCGTCGATGACGGGCCCGCGTTGCAGCGCGTCGAGCACGACCGGCGGGATCGCCGCGGGCCGGATGCCGATCTGTTCGACGCAGCCGAGGCGGATGTGCCCGGCGACGAGCAGCGTGTCGCCACGCCATGCTTCCTGCGTGAATTCCACCGAGGCGCGGCCGATGCGTCCGGGCCGGCTCGTGATCGTCAGCGTGTCGTCGAGTCGCGCCGGAGCGCGGTAGTCGAGCGACGTGCTGCGGACGATGAAGATCGCGCCCGTGTCGTCGGCGAGCCGACGCTGGTCGATGCCGCACGCGCGCAGCCATTCGGTGCGAGCGCGCTCGAAGAATTTCAGGTAGTTGGCATAGAAGACGATGCCGCCTGCGTCGGTGTCCTCGTAGTACACGCGTACCGGCCAGGTGAAGCCGGAGTGCGCGTCCGGGGAGCGGGTAGGCTGAGTCATGGCGCGCATTTTACCGGAAGGCCGAGGACGGATTCGTAACCGATTCGTAACGGAATGTAGTACGGCGTAGCATGCCGCGGGCCGGCCGGAGGCGGGCCCGCGGCTGCGCCCGTCGTGTCAGCCGCGATGGATCGTGAGGCCGGCCGGAGCCTGGGCGACCGGCATCATCTCGATCGTGTTGATGTTGACGTGCGCGGGGCGCGTCGCGATCCAGTAGATCGTGTCGGCGATGTCCTCGGCCGTGAGCGGCTGGACGTTCTGGTAGACGTTCGCCGCTTTCGCATCGTCGCCGCGGAAGCGGACGTTCGAGAATTCCGTGCCGCCGCAGAGGCCTGGCTCGATGTCGGTTACGCGCAACGGCGTGCCGATCAGGTCGGCGCGCAGGTTCAGGCTGAATTGTCTGACGAAAGCCTTGGTTGCGCCGTATACGTTCCCGCCCGGATACGGATAGGTGCCGGCCACCGAACCGAGGTTGAAGATATGGCCGCGGCCGCGCTCGATCATGCCGGGCAGCAACGCGTGCGTGACGGTCACGAGGCCCGAGCAGTTCGTATCGATCATGGTTTGCCACTCGTCGAGGCTGGCCTTGTGGGCCGGCTCGACACCGAGCGCGAGACCGGCGTTGTTGACGAGCACGTCGAGCGCCGCGAATTCGGCGGGAAGGGCGGCCGGCACGGCTTCTACTGCGGCGCGGTCGCGCACGTCGAGCTCGAGCGGCAGCAGTGCCTCGCCGAGTTCGGCCGCGAGCGCATCGAGACGATCCTTGCGGCGCGCGGTTGCGACGACGCGATGGCCGCCGTTGACGAAGGCTCGGGCGATTGCGGCGCCGAAGCCGGCGGACGCGCCTGTGACGAACACGATCATTGCTGCTCCTGGTCGGTAACAAAGTAGCGGATAGTATCCCGCAAGCCTACTGAGATTGCCGCACCGCGGCAAGGCGCCAAAGCGCGTCGGCACGGGTGCGTAAAGTCTGGCCCTTATTGTTTCGGGGCCGCTGCCGCGCGGTTGCCTATTCATGACGCATCCAATAAACTAACGCGCTCATCACCCCTGCGTGACTGGCGATAGAACCCTTCGGGTTCAAGGTGGAGCATCCCACCGTGAAGCGCGGGGCGCCGTTTTTGCCGTTCGCCTGGGCAGCCGTTGTGCGCCGTTGCGTGCATCGCCGGTGGCTGTCCCGTCTCGCGTCATACGGATTCTTCCGCCACGTCGAGCTGGTTCCGCCAGCAGCGCAATGTACTCGGCCGCCCCGGTCAACCTGTACACACTTAACGGAAACCGTATGTTTGACAGAGCCCAAAGCACCATCGCGAACGTCGATCCCGAACTCTTTGCAGCGATCGAGCAGGAAAACCGCCGCCAGGAAGACCACATCGAGCTGATCGCGTCGGAAAACTACACGAGCCCGGCCGTGATGGCCGCACAGGGCTCGCAGCTCACGAACAAGTACGCGGAAGGTTATCCGGGCAAGCGCTACTACGGCGGCTGTGAGTACGTCGACGTGGTCGAGCAGCTGGCGATCGACCGCGTGAAGCAGCTGTTCGGCGCGGAAGCCGCGAACGTGCAGCCGAACTCGGGTTCGCAGGCGAACCAGGGCGTGTTCTTCGCGATGCTCAAGCCGGGCGACACGATCATGGGCATGAGCCTCGCGCATGGCGGCCACCTGACGCACGGCTCGCCGGTGAACATGTCGGGCAAGTGGTTCAACGTCGTCAGCTATGGCCTGAACGAACAGGAAGACATCGACTACGACGCGGCCGAGAAGCTGGCAAACGAGCACAAGCCGAAGCTGATCGTCGCGGGTGCATCGGCATTCGCGCTGAAGATCGACTTCGAGCGTCTCGCGAAGATCGCGAAGTCGGTCGGCGCGTACCTGATGGTCGACATGGCGCACTACGCCGGCCTGATCGCCGCGGGCGTGTACCCGAACCCGGTGCCGCACGCGGACTTCGTCACGACGACGACGCACAAGAGCCTGCGCGGCCCGCGCGGCGGCGTGATCCTGATGAAGGCCGAGTACGAGAAGCAGATCAACTCGGCAATCTTCCCGGGTATCCAGGGCGGCCCGCTGATGCACGTGATCGCCGGCAAGGCGGTGGCGTTCAAGGAAGCACTGTCGCCGGAGTTCAAGGAATATCAGCAGAAGGTCGTCGAGAACGCACGCGTGCTGGCTGAAACGCTGGTCAAGCGTGGCCTGCGGATCGTGTCGGGCCGCACGGAAAGCCACGTGATGCTGGTGGACCTGCGCGCGAAGAACATCACGGGCAAGGCAGCGGAAGCGGCGCTCGGCGCGGCGCACATCACGGTGAACAAGAACGCGATCCCGAACGATCCGGAAAAGCCGTTCGTGACGAGCGGCATCCGCCTGGGTTCGCCGGCGATGACGACGCGCGGCTTCGGCACGGCGGAAGCCGAGCAGGTCGGCAACCTGATCGCCGACGTGCTCGAGAACCCGGAAGATGCAGCGACGATCGAGCGCGTGCGCGCGCAAGTGGCCGAGCTGACCAAGCGTTTCCCGGTCTATCGCTGATCCGGCATGCGCTGCCCGTTCTGCCGGCATGAGGACACGCAGGTCGTCGACTCGCGCGTGTCCGAAGATGGCGCCGCGATTCGTCGGCGCCGTCGTTGCTCGGCTTGCGACAAGCGCTTCACGACGTACGAACGGGTCGAGCTGAACCTGCCGGCCGTCGTGAAGAAGGACGGCAGCCGCACGGAATTCGACCGTCGCAAGATCGTCGCCAGCATGCAACTCGCGCTGCGCAAGCGGCCGGTTGCGGCTGACGCGATCGACGCGGCGGTCGCCCGCATCGAATATCAGCTGCTCGCAACCGGCGAGCGTGAAGTGCGTAGCGAGAAGCTCGGCGAACTCGTGATGAACGAGCTGCGCGGCCTCGATACGATCGCCTATGTCCGTTTCGCATCGGTTTACCGCCGGTTCGAGGACGTTTCCGAATTTGCCGACGTGATCGAAGAGTTCCGTCGCGCGTCCCCCTCCAAGCCTCCGCGTAAGCGCTGACGCGCTGCGTCCGTTCATCGTCTTCTCCGTGGGTTCAGTTCGCGCCGATTGTGTCGGCTGCGATCGCATGTCGCCAGTCGGCCGTTCGGCTAATGGCGCGCGTTCGCTCGCGTCGCTACAGTCGACGCATCACGTTGACGGAGGGCGATCGCGATGGGACTGCACCGGCAGGGTGTTGAAAAACGCATGCGATGCGGCGGCTTCACGCTCGTCGAGTTGATGGTCGCGATCGCGCTGGCAGCCGCGATCGGACTTTACGCCGCGCCCGCATTCGATCAGTGGCGCATGCGCGAACGCGTGGAGGCCCGCGCGCTCGCGCTGCTCGGTGCGCTGTCGTTCGCGCGCACCGAGGCGACGCGTCTCGGCGTGCGTGTCACGCTGTGCAGGGCCGGGCGCGATGGCGACTGCGTGCGGCCCGGCGAGCGGTGCGATCCGGCGGAATGGTCGTGCGGCTGGATCGTCAGCGGGCAGTTCGACGGGCAGCCGCGCGTGCTGCGGCGCTATCCGCGCGATGCCGACGTCGCTATCGCGGGCGCGGCGCACGATCTGGCATTTGCGCCGTCGGCAGGCCAGGTGATCGGCGGGATCCGGCGTTTCGAATTGCGTCCGCAGCGTGCGCTGTCCGGCGACGACGCACGCGTGTCGCGCTGCATCCGGATCGCGGCGGGCGGTCGGGCACGCGTCGTCGCCGGTCGTTGCGACGCGGCATGAAGTGCGCGCGCAAGTCGATGCGCGGCACGTCGCTGCTCGAAGCGGTGCTGGCCATCGCGTTGCTCGCAACCGTGATGCTGGCCGTGGCCGGCAGTCAGCTCGCGATGACGCGCGCGCAGCGGGCGACGATCTGGCGTGAACGCGCGCTGTGGCTGGCCGACGCTCGCATCGAGCGCCGGCGCGCGGCGACGGGCGCCGACGACGGCATCGCGGCGCTCGCGGCTGCATCGCTGCCCGGCGGCACGATGACGCTCGACGATGGGCCGGCCGGTGTCCGCTACGTGGTGGTCGGCTGGCGCGACACCAACGCCTACGCGGCGACTTCCACGCGATGTGAAGGTGCGGGGGCGACGGTCAAGCCGGCGTCGTGCGTGCGGATACCGTTTCGGGAGGCCCATGCCGATGCGGACGAACGCTGATCGCCGCAGCCGCGCGCATACGCTGCTCGAAGTGCTGATCGCGATGACCGTCGGCCTGCTCGTGCTTGCCGCGGCCGGTGCGCTGTACCACGCCCAGCGCATCGCGCAGCAGCGCGCGGAAGACGGGTTCCGGATGCGCGATGCGGCCGCGACCGCGCTGATGCTGATCGGCCAGCAGATCCAGATGGCCGGGTTTCGTCCGCTCGATGTCGAAGGGGCATCGTCGCTGCCGCCGGTGTTCGGTTGTTCCGCGGGGCGCGTGCGAGGCGATGGCGCGCAGGTGCGCTGCGAAGCCGTGCGCGCAGCGTCGGATGCGGTGCTGGTTCGGTATGTCGGCGATGCCGTGTCGACGTGGCCGACGGTCGGTGCGCAGGTGTCGGATTGTCTCGGGCAGGGTGTCGGCGCTCCCGGTGAGCGGCCGCTCGTGGAAAACCGTTTCGACGCGCATGTCAGCCCGTCGACGGGCGAGCCGGAGTTGTACTGCGAGGGAAGCGGGCGCCCGGGTACGCCGCAACCCGTCGTGTCCGGCATCGATCAACTGCGGGTCCGTTACCTGCGTCGCGCAGGCGCGCGGTTCGTCGACGCGGAAGCGATGGGTGCCGGCGACTGGCGCGATGTCGTCGCCGTGCACGTATGCGTGCGGGCGCGTGGCGAACCGATTGACGGGCCCGCGCGTCATGTCGATTGCGACGGTCGCACGGCCGTTTCGCGGGACGATCGCGCGCATCTGGTGCTGCATCGAATCGTCGCGTTGCGCAATGCCGCGGTCGCATTCGCGGATCCCGTCCGCGACGCGGCGCAGGACCACGAGGTAGTGCGATGATCCATGCAACCGGATTCGTCGGCGAGCTTGCGATGCGAATCGCGGCCGGCCGAGCAAGGGGGCGCATCGTTGCTTTCTTCGACTCACAGCAAGCGGTGAGGGCCTCATGCTGAGCGGAAGAACGACGCGCGCATGCTTTCCATCCGCCAGCCGCGGCTGGCGTCGCGACGCGGGTCTTGCATTGCCTGCCGTGATCGCGGTCGGCGCGGCGGTCGCTGCGCTGACCGGCACATGGTTCGAATCCGCGCTGACGGAATCGCGCCGCGCGCGTGCATTGTCGGACCGGTTGATTGCATTTCACGCGGCCGACGCAGCACTGGCCGCCTGTACCGCGCGATTGCTTCGCGGCGGGGCGCCGTACATGGACGAACCGCTATCACCCGGCGAGCCGGATGCATGGCGGCGTACGCCCGCGCTGGGTGTCGACGATGCATTCGCGCCGTTCGCCTCCTGGCCGATGGCGGCCCAGCCGCCGCGTTGTCTGATCGAAGCCTGGCGAGGCGTCGGTCCGCAAGGGAGTCGTGCTTACCTCGTCACCGCGCGTGGTGTCGGCGGCCATGCGTCGAGCGTAGTCTGGCTGCAGAGCCAGGTCGCGCTGCGCGACGGACGCATCGTGGCGCAGCGCTGGCGTCGCGTCGCGGCGGTGCATCGATGAAAGCGCCTGGATTGCTGCGCCGGTCGGCGGCGTTCACGTTGCTCGAACTGATGATCGTGCTTGCGATCGTCGCCGTGCTGGCCGCGTGGGGCGTCCCGTCGCATCGCGAACATGTCGCGCGCATGCATCGTGCGTCCGCGGTTGCCGCGCTGTATCGCGCCGCTCAATATCTCGAAACGCTGGACGGCCCGGCGCCGCAGACGTTGCCGGACGCATACGCACAGGCACCGCCGGACGGGCGGGCGATTTACCGCGTGGGGTTGAAGCGATCGGTCGGCGACGATGCACAGGTCGTCTACGAACTCGTTGCGAACCCGCTCGAGGCAGGCCCGATGCGCGCCGATGCATGCGGCGCATTCACGCTGCGTTCGGACGGCACGAAAGGCAATACGGGATCGAGCGACGCAGTGACCGAGACACTGGAGCGGACATGCTGGGGCGTGCGCTGATCGCCCGATTACCCGATCATCCGATCACGTACGGAAAACGCACACCGCCGGATGGCCGCGCACGCCCGTCGTTGCGTATCAGTCGTCGTTCGCGGCCATTGCGCGTTCATCGCGCGACTGTTTCCAGATCCGGTAGAACTCCCACGCGGCGAAGCCGACGGTGCCCCACTTCAGCGCGGGGCCCGCGCTCGCGCGCAGCAGCGATCGAATGGGTTTCGCCAGCACGAGCGACGCGAGCGAACTCAGCATCGGATACTGGTTGACGAGCTGGCCGAGGTTCGCGTTCAGGTTCTTGGCGGACTGGCTCAACTTGCCGCTCGACAGGCCGGGGATGAACACCTTGAGCCAGCTGAAGCGCGTGACGGCGTGGCGCATTTCGGCGGCGGCTTCGGCAAGCTCGAGCCGCTCGACCTCGGATCGCAGGATCAGCAATTCCTTGCGGAGCGCGCGATGCTGCGACGCGCTCCACTTCGATCGCGACGAATGGGGGCGGGGCGAGTGGCCCGTGACGTTCTGGCTCATGGCGCGTCGGCGAAGTAGGTGAGAGGGGTGAACGCGACTGCGTTCACGGCTTGCCGCGGAAAGCCTCGCGGTCTTTCTCGAGCTCGGCGAGCGTTGCTTCGAACACGGTCGGCGCCTCGCGCAGGCCCGTGCGCGCCTTCAGCGCACATGCGATACCGGCGATCGCGTACAGCGCGGTGATGACCGCGAGCGATTGCCACCGGTAGGTGTCCCAGAACGCGATCGTGACGAGCACGGTCAGGCTGATGAGCGCCATCGTCGCGAGCATCATGGCCGCGAGCCCGAGGAACAGCACGCCCATCAGGCGTTCCTTCTCCTCGGCGAGTTCGATGCCGACCAGTTCGAGGCGCGTCTGCAGCAGGCCGATCGCGGAGCCGACGAAGCGGCGCAACGGTCCCTGGCCGGACGGCTGCGAGTGGGTGTCTGTCGTCATGAATAAGGCGCTTGCGCGCGCAGTGAGCGTCTAGGTCAAAGCTGGCCGGCGGCGAACCGCCGGCCGGCTTCGGCGCCCATGTGCCGCACCGGGCGGCGCATGGGGCGGAACGGCGCCGAGCGCGTTACTTGCGGTTGATCAGCAGGCCGATCAGCACACCGACGCCGGCAGCGACGCCGATCGACGTCCACGGATGCTCGTGCACGTAGTCGTCGGTCGCGCGCGCGGCCTTCTTGCCTTTCTCGACCACCACGACCTGGACGTCGGTTGCCTTTTCCTTGGCCTGCTTCAGGCGCGACAGGGCTTTTTCGCGCAGTTCGGCCGCACGGTCGCCCGTGCTGCTCGCCGCTTGCTTGAGCAGATCCTCGGCGTCCGCGAGAACGGTTTTGATATCCGACATCAGTTTCTCCTTGTTGATTTCCGACATTGCAACTCCCTTCATGCTGTCATGCTGCAGGTTCACATCCTAGCGAAACGCCTGCCCGCTGGCGAGCCGGGACAAATAAACGGCGGCAGTGCAAGACTGCATGGTAAACGACTCGTAATCGTCAACAGAGCTTCAGACGATACGAAAAGTTTCCCTGGGCGCCATTCGTGCCGCGCCGCCACCCGGCAAAAATGACAAAAAAGTATGAATATCAAACGTAATAATCGTTCGCATGTCTCATTGCTTCCCGTAAGCTGATGGACTGTCCCGCGCCATCCAGCGCGCGGTTTCAACCAGCATCGTTCGAGGAGGGAACATCATGAGTCTGCGTCTTGGCGACATCGCACCGGATTTCGAGCAGGAATCGAGCCTGGGCCCCATCAAGTTTCACGAGTGGCTGGGCGACAGCTGGGGTGTCCTGTTCTCGCACCCGGCCGATTACACGCCGGTGTGCACGACTGAACTCGGGCTGACCTCGAAGCTGAAGGGCGAATTCGAGAAACGCAACGTGAAGGTGATCGCGCTGTCGGTCGACGGCGTCGAATCGCACAAGGGCTGGATCAACGACATCAACGAAACGCAGTCGACCGTGGTCGGTTTCCCGATCATCGCCGACGCGGACCGCAAGGTTTCGCAGCTGTACGACATGATCCACCCGAACGCGAACGAAACGCTGACGGTGCGCTCGCTGTTCGTGATCGACCCGAACAAGAAGGTGCGGCTCACCATCACCTATCCGGCCAGCACCGGCCGTAACTTCGACGAAGTGTTGCGCGTGATCGACTCGCTGCAGCTGACCGACAATTACAAGGTCGCGACGCCCGGCAACTGGAAGGACGGCGACGACGTCGTGATCGTGCCGTCGCTGCAGGATCCGGAAGAGCTGAAGAAACGCTTCCCGAAGGGCTTCAACGCCGTGCGCCCGTACCTGCGCCTCACGCCGCAGCCGAACAAGTAAGGAGCGGCTGCCGCATCGGCGGCGCGTGACGAACGCGCGTCGATGAAAACGGCCCGCCCGGCAGCGATGCCGGGCGGGCCGTGTCGTTTCAGCGGCGACGATGCGACGCAAGCGGCGCCGCGCCGTGCATCCGAATGATTAGAAGAATGCCTGGATGCCCGTCTGGGCGCGGCCGAGGATCAGCGCATGGATGTCGTGCGTGCCTTCGTACGTATTCACCACTTCGAGGTTCACGAGGTGGCGCGCGACGCCGAATTCGTCCGAGATGCCGTTGCCGCCGAGCATGTCGCGCGCGAGCCGCGCGATGTCGAGTGCCTTGCCGCACGAGTTGCGCTTCATGATCGACGTGATCTCGACGGCCGCCGTGCCTTCGTCCTTCATCCGGCCGAGACGCAGCACGCCTTGCAGGCCGAGCGTGATTTCGGTCTGCATGTCGGCGAGCTTCTTCTGGATCAGCTGGTTCGCGGCGAGCGGGCGGCCGAACTGCTTGCGGTCGAGCACATACTGGCGCGCGGTGTGCCAGCAGGACTCGGCTGCGCCGAGCGCGCCCCAGGCAATCCCGTAGCGCGCGGAGTTCAGGCACGTGAACGGGCCGCGCAGGCCGCTCACGTCGGGCATCAGATTCTCTTCGGGCACGAACACCTCGTCGAGGACGATCTCGCCGGTGATCGACGCACGCAGCCCGACCTTGCCGTGGATCGCCGGCGCCGACAGGCCTTTCCAGCCCTTCTCGAGAATGAAGCCGCGGATCGCGTCCTTGCCGTTTTCTTCCAGTTTCGCCCACACGACGAACACGTCGGCGATCGGCGAGTTGGTGATCCACATCTTCGCGCCGGACAGCGAATAGCCGCCGGGCACCTTCTTCGCGCGCGTGACCATGCTGCCCGGGTCGGAGCCGTGGTTCGGCTCGGTCAGCCCGAAACAGCCGATCCATTCGCCGCTCGCGAGCTTCGGCAGGTATTTCTGCTTCTGCGCGTCCGAGCCGAATTCGTGGATCGGCACCATCACGAGCGACGACTGCACGGACATCATCGAGCGGTAGCCGGAGTCGACGCGCTCGACTTCGCGCGCGATCAGCCCGTAGCTCACGTAATTGAGGCCGGGGCCGCCGTATTCTTCAGGAATCGTCGGGCCGAGCAGGCCGATCTCGCCCATCTCGCGGAAGATCTCGGCGTCGGTGCGCTCGTGGCGGAACGCTTCGGTCACGCGCGGCGCGAGCTTGTCCCGCGCGTACGCGTGCGCGGCATCGCGCACCATCCGCTCTTCTTCGGTCAGTTGCTGGTCGAGCAGCAGCGGATCGTCCCAATGAAAAGTTGCAGCAGCCATCGTTTCATCTCCTGTCGGCTTCGCGGTCGGCCCGAGTCGGTGCTTCAGCGCTGGCTCGGGCCCCATGCTTTGCGATCGGCCCCGGGTTGGCGCTTCGCCGCCTGGCCCGATGTCTAAAGTTCGCTTGACTCAAGTTCCGCTGTGCGGAACAATGTTTTGCAAAACGAACCCAGTGTAGCATCAGATGACGCTTTCAACCATCGACGAAACCACGATCGACGAACGCAAGTTCGTCGTTGCGCTCGCGCGCGGGCTCGACCTGCTGCGCGCATTCCGGCCCGGCGAGACGATGCTCGGCAATCGCGACTTCGCGGAGCGCACCGGGCTGCCGAAGGCGACGGTGAACCGGCTCGCCTACACGCTGACCGTGCTCGGCTACCTGCGCTACGACGAGACGCTCGGAAAGTATGCGCTCGACGCCGGCGTGCTGTCGCTCGGCTACGCGTTGCTGTCCGGCTCGGGGACGCTCGATCTCGCGCGGCCGCACATGCAGGCGCTCGCGCGCGAGATCGGCGCGGCCGTGTCGCTCGGCTGCCGGGACGGGCTCGACATGATCTATCTGGAGACGATCCGCAGCGAAACGGCGCTGACGCTCGGGCTGGCGCCCGGCTCGCGGCTGTCGATGCTGACGAGCTCGATGGGCCGCGCGTACCTGGCCGTGCAGCCGGAGGACGTGCGCCGCGCGCTCTATGCGGATCTGCACCGGGCGGCGGGCGGCGCGGCCGACGCGGATGCGCTCGTCGCGGCCGCACAGGACGCGGTGGCCGAATTCTCCGCGGGCGGATGCTGTTATTCGTTCCGCGCGTGGCACATGGACGTGAACGCGGCCGCCGTGCCGTTTCGCGAGCCGCGCGAGGGGCGCTGGCTGATCCTGAGCTGCAGCGGGCCTGCGTCGTCGATGGACGAGGACGTGTTCCGCACGCAGGTCGGGCCGAAGCTGAAGGCGCTCGCGCAGCGGCTCGGGCAGACGGTCTGAAACGGGCCCTGCGCGCGGCGCGTCGCTGGGGTGTCCGGGCACGCGAATAGGCGCGCCGACATCCCGATCCCCGCCGCAACCCGCTCGCTGAATCGAATCCACGATCCTGCGCGGCGCTCCCCGCGCGCCGGCAGCCACACCGCCAATCAGGCCGTGACGACCTTCGCGAACACCGGCCCCTGCATGAACCGCACGTCGTGCTGGCGCAGCAGCTCGCACTGCGTCTCGTCGACGACGCCGTCGAAAATCAGCGGAATCCGCACGCGCTGCGCATACGCGACCAGCGCCTTCACCATCCCGTCGCGCAGAGCGATGCCCGCATCCATCTTGATGTAGTCGGGCCGCGCCATCTCCGATTCGACCGCGAGGATCCGGCCCGGGTCGGGCAGCTTGTCGGCGACCTTGAAGCCGTGATGCTGGTAGCTGCGCGTCAGGTAGCCGAGGAAGGTCTTGTGCGCGACCGCGACGGCCGGCAGCTCGATCACGACCCGCTCGGTCGGCAGCCCGAAGCGCTGCAGCACCGACGAGAAATGCTTGCCGTGGTCGTACTTCACGCTCTTGAGCAGCCGTTCGTGCACGCGCAGGAACAGCAGCCCGTGACGTTGCGCGCCGAAGAAGTTGATCGCGTGCAGCGCGCGCGACAGCCGGTCGATCGCGACGAGCGTCTGGTCGTCGACGGCCGAATCGACCGGGTCGTGCGGCGTGCCCGTGACCAGCGTGACGGCCTGGAAGCCGAGTTCGTCGCCGTAGCGCTCGATCGCGTCCGCGAACGACGTCGACTGCGGCGCGCCGGGCATCGTCACGTCGTAGATCGGTTCATAGGCGCTCGCAAGCGTGCGCTCCGGCAGATTGGCGCACGCGGTGCCGCCCTCGGCGAGCGCAAGGTGTTCCCGCAGATACGGCAGTTGCCCGGCACGGACGACCAGCTCGGGAATGTTGGGCGGAATCATCGGCGTGGGAAGGAAAAAATGGCGGCCGAAAGGGCCGCCTCATCTCTCGATATTAGCAGCGCGAGCCCGGCTCGGCTTGGCGTTTCGCTCATATGGTTATCCCGTTCCGGAACTGGCGGCTAGGGTTTACGTTGATTTCACTATTCGTAATTGGTTTTACTATTCGTAAATCCAAGAATGTGTCGCCGATCAAGAAAAGCGGCGTTCGGGCGCCCGCAGCGGTGCCGTTTCCCGAATCGGATCAACAGGAAGCAAGGAGCGAGACGTGGCGGTTGACAGGAAGTGGACGGAACAGGGCGGGCCGCGGCGGCGGCGGGCAACGGGCATGAGCGGAACGACGCTGCGCGCGCCGGCATGCGCACGGCAGGGTTGAGGAGCGGATGGCGACCATGAGCATCGATTACCAGACGCTGAAGTTCGACTACCGGCCGCGCGCGACGCGCGCCGCCGGCGATGACGCGACCCTCCACCCGGTGATCGTCGTCGGCGCGGGCCCGGTGGGCCTGTCGGCCGCGATCGACCTGGCGCAGCAGGGCGTGCCGGTCGTGCTGCTCGACGACGACGACACGCTGTCGACGGGCTCGCGCGCGATCTGCTTCGCGAAGCGCACGCTCGAGATCTTCGACCGGCTCGGCTGCGGCGAGCGCTTCGTCGACAAGGGCGTGAGCTGGCATGTCGGCAAGGTGTTCCTGCAGGACGAACAGCTGTATGCGTTCGACCTGCTGCCGGAGGAAGGCCACGCGCGTCCCGCGTTCATCAACCTGCAGCAGTACTACGTCGAAGGCTATCTGGCCGAGCGCGCGTTCGCGCTGCCCAACCTCGAGATTCGCTGGAAGCACAAGGTGACGGGTGTCGCGCAGTCGGCGGAACACGCGACGCTCACCGTCGAGACGCCGGAAGGGATCGAGACGCTGCGCGCGCAATACGTGATCGCGGCCGACGGCTCGCGCAGCCCGATGCGCGCGGCGATGGGCCTCGAGAGCCGCGGCCGCACGTTCAAGGACCGCTTCCTGATCGCCGACGTGAAGATGAAGGCGGAATTCCCGACCGAACGCTGGTTCTGGTTCGATCCGCCGTTCCACCGCAACCAGTCGGTGCTGCTGCACCGTCAGCCCGACAACGTGTGGCGCATCGACTTCCAGCTCGGCTGGGACGCCGATCCGGTCGCCGAGAAGCAGCCGGAACGCGTGATCCCGCGCGTGCGCGCGCTGCTCGGGCCGGACGTCGAGTTCGAGCTCGAATGGGTGAGCGTCTATACGTTCCGCTGCCAGCGGATGGACAGTTTCCGTCATGGCCGCGTGCTGTTCGCGGGCGATTCCGCGCACGGCGTGTCGCCATTCGGTGCGCGCGGCGCGAACAGCGGCGTGCAGGACGCGGACAACCTCGCGTGGAAGCTGAAGCTCGTGCTCGACGGTCGCGCTGACGACCGCCTGCTCGACACCTATGCGAGCGAGCGCGAGTTCGCGGCCGACGAGAACATCCGCAATTCGACGCGCTCGACCGACTTCATCACGCCGAAGAGCGCGGTATCGCGCGTGTTCCGCGACGCGACGCTGAAGCTTGCGCGCGACTGCGAATTCGCGCGCAAGCTCGTGAACAGCGGCCGCCTGTCGGTGCCTGCCGTGCTGACCGATTCGCCGCTGAACACGCCGGACCGCAACGGCGACGCGTTCGGGTGCGCGATGCGGCCGGGCGCGGCGGCGGCCGATGCGCCGGTGCGCGCGCAGGGTGCGTCCGGCTGGCTGCTGCGGCATCTGGGCGACGGTTTCGCGGGCATGCTGTTCGGGCTGCCCGGCGACGCCGCCGCGCTCGCGCAGGCGCTCGACGGCCTCGCGCTGCCGGTCCGGCCGGTGCTGGTCGTGCCGGCCGGGCATGCGCAACCGGTGGCCGGCGTCGACGTCGTGGAGGACGTCGACGGTCTCGTCGCGCAACGCTACGACGCGAAGCCCGGCACGTTCTACCTGCTGCGTCCCGACCAGCACGTCTGCGCACGGATGCGCACGCTCGAGCGCCAGGCGATCGCCGACGCACTGGCGCGCGCGACCTGCGCACGCGCAACCGCGCACTGACCACGACAACGATACCGGAGACACCCGTCATGCCCCGACTCGACACCCGCCCGCGCCTGGCCGATCCGGACGCGTTCTACGAAGCGCTGATCGACATGCATCGCGACCTGTCGGACGCCGACAGCCAGCTCGTCAACGCGAAGCTGATCCTGCTGCTCGCGAACCAGATCGGCGACGCCGACGTGCTGCGCGAAGCGATGGCGCTCGCGCGTCAGGGCGTGACGCCGCCCGTGCATCCGGCCGCCGAGGCGGCGCAATGAGCGCGGCGCCGGCCGACGCGCGCGTGCTCGAAGTCGAGCGCGTGATCGACGACACGCATCGCCCGGGCTTTCACTGGATGCTGCTCGTGTTGTGCGGGCTGTGCCTCGTGATCGACGGCTTCGATGCGCAGGCGATGGGGTATGTCGCGCCGAGCGTGATCGCCGAATGGGGCGTGCCGAAGCAGGCGCTCGGGCCCGTGTTCAGCGCGAGCCTGTTCGGGATGCTGCTCGGCGCGCTCGGGTTGTCGGTGCTGGCCGACCGGATCGGGCGGCGCCCGGTGCTGATCGGCTCGACGCTGTTCTTCGCGGTGACGATGCTCGCGACGCCGTTCGCGGGTTCGATCCCGGTGCTGATGGCGCTGCGCTTCGTCACGGGCCTCGGCCTCGGCTGCATCATGCCGAACGCGATGGCGCTGGTCGGCGAGTTCAGCCCGGCCGCCCATCGCGTGAAGCGGATGATGATCGTGTCGTGCGGCTTCACGCTCGGCGCCGCGCTCGGCGGCTTCATCAGCGCCGCGCTGATTCCGGCGCTCGGCTGGCGCTCGGTGTTCTTCGTCGGCGGCGCGGTGCCGCTGGTGCTGACGCTCGCGATGTTCGCGCGGCTGCCCGAATCGCTGCAGTTCCTGGTGCTGAAAGGGCGCGACGCGCAGGCACGCGACTGGCTCGCGCGCTTCGCGCCGCAGGCCGGCATCGACGCGACCACGCGCCTCGTCGTGCGCGAGCGCGCGGCGAGCGGCGCGCCGGTCGCCGAGCTGTTCCGTCATGGCCGCCTGCCGGTCACGCTGCTGCTGTGGGCAATCAGCTTCATGAACCTGATCGACCTGTACTTCCTGTCGAACTGGCTGCCGACGGTGATGCGCGACGCGGGCTATTCGCCGGGCACGGCGGTGATCGTCGGCACGGTGCTGCAGACGGGCGGCGTGATCGGCACGCTGTCGCTCGGCTGGTTCATCGAACGCTACGGCTTCGTGCGCGTGCTGTTCGCGTGCTTCGCATGCGCGGCCGTGTCGGTGGGGCTGATCGGCTCGGTCGCGCATGCGCTGCCGTGGCTGCTGCTCGTCGTGTTCGCGGGCGGGTTCTGCGTGGTCGGCGGGCAGCCGGCCGTGAACGCGCTCGCGGGCCAGTATTACCCGACGTCGCTGCGCTCGACCGGCATCGGCTGGAGCCTCGGCATCGGCCGGATCGGCTCGGTGCTCGGGCCGCTCGTCGGCGGACAACTGATTGCGCTCAACTGGACCAACGGCGCGCTGTTCCATGCGGCCGCGGTGCCCGTGCTGTGCTCGGCGCTGTTCGTGCTGGGCCTGGCCGGCGTCACGCGGCGCAGCGGGGCGCAGGCGCCGAACGCCGCCTTGAATTGATGGAGAAAGGAAACGATGACGCTTGACCTGTCGAAACCGGCGACCGCCGGCTACCTGAGCGGATTCGCGAACGAATTCGCGACCGAGGCGCTGCCCGGCGCGCTGCCGCACGGCCGCAACTCGCCGCAGCGCGCGCCGTACGGGCTGTATGCGGAGCAGCTGTCGGGCACCGCGTTTACCGCACCGCGCAGCCACAACCGCCGCTCGTGGCTGTACCGGATCCGGCCGGCGGCCGTGCACCGGCCGTTCGAGCCGTTCACGGGCCCGCAGCGGCTCGTGTCGGAATTCGGCGACTCGGCCGACGTGCCGCCGACGCCGCCGAACCAGCTGCGCTGGGATCCGCTGCCGATGCCGGTCGAGCCGACCGATTTCGTCGAAGGGCTCGTGACGATGGCCGGCAACGGTTCGGCGGCCGCGATGAACGGCTGTGCGATCCACCTGTACGCGGCGAACCGCTCGATGCAGGACCGCTTTTTCTATAGCGCCGACGGTGAGCTGCTGATCGTGCCGCAGCAGGGGCGGCTCTTCATCGCGACCGAATTCGGCCGGCTCGACGTCGAGCCGTTCGAGATCGCGGTGATTCCGCGCGGCGTGCGTTTTTCCGTCGCGCTGCCGGACGGCGATGCGCGCGGCTACATCTGCGAGAACTTCGGCGCGCTGCTGCGCCTGCCTGACCTCGGCCCCATCGGTTCGAACGGGCTCGCGAACCCGCGCGATTTCCTCACGCCGCAGGCCGCGTACGAGGATCGCGAAGGCGCGTTCGAGCTGGTCGCGAAGCTGAACGGGCGCCTGTGGCGCGCGGACATCGGCCATTCGCCGTTCGACGTCGTCGCGTGGCACGGCAACTACGCGCCGTACAAATACGACCTGCGCCTGTTCAACACGATCGGCTCGATCAGCTTCGACCATCCCGATCCGTCGATCTTCCTCGTGCTGCAGTCGCCCAGCGACACGCCGGGCGTCGACACGATCGACTTCGTGATCTTCCCGCCACGCTGGCTCGCGGCCGAGGATACGTTCCGCCCGCCCTGGTTCCACCGCAACGTCGCGAGCGAGTTCATGGGGCTCGTGCACGGCGCGTACGACGCGAAGGCCGAAGGCTTCGTGCCGGGCGGCGCGAGCCTGCACAACTGCATGTCGGGCCACGGGCCGGACGCGGACACGTTCGAGAAGGCGTCGGCGAGCGACACGACGAAGCCGCACAAGGTCGACGCGACGATGGCGTTCATGTTCGAAACCCGCACGCTGATCCGGCCGACGCGCTATGCGCTCGACACGGCGCAGCTGCAGGCCGACTACTTCGAATGCTGGCAAGGCATCAGGAAACACTTCAATCCGGAGCAACGATGAGCGATACCCAAGACTGGCGCGCGACGCTCGACCCGGCTCGCAAGAGCTGGGTCGAGACGGCGAACGATCCCGCCTGCGATTTCCCGATCCAGAACCTGCCGTTCGGGATCTTCAGCGATGCGAAGCAACCGGCGCGCCGCGCGGGCGTCGCGCTCGGCGACCAGATCGTCGACCTCGCCGCGCTCGCGCGTGCGGGCCTCGTGACGCTGCCGGCCGGCGCCGACGTGTTCGCCGCGCCGACGCTCAATGCGTTCATCGCGCTCGGCCGCGATGCGTGGCGCGGCGTGCGCGTGCAGCTGTCGACGCTGTTTTCGCGCGACGACGCGCGACTGCGCGATGACGCCGCGTTGCGCGCGCAAGCGCTCGTCGCGCAGCGCGACGCGACGCTGCACCTGCCGGTCGACATTCCCGGCTACACCGATTTCTATTCGTCGAAGGAGCATGCGACCAACGTCGGCTCGATGTTTCGCGATCCGAAGAATGCGCTGCTGCCGAACTGGTCGGAGATGCCGATCGGCTACAACGGCCGTGCGTCGTCGGTGGTCGTGAGCGGCACGCCGGTGCGGCGCCCGAACGGGCAGCTGAAGCTGCCCGACCAGGAGCGTCCGGTGTTCGGCGCGTGCCGCAAGCTCGACATCGAACTGGAGACGGGCTTCATCGTCGGCCGCGGCAATGCGCTTGGCGAGCCGATCGCGTGCGAGGATGCCGAAGCGCACATCTTCGGGATGGTGCTGCTGAACGACTGGAGCGCGCGCGACATCCAGCAGTGGGAATACGTGCCGCTCGGCCCGTTCAACTCGAAGGGCTTCGCGACGACGATCTCGCCCTGGATCGTCACGCTCGACGCGCTCGAACCGTTTCGCGTCGCGCAGCCCGAACAGTCGCCGCAGCCGCTCGCGTATCTGCGGCACGCGGGCAAGCATGCATTCGACATCGCGCTCGAAGTGACGCTGCGCGCCGAAGGTGCGGCCGAAGCGACGTCGATCTGCCGCACCAACTTCAGGCACATGTACTGGACGATGGCGCAGCAGCTCGCGCATCACACGGTCGCGGGCTGCAACACGCGCGTGGGCGACCTGATGGGTTCGGGCACGATCAGCGGGCCGACGAAGGATTCGTTCGGCAGCCTGCTCGAACTGACGTGGAACGGCAAGGAGCCGCTCGCGCTGAACGGCGGCGGCAGCCGCGCGTTCATCGAGGACGGCGACGAGCTCACGCTCGCCGGGTGGTGCCAGGGCGATGGTTATCGCGTCGGCTTCGGCACCTGTGCCGGCAAGATCCTTCCCGCGCGGGGCGCGTGACGGATCGCGGCGCGACATGTAGCGCGTAGTCCGGAAGGACAGGGCGGCCCGCATTAAGTGGGCCGTTTTCGTTTTGTCGGCGGGGCGCGCGCGTGCGTCGATGCGTGCTGGTGGGTGATGCTGCGCACGCGTTTCAGCGTCAGGGTGTTTGAGTCTGCGCCAGCGTGCGCGTCGGTGTCGGCATCGGCATCGGCATCAACGCCAACGCCAACGCCAACGTCAGCGTCAGCGTCAGCGTCAGCGTCAGACCGCGCGCTGCAACGCGGCGCGTCGTTCCCACAGCGCTGCCGCGACGAATGCGGCGACGCACACGACCAGCACGCCGATCAGCGCGTTGCTGCCGAGTTGCTCCATCAATGCGCCGGCGACCAGCGGACCGCCGAAGCTCGCGGCACTCCACGACGCCGACACGAGCGAGCTCGCGGTGACGAGCGCCGCGCCGCGAAAGCGTTCGCCGCACGCGACGAGCGACAGCGTGTAGATGCTGCCGGCCGCCGCGCCCAGCACGAACAGCAGCGGCCAGCATAGCCACGGGTTCGCGATCACGAACGGCAGCAGCGGCAGGCCTGCGAGCACGATCCAGCCCGCGCCGAGGTGCACGCGTTCGCGGCCGAGCTTGTCCGCGAGCCAGCCGATCGGGAACTGCATCGCGGTGTCGCCGAACAGCATGATCGACGCGAGCAGCACGGCGGTCGCGCTCGCGACGCCGTGATCCATCGCATAGAGCGGCAGCAGCGACAGCGCGAGCGTATCGAACAGCGCGAAGAAGCCCGTGCCGATGATCAGCGCGGGCATGCGCGGCAGTACGGCGAACCAGCTGTCGTGCGCTGCGTGATGTGCGTCGTCGCCGGCGAGCGGCGCGCGCCGGATCGTCGCGAGCGCCGGCAGCGCGAGCAGGAACAGCGCGCCGCACAGCGCGAAACGGATGCGCGTCGCGCCGGCGATCTGGCTGACGAGCACCGGGCCCGCCATCTGGAACAGCGTGAAATTGGTCGCGTAGATCGCGACCACGCGGCCGCGTGTCGAGTCGTCGGCGAGCTGGTTGACCCATGCCTCGCCGATCGTGAACAGCAGCATCAGCGCCGCGCCGCACAGCACGCGCAGCGCGCCCCACACGATCAGGTTCGACGTGAACTGCATCAGCGCGGTGGCCGCGGCGAGCAGCACGACCGACACGACGATCGCGCGGCGCGCGCCGATGCGCCGTGCGAGCGCGGTGACGAACGGGACGATCGCGAGGCCGCCCAGGGCCTGCGCGGCCGTCAGCATGCCGACGACGTTGGTGCCGTGTCCGGCTTCGGTCAAGGCGAGCGCGGTGAGCGGCATCGTGGCGCCGGTGCCGAGACCGACCACCGCGACGCTCAGGATCAGCGCGAGGAAATCACGATTGAGAATGGCTTTCATCGGCCGCGATGCTACACCGTGGCCCCTGAAAGGTCCATGAAGGCCGTCAGGATCGAATGGGGTTGCGTGCGCAACGATCGCGGCGGCGCGCGGGCGCGGACGCGCGCCGTGCCGCCGCGCGTCGCCGCCGCGCGCGCGTCATACGTATCCGGTCGGCCCGCTCACCGGGCGGCGTTCGAGCGACGCCGACCACAGCGTGAGCGCGAGTGCAGCGACCGCCATCGCTGCACCGACCCACGGCAGGTTCACGAGCGACACGCCGGATCCGATCGCCATCCCGCCGAGCCACGCGCCCGTCGCGTTGCCGAGGTTGAACGCGCCCTGGTTCAGCGTCGACGCGAGGTTCGGCGCGTCGCTCGCGCGATCGACGATCAGGATCTGCAGCGGCGGCACGATCGCGAACGCGAGGATGCCCCAGACGAAGATCGTCGCGAGTGCCGCGAACGGCAGGTGCATCGTGCCCGCGAACAGCGCGAGGACGATGCCGATCAGCGCGAGCGTCGCGATCAGCGACGGCATCCGGCGCCAGTCGGCGAGCTTGCCGCCGAGCGTGCCGCCGACGGTCAGGCCGAGACCGAACAGCAGCAGCACGTAGGTGACCTGGCGCGGCGAGAAGCCCGTCACGTCCTCGAGGATCGGCGTGATGTACGTGAACACGCTGAACAGGCTCGCCGACGCGAGCACGCTGATGCCGAGCACCATCAGTACCTGCGGGTGCTTCAGCACGCTGAATTCGCGCGTGATGCTGGTGTCGGGCATCGCGAGGTGCTTCGGCAGGCACACCGCGAGCGCGGCGGCCGCGGCGATGCCGATGCCGGTGACGGCCCAGAACGTCGCGCGCCAGCCGTACGCCTGGCCGAGCGCGGTGCCGAGCGGCACGCCGAGCACGTTCGCGAGCGTGAGGCCGGTGAACATCAGCGCGATCGCCTGCGCGCGGCGGTTCGGCGCGACGAGGTTGCTCGCGACCACCGAGCCGATCCCGAAGAACGCGCCGTGGCAGAACGCGGTGACGACCCGCGCGGCCATCAGCACCGCATAGCCGGGCGCGATCGCGCAGAACAGGTTGCCCGCGATGAACAGCCCGATCAGGCCCATCAGCGCGCGCTTGCGCGGCATCTTCGCGGTGACGATCGCGAGGATTGGCGCGCCGATCGTCACGCCGAGCGCGTAGCCCGACACGAGCATCCCGGCGGCCGGGATCGACACGCCGAGGTCGCGGGCGACGTTGGGCAGCAGCCCCATGATCACGAACTCGGTGGTACCGATTCCAAATGCGGCGACGGCAAGGGCGAAAAGAGGTAATGGCATCGCGGTGGGCTACGGAAAAGGCCGCGGCCCGAGATCGGCGCGGCATGCGCGGAAGGGGCGAGGCGAGGAGATATCAGCCGCGATTCTACTTCAGTGAAAACCCCTACGCTCGGGGTCAACATGGTTGTTGCCGGCGTGCGACGGGTGACGGCCAAGGCGCGCCCAAAGTGTGGGATTTGGCGGTGCTCGGTGCTCAGTGCTCAGTGCTCAGTGCTCAGTGCTCAGTGCTCAGCGCTCAGCGCTCGGTGGCAAGGCAAGGGCGAAGTCGAGAGCGAGAGCGAGGCGTAATATCGGGTCGGAGCAAGACCGGCGAAGCGGCCGTTCCGCGCTTCGTGCGTCCCGTCAGCGGTCGGACACGGCGCCGGCGGGTGTCGAGCCGAAGCGGTCGTCCGGTGCGGCAACCTCGGGCGACGGCGACGATCCGCCGGTCGCGCCGGATGCTGCGTTGCCCTCGGCGACCCCGGCCGCCGACGCATCCCAGCCGTTTTCGAACAGGCACGCCTCGATCGGCATCCGCGCGGCCCACCGCTCTTCCTCGAGCATCGGCTTCGCATAGAACGCGTCGACATGCCCGACGCACAGCACGGCGATCGGCTTCGCGCCGGTCGGCATGCCGAGCAACGTGCGCAGCGCGTCGACATCGAACAGCGACACCCAGCCCATCCCGAGCCCTTCGGCGCGCGCGGCGAGCCACATGTTCTGGATCGCGCAGGCGGCCGACGCGAGGTCCATCTCCGGCAGCGTGCGGCGGCCGAACACGTGGCGCTCGCGGTCGTCGGTCAGCGCGACGACCAGCAGTTCGCCGCATTCGCGCACGCCTTCGACCTTCAGCCGCATGAATTCGTCCTGCCGCTCGCCGAGCGCGTCGGCGGTTGCGCGGCGCTCGGCCTCGACCAGCGCATGGATCGCGGTGCGCAGCGCGGGATCGGTGATGCGGATGAAGCGCCACGGCTGCATGAAGCCGACGCTCGGCGCGTGGTGCGCGGCGCGCAGCAGCCGCGCGAGCGTGGCCGGATCGACGGGTGCCGGCGTGAAGTGGCGCATGTCGCGCCGTTCGAAGATGGCGCGGTAGACCGCGGCAATGGCGGAGTCGTCGAAACGCATGAGCGGCAGAAGCAGGGAGAGGTCGGCGCAACGATAGCAGACGCCGCGCGCGCGGCGTTACATCAGTCGAAATAAATTGACGAATCGTTGATGGATCGCGTGCGCTCAGGCGCCGCGCCAACGCTCCGCCAACGCCGTGCGGAACGACGTGGCTCAGCGCCCCGTCGTGACGACGTTGGTCGGCGTGCCGGCGTGCCACGCCTCGATGTTCAGCAGCGTCGTGTGCGCGATCTCGGCGAGCGCCTCGCGCGTGAAGAACGCCTGGTGCGACGTGACGATCACGTTCGGGAACGTCAGCAGGCGCGCGAGCACGTCGTCCTGCAGCGGCAGGTCGGAGTGATCCTCGAAGAAGAGGCCGCTTTCCTCCTCGTAGACATCGAGCCCGAGATGGCCGAGCTGGCCGCTCTTGAGCGCGTCGATCAGCGCCGGCGCGTCGACCAGGCCGCCGCGGCCGGTATTGATCAGCATCGCGCCGTGCTTCATCCGCGCGAGCGTCTGCGCGTTGATCAGATGGTGCGTCGACGGTAGCAACGGGCAGTGCAGGCTGATGATATCGGCATGGTGCAGCAGTTCGTCGAGCTCGACGTAGCGCGCGCCGTACGCGATCAGTTCGTCGTCGTACGGCGGCATCGAATGTGCGAGCACATGCATCCCGAAGCCCATCATGATTTTCGCGAACACGCGGCCGATCAGGCCGGTGCCGATCACGCCGACGGTCTTGCCGTGCAGGTCGAAGCCGAGCAGGCCGTTCAGCGAGAAGTCGCCTTCGCGCGTGCGTGCGACCGCGCGCGGCAGCCGGCGGTTGAGCGCGAGGATCAGCGCGACCGCGTGTTCGGCGACCGCATGCGGCGAATACGCGGGCACCCGCACGACGGCGATGCCGAGCCGCTCGGCGGCCGCCAGGTCGACATGGTTGAAGCCGGCCGAGCGCAGCGCGATCAGGCGCGTGCCGCCGTCGGCGAGCCGTTCGAGCACGGCCGCGTCGACGGTGTCGTTGACGAACGGGCAGACGACCTCATAACCGTGCGCGAGGATCGCGGTTTCCGCGTCGAGGTGCGACGGCTGGAAGTGCAGCCGATAACCGAATGACCGATTGGCGGCGGTGAATGATTCGTCGTCGTACTGCCGGCTGCTGAACAGGATCACGCGCACGCTGCACCTCCGATGGCTGTCGCGTGCAGTTTACTGCAGGCCAGTCTGCCGGCCCGCGACGATCTCGGCGCGATCGGGCGTGTGCAGGAAGCCGTAGCCGGTCCGCTCGCGGGCCGTCTGCGCGCCGAAATGCTCGAGCGCATGCTCGACGAAGCTGCGCGTGCGGGCCGGCACGTACTGGCGGTTCGGGTAGACGAGCGACAGCTGCGCGTCCGGGTCGTCGATCCGGTAAGCGGGCAACAGCCGCACCAGTGTGCCGGTGGCGAGTGCGTCGGCGACGCTCGGCTCGGGCAGTACCGCGATGCCGGACCCGGCGACGGTTGCAGCGTGCACGAGCGCCAGCTGGTTGACCGTGCAGGTCGGGCGCACCGTGACCGAATGCGTGACGCCGTCGTGGCCGACCAGCCGCCACGCGGGCGCATGCTGGTGCGGCGCGAGCGCGACCCAGTCGTGGCCCGGCAGGTCGTCGGGTGCGCGCGGCTCGCCGCGCCGTTCGAGATAGGCGGGCGCCGCGCAAGCGACGAACGGGTTCGGCGTGAGCGCGTGGCCGATCAGCGTCGGGTTGCCGTCGAGCCGGTTGCCGGTCACGATGCCGACGTCGTAGCCCGAATCGAGCACGTCGAGCGGCCCCTCGGCGACGGTGAGCTGCACGCGCAATTCGGGGTAGCGGTGCCGGAAACTGCTGACGAGCGGCGTCAGCGCGAGCGGCGACAGCAGGCCCGATGCGACGACGCGCAGCGTGCCGGCCGGCTCGCGCACGGCGTGCGCGACGGATGCCTCGAGGTGGTCGAATTCCTCGAGCAGCGCACGGCAGCCGTCGAGGTAGCGCAGGCCGGCCTCGGTCAGCGACAGGTTGCGCGTGGTGCGGTGGATCAACCGCGTGTTCAGGTGAGACTCGAGCATCGCGATCGAGCGCGTGACGAGCGCGTTGGACACGCCTAGATGGTGCGCCGCGCGCCGGAAGCTCTGCTGCTCGGCGACGCAGACGAACACACGCATGGTCTGAATCTGGTTCATGGCTCGCGAATTTCTGGCCCGGTTGATTGATTTTGGTTGGGATTTTTCGTCAAACGACCTGGAAAACCGTCGCGCAACCCCCGGGTCTCGTTCGTCTCGAAAAATCGGTTTTCGATTCTGCAGACGATTGTTCATTACGGAAGCGATATCGTCAACCTGAGAAAAGGGGCGGCTTGCGTAAAATCGAAATCGCGGGTATCGATTTAACGGATCGGCGGCGCTGGCATGCGCCTGGGTTAGTCCGGCGTGTATTCGGAAGGTCCGCCTTGTATTTTAATATTACTCATATAAATCAATATGTTGATGCGGTCTGGATGCGGCGTCGCGCGCTAATGGGTGAAATCGCTCACCAATAGATGCTGCGATAGTGGATGTTTTTGTGCCGGTCTGGTTTTCGTGTGTCGATGCCAGTCGCGCGATTTTTATCGTGGTGACCGGTATTCCGGTAGATGCGTGCGGCATGCTGAACTCGGGCGTCAGGATGCGCATCTCAATATTGCCGGAGAAAATCGCGGGCACCGACCGTCCGTTGGAAGCGTTTCGCATGCGGCCGGCAATGCCGCGGCAATACGAAACCCGGTCGTGCGGCGCGGGCGCGGCAGGCTGGCCCGGTCCGTCGACCGGGCCAGCGTCACGCTGTCCGGGCGCGCGTGCCTCTTGCGCACGGGCGCGGAACGCGGAATGATCGATCAGTTCGCCGTGCCGTGCGGCGAACGACGTCCGAGCGTTTTCTCCGTTCCTCTTTTACCAGCCATGTCCATCGATTACTCGCCGATTCCCTGTCCCGTCGTCGTGCCGCTTGACGCGATCCTGCCCGAAGAACCGCTGCTGATGATGGGGGCCGGCCCGGTCCCGATCCCGGCCGCCGTCGCGAAGGCGAACACGATCGTGATCAACCACCTCGGCGCGACGATGGCGAAGATCATCGAGCAGGTGAAGGAGATGGCGCGCTACGTGTTCCAGACCCGCACGAAGTGGGTGCTCGGCGTCGCCGGCCCCGGTTCCGCCGCGATGGAAATGGCGATCTCGAACCTCGCGTGGCGCGGCACGCGCGTGCTGTCGATCCGCAACGGCTTCTTCAGCGCGCGGATGGCCGAGATGGCCACGCGCGTCGGCGCCGACGTCGCCACGCTCGAAGTGGCCGACCGCTCGGTCGCGAGCCTCGACGAGATCGCGGACGCGATCGCGCGCGAGCGGCCCGAGATCGTCACGATCGTGCAGGGCGAGACGTCGAACACCGTGTGGAACCGCGAGCTGCGCGACATCGCGGCGCTCGCGAAGGCGGCCGGCGCGCTGGTCGTCGTCGACGCGGTGTGCACGCTGTCGACGATGCCGCTCGAGATGGACGCGTGGGGCATCGATGCGGTGATCACGGGCGGCCAGAAGGGGCTGTCGTCGATTCCCGGCGTATCGCTGATCGCGTTCTCGGACGCCGCGTGGGACCGGATGAAGCAGCGGCCGGAACCGAACGCGCACTGGTGCCTCGACATGGCGCTCGCGGAGAACTTCTGGCACAACGCGGGCTACCACTACACGGCGCCGGTGTCGGGCGTGCTCGCGCTGCACGAGGCGCTGCGGCTCGTCTGCGCGGAGACGCTCGAAAGCCGCTTCGCGCGCCACCTACGCTGCTCGCTCGCGTTGCAGGCGGGCGTCGAGGCGATGGGGCTCGCGCTCTATGCGCCGAAGGACTGCCGGCTCAATTCGGTGGTCGGGATCGAGACGCCCGAAGGGCTCACGCCCGGGATGGTGTGCGGCCATATCTCGAAGCAGTACCAGGTCGAGATCTCGGGCTCGTTCGGGCTGCCGATCGTGCGGATCGGGCAGATGGGCGAACAGTGTCGCGAACACAACCTGTTCCGCACGCTGCACGCGTTCGGCCGCACGATGATCGACCTGAAGGTGCCGGTGGACCTGCCGGCCGGCGTGGCCGCGCTCGAGCAGGAATTGTCGCAGCGAGGCGCGTAAGCAGGGAGACAGTGATGCGTGCCGGGTGCGCGCTGCGCCAGCCGGCACGTTGAAGGTGCGCGCGGGGCTCAGCCGCCCTGCATCGCGCGCCGGTACGCGTTCGGCGTCGTGCCGTGCGCGTCGCGAAAGCGATGGCTGAAGTGGCCGGCGTTCGCGTAGCCGCATTCGGCCGCGACCTGCGCGAGCGGCAGCGCCGTCGTGCGCAGCAGCAGGCGCGCCCGCGCGAGCCGCTGCTCGGCCACCCACGCGTGCGGCGCGCGGCCGAACGACAGCCGGAACATCCGCGAGAAATGGTATTCGGACAGCGCGGCGACCTCCGCCAGTTCGCCGAGCGTCAGCGGCTGCGACAGGTAGCTGTCGATGTAGTCGCGCACGCGGCGGCGCACGGCCGGCGCGAGTCCGCCGCGGAACGGCACGTCGGTGCGCGTCGTGCTCTGGCCGCGCAGCAGCAGGCTCAATACGTCGTGCGCGGCTTCGTTCACGCGCAGCCGCCCGTCGGCATCGTCCCAGCGCTCCAGCGCAAGCGAACGGAACTGCGCCGCGACGCGCGCATCCTCGAAATAGGTGCGGTCGGCGAGCTTCAGCTCGCGCGGCTCGCGATCGAGTTCGCGGATCGCGCGCTGCGTGAAGTGCTCGGGCAGGAAGTACAGGTGGATGAAGTGCATCTCGCCGCGCACCCACCAGCGCGATTCATGGTCACCCGGCAGCGCGCACAGCAGGCTCGGCGCGCCGTAGCGCGGCACGCGTTCGCGCTCCGTCCGGTAGCCGCCGTCGAGATAGCACGACAGCGTGTGGTGGCCCGGCTGTTCGTAGATCGTCTCGCTTTCGTCGGTGATGCGCGTCCATTCGGCGATCGCGAGATGATCGCCGAGCCACGTGAAGCGCTCGAGCGTCGCGTTCGCCTCGGCGAGCGTGCGGCACACCGACTGCAGGCCGAACGGCATCGCACCGCCGACAAGGGCGGCGGCGTGATCGGCGGGCGGGGCGTACAGGGGCGGACTCATGGTGCGACGAGTATAAGCGCGCGCGCGACGCGCCGTGCGGCCGCGCGAAAAAGACCGCAATTCCGGACAATCCGCGCGGACGGGGCGGCGGCACAGTCTGAGTCCGTTTCACTCGTTTCGCTTCGTTGCCGCCATGAACCTGTCGCTTTATTTCGTCACCGTGCTGATCTGGGGCACCACCTGGATCGCGATCAAATGGCAGCTCGGCGCCGTGCCGCCGCCCGTGTCGATCGCGTGGCGCTTCTGGCTCGCGGCCGCCGTGCTGTTCGCGCTGCTGCGCGTGATGCGCCGGCCGGTGCGTCCGCCGCGCGAGGCGTGGCGCTACCTCGTCGCGCAGGGCTTCGCGTTGTTCTGCCTGAATTTCCTGTGCTTCTACTACTCGGAGCAGGTCGTGCCGAGCGGCCTCGTCGCGGTGATCTTCTCGACCGCGCCGCTGTTGAATTCGATCAACGGCCGGCTGTTCATGGGCCGCCCGCTGCGGCCGTCCGCGATTGCCGGCGCGCTGCTCGGGCTGACCGGCATCGCCTGCCTGTTCTGGCAGCAGATGGCCGGCCACCTCGACGATCACGCGACCTGGACGGGCCTCGCGATCGCGTTCGCGGGCACGATGTGCTTCTCGGCCGGCAACCTGTTGTCGAGCCGGATGCAATCGATGGGGCTGCATCCGCTCGCGACCAACGGCTGGGCGATGCTGATCGGCGCGGCGATCCTGACGGTCGGCAGTGCGGTGGCCGGGTTGCCGTTCATGATCGACCCGAGCCCGCGTTATCTCGGCGCGCTCGTCTATCTGGCCGTGCCGGGCTCGGTGATCGGGTTCACCGCGTACCTGACGCTCGTCGGGCGGATCGGGCCGGAGCGCGCCGCGTACTGCACGGTGCTGTTCCCGATCGTCGCGCTGGCCGTGTCGACGGTCTTCGAGGGCTACCAGTGGTCGCCGCTCGCGGTGATCGGGCTGCTGCTCGTGCTGGCCGGCAATCTCGTTGCGTTCGACCTGACGCGCCGGTTGTTCCTGCGCACGGCTTGACCGACGTCGTATGGCACTGTCCGGATATCGCGCCGAAAAGTTGACTTGGTTGACTTGATTTCGATTCGGGACTAGGCTTGATCCTCCTGTTGCATCAGGAGGTGATGATGGTCACGCACGCTCACGCGCTCGAAGGTTCCGCCGCGATTCTCGATATCGAGACCGAGGAGGCGCTGCGCAGCGCCGTCGGCGCGGCAACCATGCTCGGGCCGGATCGCGCCCGTGCGCTGCTCAGGCTGTCGGACGAGCAACTTGGGCACCTGTTCAAGGTAGGCATCGCGCAGGTCATCGATCTGGCCGGCACGATCACGTTCGGTATCGCGGCCGCCGCGACGCGCGACAGGAAGCCGTCCCGACGAAAGAAGGGGGAAGTGGCTACGCGCGCCGGTGTCGCCGTCGCCGATCTGGAGCGGCATGCGCAGGCCGAACGACACGCGCTGGTTGCCGACGGCACGCTGTTGCCGGCCGCACGGATCTGGACGGAGCTCGGCATGACGCGGCAGGCGCTCAGCAAGGCGGTGGCGTCGGGGCGCATCTTCACGGTCGATGTCGGCGCCGCGCAGTACTACCCGGCGTTCTATCTGGCGGGCGACATCGATCGCAAGACGCTCGGGAAGGTGACCCAGCGTCTCGGAGCCTTGCCGGGATGGAGCAAATGGCAGTTCTTCATGACACCCAAGGCGTCACTCGGCAACGTCACGCCGCTGGTCGCGCTGTCGCGCGGGAAGCTTGACGAGGTCGAGCGTGCGGCCGCAGCGTTTGCGGGACGCTAGGAGGCGCGGGTGTTGACGGTGCCGGGGAAGCATTTCGCGAGCGCGACGCTCAAGATCCGCGAGGTGGCGCCTGCGGCGCTGGTCCGGATCTCGCGATTCGCAACCGGTGAGCCGTACTTCGGCAAGTCCGGCGGCAACCGCTTCGACGATCCGCGGCCGCGGCGGCGGTTCGGCACCAGCTATTTCGGTTTCGATCTGCATTGCGCATTCGCGGAGACGGTGCTGCACGACGAAGTCGCCGATCTGGTGCTGGGCGGTTTCCCGCTCGTCACGACCGAGCTCGATCGCTACGTGCTTTCATTCGACGGTGCGCCGTTGGCCGTGGCCGTCCTGCATGGCTTGCCGCTGAAGAACCTTGGCGGCGACGGTGCGTTGTCGACGATCGCGCCGTACGACGTTCCGCAGCAGTGGTCGCTGGCCGTCCACCGGCATCAGCGGCGGGTCGACGGGTTCCTGTACATGTCGCGCCATCTGAACACGTCGGAAGCGCTCGTGCTCTTCGATCGTGCCGGACCCAAGCTCTCGCTCCGGGACGCCGTTCCGTTCCGGCGTCATCCTCAAGCCGTCCACGTATTGCGCGACTTCAACGTGTTGCTGCGTTGAACGGCGTTGCGCGCGCGGCAGCACCACTCAAGCCGCGGCGCCGCTCCCCGCGAGCCGCGCCTGCCGCTGGTACAGCACCGTCGACAGCGCGACGCCGGCCGCCGCGGCCACTGCCGCGAACAGGAACACCTGCGGATAACCGAACGCACCGGCCACATAGCCGGCGAGCGGGCCCGTGATGCCGAGCGACAGGTCGAGAAACACCGAATACGCGGACAGCGCCGCGCCGCGGCTCGCCGGCGGGACGAGCGCCACGGCCTCGACGCCGAGCGCCGGGAAGATCAGCGCGAAGCCGAAGCCGGTCAGCGCGGCGCCGACGAGCGCGACGTGCGGCACGGGCGCGAGCCACAGCAGCAAGAGGCCCGAGCATTCGAACGCGAACGACACGATCGCGACGCGGAAGCCGCCGTGAGTCTTGATCGTGTTCGCGAACAGCAGCCGCGCGCCGATGAACAGCGTGCCGAACACGGTCAGCGACAGCGCGGCGTTCGGCCAGTGGCGCGCTGCGTAGTACAGCGTGACGAAGGTTGCGATCGAGCCGAAGCCGGCCGAGCCGAGCGCGAGGCCGAGGCCGTGCGGCAGCACGCGCGTGAACACGCTCGCATACGACATCCGTTCGCCGTGCACGAGCGGCACGGAAGCGATCAGGCGCGCGAGATAGAAGCCGATCGCGGCGAGCGCGATCACGATCACGCCGATCAGCGCCGGATTCAGCGTGTGCGCGATCGCGACGCCGACCGGCGCGCCGAGCGCGAGCGCCCCGTAGGTCGCGATGCCGTTCCACGAGATCACCTTCGCGTTGTGCGCGACGCCGACCCGCCCGATGCCCCACAGGATCGCACCGGTGCCGCACAGGCTCTCGCCGACGCCGAGCACGAGCCGGCTCGCGACCAGCAGCACGAGGCTCGCGACCGGCCAGTGGGCCAGCAGCAGCGCGACGAGCAGCAGCACGCCCGACACGCCGCAGCCGATCAGCCCGCGCAGCACCGTCTGCTTCGGCCCGAGCGTATCGGCGAAGCGCCCGGCGAGCGGGCGCGACGCGAGCGTCGCGAAATACTGGACGCTGATCGCGCCGCCCGCGACGATCGCGGAAAAGCCGAGGTCGTCATGGACGAAGCCCGGCAGCACCGCGAGCGGCAGGCCGATGGTCAGGTAGCAGATGAACGTGAAACAGACGACGGACACGATTTGCACCGTGACGGCAAACCCGCTGCGCGGCGGTGTGGCGGAATCGGTAGACATGGGGTCGGATCGAATGGACGAAACGGAGCGGAAAGCGGCGAAAAACGGAATCGGGATTTTCCCATGGAACCGGTTTTCACGCAGGTACCATTTAGTTAATCGCGACCCATTTTCATCGTCGAAGAATGGCTGACGGACCGCTGCGGGCAGGACGGAACCCAGGCCGGGCAAGGCGCCCGACGCCTGCCGGGCGGCCGCGGCGCGCATATCGCGGCAGTTATATGGGCCCCATGCGTGATGGGCTATGGGTTGCGGAATTTGACGGTGATAGCGTGCAAACTGTCAGAGAAACGTCGGTCGAGCGCCCCGCGCAGGCCGCCTTGCCCCCACCGGAAGAACGATAGAGACATGAGTGAGCCGATCCGCTTCTACCATCGTCACGCGGTCCGCGAAGTCAGCGGCGCGGACGTCACCCGCACCGTGCTGCAGTACCTGCGCGAGGATGCGCATTGCACCGGCACCAAGGAAGGCTGCGCGGAAGGCGACTGCGGCGCGTGCACGGTCGTCGTCGGCGAGCTGACCGACACGGGTACGGTCGCGTTCAAGGCCGTCAATGCCTGCATCCAGTTCCTGCCCACGCTCGACGGCAAGGCCCTGTTGACGGTGGAAGACCTGCGCCAGCCGGACGGTTCGCTGCATCCGGTGCAGCAGGCGATGGTCGATTGCCACGGCTCGCAATGCGGGTTCTGCACGCCCGGTTTCGTGATGTCGATGTGGGCACTGTACGAGAAGCACGGCCACGAAGGCTGCGCCGGCACGTGCGCGAAGGCGAAGGACGTGCCGACGCGCACCGAGATTGCCGATGCACTCACCGGCAACCTGTGCCGCTGCACCGGCTATCGCCCGATCGTCGATGCGGCCGTGCAGATGTTCGGTGCACCGGCGCCCACGGCACCGGTCGATACGGCCGCGCTGGCCCGCACGCTCGCGTCGCTCAAGCGTGACGACACGTTCGACTACACGACGCTCGACGGCGCGCGCTTCGCCGCGCCGCGCACGCTCGACGCGCTGGCCGCGCTGAAGGTCGAGCGCCCGGATGCACGGCTGCTCGCCGGCAGCACCGACATCGGCCTGTGGGTCACCAAGCAGATGCGTCGCCTCGACGACCTGATCTACGTCGGCCAGATCGCTGAACTGCAGCAAATCGTGCACGGCGACGACTGGATCGAGATCGGCGCGGGCGTGACGGTCGAGGACGGCTATGCGGCACTCGCCGGCACGTATCCGGAACTGACAGAAATGTGGAAGCGCTTCGCGTCGCTGCCGATCCGCAACGCGGGGACGATCGGCGGCAACGTCGCGAACGGCTCGCCGATCGGCGACTCGATGCCGGGCCTGATCGCGCTCGGCGCGCGGGTCGTGCTGCGCGGCGGCGACACGGTGCGCGAGCTGCCGCTCGAGGCGCTCTACACCGGCTATCAGCAAAAGGACATGGCGCCGCACGAATTCGTCGTCGGCCTGAAGGTGCCGACCCGCACCGGCGCGCGCGCGAAGCTGCAGTTCCGCACCTACAAGCTGTCGAAGCGCTTCGACTCCGACATTTCGGCGGTGTGCGCGGCGTTCGCGTTCATCGCGGACGGCGAGCTGATCCGCGAGCCGCGCATCGCGTTCGGCGGGATGGCCGCGACGCCGAAGCGCGCGACGCATACGGAGAGCCTGCTCGACGGTGCGCAGTGGCACGAAGCCACCGCGCAGGCCGCGATGCAGGCGCTCGAGCGCGACTACCAGCCGCTCACCGACATGCGTGCGACGAGCGCGTATCGCCTCGATACCGCGAAGAACCTGATGTACCGATTCTGGCTGGAGACGCGCCCGCACGACCCGCTGCCGCCGCAGGCGCTGAACGTGCGTGAAGTGGCCGCCGAAGTTTCCAACGACGCGGCGCGCGTCTGACGAGGGAGAACACCGAACATGAACCAGCAAGCAGAACCGTTCCTGAACACCCTCGACCCGCAGGCCGACGCCGCGCAGGTGCACGTCTCGCGCGCGCACGAATCCGCGCACCTGCACGTGAGCGGGCGCGCGACCTACACCGACGACATCCCGCTCGTCGCGGGCACACTGCACGCTGCGCTCGGGTTGTCCGCGAAGCCGCACGCGAAGATCGTGTCGATGAACTTCGACGCGGTGCGCGCGACGCCCGGCGTGGTCGCCGTGTTCACGGCCGACGACATCCCCGGCGTCAACGATTGCGGCCCGATCATCCACGACGATCCGGTACTCGCCAAAGGCATCGTGCAGTTCGTCGGCCAGCCGATGTTCATCGTCGTCGCGACGTCGCACGAAACCGCGCGGCTCGCCGCGCGCCGCGCGCAGGTCGACTACGAGGAGCTGCCCGCGATCCTGACCGCGCAGGAAGCGCGCCAGGCCGAAACCTATGTGATCCCGCCGCTGAAACTCGCGCGCGGCGACGCGGCCGCGCGGCTCGCCGCCGCGCCGCACCGCGAGTCGGGCGAGATGCTGCTCGGCGGCCAGGAGCAGTTCTACCTGGAAGGGCAGATCGCGTACGCGGTGCCGAAGGACGACGACGGGATGCACGTGTACTGCTCGACGCAGCACCCGAGCGAGATGCAGCACCTCGTCGCACACGTGCTCGGCGTCGCGTCGCACAACGTGCTGGTCGAATGCCGCCGGATGGGTGGCGGGTTCGGCGGCAAGGAATCGCAGTCGGGCCTGTTCGCATGCTGCGCGGCGCTCGCCGCGTGGAAGCTGCTGTGTCCGGTGAAGCTGCGTCCGGACCGCGACGACGACATGATGATCACCGGCAAGCGGCATGACTTCCACTACCGCTTCGACGTCGGCTACGACGACGACGGCCGCCTCGACGGCGTCGCGCTCGACATGACGTCGCGCTGCGGCTTCTCGGCGGACCTGTCGGGCCCGGTGATGACGCGCGCGGTGTGCCACTTCGACAACGCGTACTGGCTCGGCGACGTCGACATCGCCGGCTACTGCGGCAAGACCAACACGCAGTCGAACACCGCGTTCCGCGGCTTCGGCGGCCCGCAGGGCGCGTTCGCGATCGAGTACATCCTCGACGACGTCGCGCGCGCGCTCGGCCGCGATCCGCTCGACGTGCGCTACGCGAACCTGTACGGCAAGACCGAGCGCAACGTGACGCCTTACGGGCAGACGGTCGAGGACAACGTGCTGCACGAACTGCTCGGCGAACTCGAGTCGACGAGCGACTACCGCGCGCGGCGCGCGGGCGTGCGCGAATTCAACGCACGCAACACGGTGCTGAAGAAGGGCATCGCGCTCACGCCGGTGAAGTTCGGCATCGCGTTCAACGTCACGCACTTCAACCAGGCCGGCGCGCTGGTGCACATCTACACCGACGGCTCGGTGCTCGTGAACCACGGCGGCACGGAGATGGGGCAGGGGCTCAATACGAAGGTCGCGCAGGTCGTCGCGCACGAGCTCGGCATCCGCTTCGGCCGGATCCGTGTGACGGCGACCGACACGAGCAAGGTTGCGAACACGTCCGCGACGGCTGCGTCGACGGGCTCCGACCTGAACGGCAAGGCCGCGCAGGACGCGGCGCGCCAGCTGCGCGAGCGCCTCGCGGCGTTCGCGGCGAAGCAGTTCGGCGACGGCAAGGTCGATGCGGCCGACGTGAGGTTCGGCAACGACTTCGTGTGGATCGGCGGCGCGAGCGTGCCGTTCGGCGAGGTGATCGCGAAGGCGTATCTCGCGCGCGTGCAGCTGTGGTCCGACGGCTTCTACGCGACGCCGAAGCTGTACTGGGATCAGTCGAAGCTGCAGGGCCGGCCGTTCTATTACTACTCGTACGGCGCGGCCGTGTCGGAGGTCGTGATCGACACGCTGACGGGCGAGATGCGCACGCTGCGCGTCGACGCGCTGCACGACGTGGGCGCATCGCTGAACCCCGCGCTCGACATCGGCCAGGTCGAAGGCGCGTTCATCCAGGGGATGGGCTGGCTCACGACCGAGGAGCTTTGGTGGAACAAGGGCGGCAAGCTGATGACGCATGCGCCGTCCACGTACAAGATCCCGACGGTCAACGACACGCCGCCCGAATTCAACGTGCGGCTGTTCCAGAACCGCAACGTCGAGGACAGCATCCATCGTTCCAAGGCCGTCGGCGAACCGCCGCTGCTGCTGCCGTTCTCGGTGTTCTTCGCGGTGCGCGACGCGATTGCCGCGATCGGCGACTACCGGGTGAATCCGCCGCTCGACGCGCCGGCCACCGGCGAGTCGATCCTGCGCGCGATCACTGCGGTGCGTGCTGCGCGCGCCGGTCAGGCAGGTTGAGATGAACGGGCCTGCACGTTCGTTTCGCACCGCGACGACCCCGGCATTCGCGCAGGGTACCGGCCAGCGCAACCGCGCGACCGGGACGCCCGCGCCGATGCACATCGTGCTGTTCGGCGCGGGGCACGTCGGCCATGCGCTCGTCACGCTGCTCGGCGCATTGCCGTGCGTCGTGCAGTGGGTCGATACGCGCGACGAGCTGTTCCCGGACGAATGTCCGCCGAACGTGCAGCCGGAGCCGACCGACATACCCGAGGCCGTCGTCGACGCGGCGCCGCCCGGCGCGTACTTCCTCGTGATGACGCACAACCACGCGCTCGACTTCTCGCTCGCCGCGCAGATCATGCGGCGGCGCGACTTCGCGTACTTCGGGATGATCGGTTCGCGTACCAAGCGCGTGAAGTTCGAGCGCCGGCTCGCCGCGCGCGGCGTCGATCCGGCGCGGCTCACCGAGATGGTATGTCCGATCGGCGTCGCGGGCATCGTCGACAAGGCGCCCGGCGCGATCGCGGTGGCCGTCTGCGCGGAACTGCTGCAGGCCCGCTCGGGCATGCCGGTGGCCGACGCGAAGGCAGCCGCGGCGGGGCGCTTGCGCGACGACGCGCGCTGCGCGCGGTAACGATGAGGGCCGGCACGCCCGACCCACGTCCGCGCGTTTTTGCCTACACTGCACGGATCGCGCGGCAGCGGGCCGCGCGCCCTTTCGTGCAGGTACCATGTCCGATCATCAGGTCTATCTCGATGCGCTCGATGCGAGCCTCGTCGTCATCGAGCGCTGGCTGTCCGGCGCCGATACTTCCCCCGCGGCGCTCGATGCGCTGCTCGCGCCTTTCTCCGCCGAATTCACGATGATCATGACCGACGGTCGCGCGTTCGACCGCGATGACACGCGCGCGCTGTTCGCGAAGCTCGGCGGCGCGAAGCCGGGGTTGCGCATCACACTGTCGGACATCCGCGTGCTCGCGGCAGACGCGTCGCATGCGGTGCTTACCTATCTCGAAGCGCAGCAGGCGGCGTCGGGCGAACTGCCCGCGCGTCGCGCGACCGCCGTGTTCGCGCGCGACGCGGCAGGCGTCGTGCGCTGGACCCATCTGCAGGAAACCTTCTGCACGGCCTGAGCGGCCGCGCCGCGTGATCGTGCGCGGGCGATTCCGCGCGGGTTCAGCGCCGCTTCAGCGCTTGCGGCCGCGTGCGGCCGTCAGCTCGTCGGACACGCTTTGCATCAGCGCACACAGCCACGCGATGTCGGTCGGGCGATCGGGGTGCGGGTGCGTGAGCAGGTAGCTCTTGATGCGCGGGAACGGCACGGGCGGCGCGACGACGACGAGCGGCAGCAGCTGCGCGTAGTGCGTCGCGAAGCGGCGCGTCGTCGTGAAGATCAGGTCCGACTGCAGCAGCACCTGCGGCACGATGCCGAAGTACGGCAGTGTCGTCACGATCCGTCGCGTGAGACGGGCGCGGGCGAGGCCGATCTCGATCGCGTTGCGCTTGTCGCCGGTGTACGGCGTCGGCGCGACGTGCGCGGCCGACGCGTACGCTTCGCGCGTGAGCGGTTCGCGGGCGAGCGGATGCGCGTCGCGCATCAGGCACACGATCGTGTCGGAGAACAGGTCCTGGCGCGCGAACCGAGGGTCGGGCTTCGGCCAGTTGCCGATCACGAGATCGAGCGCGCCCGATTCGAGCGCCTCCGCGTGATCGAGCGCGGGATTCAATGAGTCGATTTCCAGATGCGCATGCGGCGCCGCGTCGCGAAAGCGCTCGATCAGCGTCGGCATGAAGAAATCGTTCAGGTAGTCGGGGGCGGCGACGCGGAACGTGCGCCGCGCGGACGATGGATCGAAGTCGCCGTGCGGCGTCGCGATGAAGTCGACCTCGCGCAGCGCGCGCGACGCGGCACCGAGCAGCGACGCGCCGTACTCGGTCGGCACCATCCCGGATTTGCCGCGCACGAGAATCGGGTCGTTCAGCGTCTCGCGCAGCTTGCGCAGCGCGGTGCTGATCGCGGGCTGGGTCTGGTTCAGCCGCAGCGCGGCCTGCGTGACGCTGCGCTCGAGCAGCAGCGTGCGCAATACGCGCACGAGCCAGATATCGAGCGAGGCGGTACGATCGTCGTCTTCCATCGGCGAGCGGTGATTCGGGAGAAGCGTAACCTTACCGCAGCCGCACGTTGCCGTGCGTGATACCGGCCATCACGTGCGCCCCTTCGGCAGCACGCTGATCCGCTTGACCTCGCGCGACTCGAGCCAGTTCGGCGTGCGCGCGCAGTACAGCACCATCGGCAGCGCGTCCTCGCCCCAGAACAGCTGCTGGTTCATCCAGAAGGTCGGTACGCCGAACACGCCGAGCGCGATCGCGTCGTCGGTGTTGCGGCGCAACTGCGCGCTCGTCTCTTCGAATTCGATCAGCTCGTCGCCATGCCCGACGCCGACGCGCTCGCACAGCGCCGCGAACCCGTCCGGCGTCGACGGATCGTTGCCGTCGTGCCAGATGAAGCGGAACATTTCCAGCACGGTCGCGATGTCCGCGCGCAGCGCGATCGCGAGGCGCAGCACCTTGTCGGAGTCGAACGGATGCGCGGGCGGCATCTTGAAGCGGATGCCGAGCTGTTCGGCGCGAAACAGCGCGTGGCGGTACGTGAACACGCGCTTGGCCGGCACGTCGGCGCTCGGGCGCTGCCCCCAGTGGCGCTGCAGGTCGGGCAGCGACACGGCGACGGGGTCGAACGGCACGTCGGGCCACTTGTCGTGCTGTTCGAGCAGCAGGTAGGAGAACGGCGACACGAAGTCGAAGAACCAGGCAGGCTGGGCAGTGTCGAGGCCGGTTGTCATGGCGATCTCCAGAGGGTGGGGCGTGCGCGCCTGGCGGCGGCCTTCATGTTACGTGGCGGCGCGCGGATGCAACCGCGCGGATGCAGCAATGATCGCGGATCGGCCGCTCATGCGGAACCGGGAGTCGCCCGGGGGGGCTCGCCGGCCGGCGCCGCCGCGCCGCCGCGCGCCGCTGCACGGCCGCCGGCGCCCGGTGTGCCCGGCGTGCCCGATGCGACGTCGTGATCGTGCGCGGTGAGCCGCTCGCGCACGAAGCCGATGTGCTCGCGCAGCACGTAGAACTGCCCCGCGTACGCAAGCGGCATCTTCATCCGGTTCACGGCTTCCTCGATGTCGTCGAGTTCGTCGAGCAGCTGGACGCGCTCTTCGGCCGTATGCTCGCCGAGCGCGCGGCGCTCGAGCGCGATCAGCGCGCCGTACCAGCGGTAGATGCGCGAACGCACGCGCCAGCCGTACAGCGACGGCACCAGCCGCAGCCCGGGGATCAGCACGACGATCAGCGGCACCACGACGACGAGCAGCCGGTCGACGAGACTCGCGACCCAGAACGGCAGCCGCCGGTACAGGAACGACTTGCCCGACTTGTAATAGCGCCCCGCGTCGTCGGACAGCGGGAAGCCGCGCGTGACGGCCGACGGGAATTCGCCCGCGTGCTGCAGGATCGTCGCGTGGCCGTGCACTTCGCGCGCGGCCTCGATCAGCAGGTCGGACAGCGCGGGGTGCAGCGTATCGCGCGCGACCAGCTCGATCGTCGGCGCGACCGTGTGGATGTCGGCGGGCGGCAGGTTGAGGCCGAGATCGTAGACGCCCATCGGCAGCGTGATCGCGGTCAGGTACGGAAAGCGCCGCGCGTAGGCCTCGGCTTGCGTGAACGAGTACACGTGCACGCCGGGCGCGCGGAACAGCTTCGCCATCACCGGGATCTGCGTCGAGTCGCCGGACAGGAACGCGGCGTCGATCTTGCCGTCGAGCAGCGCGGCCGCGGCGTCCTCGCCGGCGGTCGGCAGCAGCTCGGTCGAGCCGCCCGGCACGATGCCGTTCATCTTCAGTAGCGCCAGGCTCAATTCGCGCGCGCCGCTGCCTTCCGCGCCGAGCGCGAGCCGCTTGCCCTTGAAGTCGGACAGGCGTGCGACCACCGGCCCGCGGTACATGATCGCGAGCGGCACGTAGCCGATGCTGCCGAGCGAGACCAGGTGTTCATCGCGCTCCTTCGGGCCGATGCCGCTCTGCACGAAGCCGACGTCGACCGGCGCGTCCGGATTCGACAGCCGCGCGAGGTTCTGCGCGGATCCTTCGGATGACTGGACGTCGAGCGTGACGCCGTTCTTCGCGAGGATCGCCTTGTATTTCTGCGCGGCGTTCCAGTAGGTGCTGCCGGGCGGGCCGGACGAAATCACGAGCGTGGACGGCGGCGCCGGCTGGATCAGCTTGACCGCGAACCAGACCGCCGCGACCGCGAGCAGCACGGTGGGGCCGATCGACAGCGCGAGGTCGCGCCACGACACCGCGACGAAGCGGGCGAGGATGCGGCGGGGCGGGCGGGGGCGGGCTGGCTTCATGGAGTCGGCGAATGATACGGGCGTGACGCAGCGATGACGGCCGTCGCGGACAAGGCATGCGATGCGCGTTCTGGCGGCGATGGTACCCGGTTTCGCCCGGCGTGCGCGAGTCCGGCGCCGTCGCGCGGCGGCGGACGCGCGCGCGCGGGCGGTTGGCGGGCGGCCACGCGTCAAAAGCTTTGCGCTTCCGCGGGCGCTGGATTACATTGTGCGACGCAGCCGCGCCCGATTCGCGCGCGACCCGGCACGTTATGAGACCGGGCGCGCCCGGCCGGCGGCTGTCCGGCCCGGCCGGCCCGCATACGCGCGCGCCGGCCGCCGGCCCGTGTCGCCTCTCTCGCATCGCCGTGGAAATCATCGGCCGTCCCGCCCGTTCGCGCGCGGGCCGGCTGCCTTTGGGGGTATCCGGCCGTACTGTGCACGGCCGTTCCGGAGTTACAAGGAGATAGCATGAAGTCGATCGTGTTGAGAGCGTTGGGTGTTGCGGCCGTGGCGGCCTGTCTGACGGGCAGCGTGTACGCGCAGTCGAGCGATGCGGCGGCGACCGAAGCGCCGGCCGCGGCAGCGAGCTCGCCGAAGGCGGCGGCCAAGACCGCGAAGAAGGCCAACCGCCAGCTCGGCTATGCGGTGCGCAAGGCCATTACGAAGGCAGGCGGCATCGACGTGGCGAACATCGTCGTGCGCTCGAAGGGCGGCGCGATCTCGCTGGAGGGCACGGTGCCCGACCAGGCACAGATCGACAAGGCGGAAGAGGCGGCGAAGGGCGTGAAGGGCGTGACGTCGGTCACGAACAAGCTGACGGTTCAGCAGCAATGATGCCGGGCGGCGGCGCGCCAGCGCCGCGCGCCCGCTTTCACGCGGGCCCCGGCGTGCCGGGGCCCGTTTGCACTTTCGAATGCCCCCGGGCCCGCCGCTTCGCGCCAGGCCCCCGAGCGGGCGTCCCCCAAGGAAACTTCCTTCGGGGCGGAAAACCTTGGGCGGCCCGGCGTTTTCTCGACAGGCCGCGAGCCGGGCACGACGCAGCGGCGCACCGATAACGATATCGAGAGGGCGGCAATGACAACGCACGGGTGGGGCAGTCGGATTCTTTGGGGCGCGGCGCTGGCCGCGGTCACGATGCTCGGCGCCTGCAACGACGACGAGTCGTCCGAACGCAACCGGCTGCCCGGGTTCGTGTCCGGCAGCGTGCGCACCACCGCCTACGACGGTACGGGCGACGACCTGCTGACGGCCGGTCTCGGCAAGACGGGCCTCGCCGCCGCCACCGCGCCGGCGTTCGCGAATCCGTCGCGGCCGACGAGCGCCGAGCTGCGCCGGCTCGCGATCTGGTCGAACTACCGCGCGCTCGTCGACATGAGCGCCAACGGCGGCTACGGCCGCTTCTGGGGACCGAACGTCGACCTCGACGGCAACGACACGCTCGGCGAAGGCAAGATTCCCGGCACCGAATATCTCGCGTATTCCGACGACGGCAGCGGCCGCAAGAACGTGACGCTGCTCGTGCAGGTGCCCGCGAGCTTCGATCCCGCGCAGCCGTGCATCGTCACCGCGACGTCGTCCGGTTCGCGCGGTGTGTACGGCGCGATCTCGGCGGCCGGCGAGTGGGGCCTCAAGCGCGGCTGCGCGGTCGCGTACAACGACAAGGGCGGCGGCAACGGCGCGCACGAGCTCGGCACCGACACGATCACGCTGATCGACGGCACGCTCGCCGACGCGGTGCTCGCCGGCAATGCCAGTCTCTTTACCGCCAATGTGACGAGCAGCGACCTGGCCGCGTTCAACAGCCGCTTCCCGAACCGCTACGCGTTCAAGCACGCGCATTCGCAACAGAATCCCGAGCAGGACTGGGGGCACGCGACGCTGCAGGCGGTCGAATTCGCGTACTGGGCGCTCAACGAACAGTTCGGGCCGCTCGTCGACAGCTCGCATCACGGCGTGCGCTACCGCCCGGGCGACATCACGACGATCGCCGCGTCCGTCAGCAACGGCGGCGGCGCGGCGCTCGCGGCGGCCGAGCAGGACACGCGCCGCTGGATTACCGCGGTCGTGGTCGGCGAGCCGCAAGTCAACGTGCGGATGGCGCCGAACGCGGTCGTGCGCGAGGGCGGCCAGCCGGTGCCGTCGTTCGGCCGGCCGCTGGCCGACTACGCGACGCTCGCGAACCTGCTGGAGCCGTGTGCGGCCGCGTCGTCGTCGCTCGCGGGCGCGCCGTACCTGAGCGCGCTGCCGGCCGCCACCACGCAGTCGATCCGCACGCAGCGCTGCGCGACGCTCGCCGCGGCCGGGTTCGTGTCGGGGGCCGATACGCAGAGCCAGGCCGCCGACGCGCTCGCGCAACTGCACGCGGCCGGCTATCTCGCGGATTCCGACCTGCTGCAGGCGCCGATGTGGGATTCGCAGGCGATTCCGGCGATCGCGGTCACCTATGCGAACGCGTACACGCGCTCGCGCGTGACCGACAACCTGTGCAATTTCAGCTTCGCGACCACCAATGCGGCGACGGGCGCGGTGGCGCCGCCCGCCGCGTCGCCGATGCCGGCCGTGTTCGGCCTCGGCAACGGCGTGCCGCCGACGGCAGGCGTCAATCTCGTGTTCAACACCGGCGCGGGTGTCGACCACCGGCTCGCGACGCCCGACGCGAGTTTCGCGGGCGCGCTGTGCCTGCGCCAGCTGTGGACCAACGGGATGCTCGACATGCCGGCGAATGTCGATGCGGTGCGCGTGAACGCGAACCTGCAGGGCAAGCCGGCGATCATCGTGCAGGGCCGCAGCGACGCGCTCGTGCCCGTGAATCACGCGTCGCGCGCGTACGTCGCGCAGAACGGCATCAGTGAAGGCGGCCGCAGCCAGCTCGTGTTCTACGAGGTGACGAACGGGCAGCACTTCGATGCGTTCCTGCCCGTCGCGGGCTTCGACACGCGCTTCGTGCCGGTCCACTACTACAACCTGCAGGCGCTGAACCTGATGTGGCGGCACCTGAAGAACGGTGCCGCGCTGCCGCCGTCACAGGTGGTCCGCACGCTGCCGCGCGGCGGCACGCCGGGCGCCGCGCCGGCGCTGACGAGCGCGAACCTGCCGCCGATCTCGGCGTCCCCCGGCGCGAACGCGATCACGGCCGGCGCGGGCGCGATCGATGTGCCGCTCTGACGGCACCCGCCCCACCGCGATACGGAAGCCGGACGCTCGTCCGGCTTTTTTATTTTCAGCCGCTGGAATCGGTCCCGCATTGCACTTGGTTCGAACGGCATGCGCTGTAACAAATTATCGCTTTACGGCGGAAAATCCGGAATCTATTATGCGCCGATATTTTAACTTAATTTAATAAATTCCCGTAAAGACAATATTCCTTTCCGTATAGTTAATCGATCCTTTCGATTTTATTAAATCGGCTCGAGTTGCGGTTGGTCGCCCTTTCGCGATTGACCGGCATTTCGCCGAGGGAATCGTTCGTCTGTTCGAAGCGAAGGCGCCTTGTCTGGCAGCCTTTGCAGGGGCTGCTTTTGCTTGCGGTTTCTCGCGCGTGCGGATGGCGAGGGCGAATTCGCAGTGCCGCGCATTATTGAATCGTCGTTTGCAATGGAATTGATTCCATTGCGCGATCGCGGAATATGGGTGGGGTAAATCATGCCGGTCGGTATTCGCCGATCCGGTAAAAAACTCGGGGTGCATCGCAAAACGAATGCGCTCCCGGTGCGGAGCGCCGGCGCAAATGATCCTTTGCGACCGGCGGTATTTATCGTTCTGTTCGAGAGGCAATAATGACGACACTGAAGTCCTTGAAAGACGGTTTCGCGCTATTTGGAACGACGCTGAGCGTGCCGCTCGCCGCAGCCGCGGCCGCGGCGCTGCTCGTCACGGGATGCGGCGGCGACGACGGGTCGGGCCCGACCGCCGCTACCGCGGCAGCCGCGACGACGTCGAACGGCAGCACGTCGGCGAGCACCAATGCAACGGCCGCCGTCCCGGCCGACCAGCCGTACGTCGACAACGACGTGTACGGCACCGGGCCGAACGACGCGGTCACGGATTCGACCGAAGGGGCCGCAGTCGTGCACCGCCAGGTCACGATCGGCGGCAAGACCGTCCAGTACACGGCCACCACCGGGCACCTGACCACGATCGACCCGATCACGTCGGCGCCGAACGCGAAGATGTTCTACGTCGCGTACACGCAGGACAATCCGGACCCGTCGAAGCCGCGTCCGGTCACGTTCTTCTACAACGGCGGCCCCGGTTCGTCGTCGGTCTACCTGCTGCTCGGCTCGTACGGGCCGAAGCGCCTGCAGTCGTCGTTCCCGAACTTCACGCCGCCGGCCCCGTACAAGCTGCTCGACAACCCGGACAGCCTGCTCGACCGCACCGACCTCGTGTTCATCAACCCGGTCGGCACCGGCTACTCGGCGGCGATCGCCCCGGCGAAGAACAAGGATTTCTGGGGCACCGACCAGGACGCGCGCTCGATCGACCGCTTCATCCAGCGTTACCTGACCAAGTACTCGCGCTGGAACTCGCCGAAATTCCTGTACGGCGAGTCGTACGGCACCGCGCGCAGCGCGGTCGTGTCGTGGGTGCTGCATGAGGACGGCATCGACCTGAACGGGATCACGCTGCAGTCGTCGATCCTCGACTATGCGAATGCGCTGTCCGCGCCGGGTACCTTCCCGACACTCGCGGCCGACGCGTTCTACTGGAAGAAGACGACGCTCAACCCGACGCCGACCGATCTCGACGCATACATGGTGCAGGCCCGCAACTACGCGGACAACACGCTCGCGCCGCTCGCGCAGAAGCCGAACCCGCAGGACGGCGGCTTCGTGAACGTGCGGCTGAACCTGAACCTGCAGACCGCGCAGCAGATGGGTTCGTACATCGGCACGGATCCGACGTCGCTGATCCAGACGTTCGGCAACCCGGCCGCGCTCGGCAACGTGCCGTCGTCGGACGACAACCCGCCGTACACGTTCTTCCTGACGCTCGTGCCGGGCACGCAGATCGGCCAGTACGACGGTCGCGCGAACTTCACGGGCAAGGGCATCGCGCCGTACATCCTGCCGAACTCGGGCAGCAACGATCCGTCGATCACGAACGTCGGCGGTGCTTACACGGTGCTGTGGAACAGCTACATCAACACCGACCTCAAGTACACGTCGACGTCGTCGTTCGTGGACCTGAACGACCAGGTCTTCAACAACTGGGACTTCAGCCACACCGACCCGACCGGCGCGAACAGGGGCGGCGGCAATACGCTGTACACGGCCGGCGACCTCGCGGCGACGATGAGCGTGAACCCGGACCTGAAGGTGCTGTCGGCGAACGGCTACTTCGATGCGGTCACGCCGTTCCACCAGACCGAGCTGACGCTCGCGCAGATGCCGCTCGATCCGACGCTCAAGGCGCAGAACCTGACGATCAAGAACTATCCGTCGGGCCACATGATCTACCTGAACGACGCGTCGCGGACCGCGCTGAAGGGCGATCTCGGCAACTTCTACGACGGGATCCTCGCGAACCGTACCGCGCTGCAGCGCGTGCTGAAACTGCAGGCGCGCACGCAGCAGATGAAGCAGCAACAGTTGAAGCAGCAGGGGCAGTAAGGATCGCGAGCGACTTGCGCTGCCCGGCCGTGGGCCGGGCGGCCCGAGTTCGCGAGGCCCCGGATGGACGACAGCCCGATCGGCGTAGGCCGGTCGGGCTGTTTTTTGCGGCGGGGGTGCCGGCGTCGCGTGCTGCCGGTCATGCATCACATCGCGCATGCGGCTCGCGATGCTGTGATCTTCCACGGTGCCCGTGAGTCGTCGACCGACGGGGCGTTGTCGGATCCGCGTGACATTCGCAGCGGCTTGATCCTCGAAAGGGGATGCACGTCCCTGTATCGAGGATTTGCCGGAAATTCTCCACCGACAAATCGTGCCGATCTCTTCCATCAGGGGCGGGAAGACGGCGATGTCTGCCGTGGTGGGCGGCAGCCGTGCCGCTTACGCGAGCACGAGCCGCACGCCGACCGCGACGAGCGTCGAGGCGAGCAGGTTGCGCAGAAGCCGCTCGGGCGCGCGCGCCGACAACAGGCTGCCGAGCACGATGCCGGGCAGCGAGCCGAGCAGCAGCGACAGCAGCATCGACCAGTCGACGGAGCCGAGCAGCCAGTGGCCCATGCCGGCGACGAGCGTGAGCGGCACCGCGTGCGCGATGTCGGAGCCGACGATGCGCGCGGTCGCGAGCAGCGGGTACAGCAGCAACAGCACGGTGACGCCGATCGCGCCGGCGCCGACCGACGTCATCGACACGAGCGCGCCGAGCACGGCGCCCGTCAGCACGGTCGACCAGAACGTGCGCGCGGGATTCGGCGGGAGCGGGTTGCGCGCGGCGAGCGCGGTCAACTGCGGCCGGAAGATCAGTGCGAGCGACGTGAGCAGCAGCGCGATGCCGAGCACCAGCTGGATCATTCGCGCGGTGCCGGGAGAGTTCATCCCGTGCGTGTGCAGCAGCCACAGCGTGACGGCCGCGGCCGGGACGCTGCCGGCCGCGAGCCGGCCGGTAATGCGCCAGTCTATCGACCCCTTCAGTCCGTGGACGAGGGTGCCGGTGGCCTTGGTCGCGGCCGCGTACAGCAGGTCGGTGCCGACCGCCGTCGCGGGGTGGACGCCGAACAGCAGCACGAGGATCGGCGTCATCAGCGAACCGCCGCCGACGCCCGTCAGGCCGACGAGAACGCCGACGAACAGGCCGGACAGGGAGTACAGCAGATCGATATGGGGAAGCGACATCGGAAGCAGGCGGTTATGCGGCGTTCGGCGGCGGCGCGCGGCCGCGGCGCGCGCATCAAAGTCTGCCATTGTCGCAAAAGTGGCGCTTCGGTGTACGACTACGTTAAAAATCGGCCGGGGAGGCCCGCCGGACGGGCCGTTCGCGGCGCGTCAAACGAACGTTTGAACAGGCGCCGGGCCGGGCGGGGTGGCGTGCCGGCGTTGCCGGATTGCGACGCCGATGGCGGGCCATCGGGTGCGGCGCGGAGGGGCGGAACTCTCCCCGATTCAGGCCGGACGGCCGTCAATGCATCGCGGGGCCGGCGCCCGCAACGGCGTCCTGGCGGCGGATGCGCAGCGCGAGGCCGAGCAGCCCGGCCGCGGCCGCAAATGCGGCGCCGACCGCGAACGCGGCGTGGTAGCCGCCGTTCAGCGCGTCGAGCGGCGAGGCGTGTGCCGCCGCGAGCGCATCGGTGCGCGCGGCCGCGAGGCTCGCGAGCACGGCGAGGCCGAGCGCACCGCCCATCATGAACGCGGTGTTGACGATGCCCGACGCGAGCCCGGAATCGGCCGGATCGACGTCGCTCATCGCGGCGAGCAGCACCGGATTGAACGCGACGCCCGCGCCGATGCCGAGCAGCGTCATGCCCGGCAGCACGTGCCAGACGAAGCTGCCGTCGGCCGGCGCGCACGAGAACAGCGCGAGGCCGCACGCCGCGATCAGCAGGCCGGCGGCGATCGGGCCGCGGATGCCGAAACGCATCACGATCCGCGCCGACAGCCCGAGCGAGAACGCGGCCATGATCAGGTTCGCCGGCAGGAACGCGAGCCCGACCTGCAGCGGTCCGTAGCCGAGCACGCGCTGCATGTAGAGCGCGGACAGGAAGAACCACGCGAACATCGCGGCCGCCCACAGCACGCCGATCACGTTCGCGAGTGCGACGTTGCGCGCGGCGAACAGCGTGAGCGGCATCAGCGGATGCGCGACGCGCGCCTCGATCGCGACGAACAGCGCGAGCAGCACGACGGCCGCGCCGATCAGCACGACGGTTTGCGTAGACAGCCAGCCGGCCTCGTTGCCGCCGACGATCCCGTAGACCGCGAGCATCAGCGACGCGGTCACGGTGATCGCGCCCGCGACGTCGAGCCGCGCGGCGCCGGCCGGCGCGCGCAGGCGCGGCAGCAGCGCGATGCACATCGCATAGACGGCGATGCCGATCGGCAGGTTGACCAGGAAGATCCAGTGCCACGACAGCGTGCTCGTCAAGAGCCCGCCGAGCAGTACGCCGATGCTGCCGCCGCCCGCGCAGACGAAACCGTAGACGCCCATCGCGCGCGCCCGTTCGCCTGGCTCGGTGAACAGGTTCATGATCAGCGACAGCGACACGGCCGACACGATCGCGCCGCCGAAGCCCTGCACCGCGCGCGCGGCGATCAGCATCGTCTGCGATTGCGCGAGGCCGCAGGCGAGCGACGCGAGCGTGAACACGACGAGGCCCGCGAGGAACATGCGCCGCTGGCCGTACAGGTCGCCGAGCCGGCCGCCGAGCAGCAGGCAGCCGCCGAACGTCAGCAGGTAGGCGTTGACGACCCACACGAGGGCCGTCTCGGTGAAATGGAGGTCGGTGCTGATCGACGGCAGCGCAACGTTCACGATCGTGCTGTCGAGCACGATCATCAGCACGCCGAGGCAGAGGACGATCAGCGCGTACCAGCGCTTCTCGCCGTGGATCCCGTGGGTCATGGGCTGGCAGCCTTCTCTCAGATCGTTATTTGAAAGGCTGAATTGTAGACGTCGTTCGCGTGCGCTTCCTGCCGGTTTGTGGCAGGAGCGACGCGTAGCGGCGGCGCGTGTCGCGCCGCGCCGGACGTTATCCGCGCGGCGGGAGTTCGCAGCCGTCGGGGCCGCATGCGGCGGCGTCGTCGCCGGCGAATTCGACGATGGCGCCGTCGCGCCATGCCTGCTCGAGCGCCTGCGCGAACACGTCGGCCGGCTGCGCGCCCGATACCGCGTAGCGGCCGCCGAACACGAACAGCGGCACGCCGCGTCCGCCGATCTGCGCGGCGCGCGCGATGTCGGCCTCGACTTCGTCACGGTATGCATCGCTGCGCAGCACGGCTTCGACGGCCGAGCGCTCGAGCCCCGCTTCGACCGCGAAGTCGATCAGCGCCGCATGGTCGAACAGCGAGCCGTGCTCGCAGAAATAGGCGCGGTACAGGCGCTCGGTCAGCGCATGGGCGCGGCCGGTGGCTTCCGCGAGCTTCACGAGCCGATGGCCGTCGAGCGTGTCGCCGACGAACGTGCCGGGCAGGTCGTAGCTCAGCCCGACGCTCGCTGCCGCGTCGGTCACCTGGCGCAACATCTGGTCGACCTGCGCGGGCGACATCCGGTACTTGCCGGCGAGCATCGCCTCCACCGGTTCGACCGGCTGGCCCGGCATCAGCCGGTACGCACGCAACGCGACGTCGACGTGCTCCGCGTGCGCGAATGCGGCGAGCGCCTCGTCGAAGCGGCGCTTGCCGATCCAGCACCACGGGCAGATCAGGTCGGACCAGATTTCGACGGTCAGGATCGGGCGGGCAGTCGGGGCGGGGGTGGTCGTCATGGGTGGTCCGGGGCGGCAAATAAATGTAACCGGGACTATAGCATTTTGTGCTTCGACGCTTCGCCGTGGGCTGGCCCGCGTGGAACGGGCCGGCCCCTGACGTATCACGAAGCATAGTCACGGACCGCGCGAACCGGTAGCGGGGCTGATGTCAGTGATGGTGAACGGGGAGCGGGGAGCGGTGAACGGGGAGCGGTGAACGGTGAACGGGGAGCGGCGAACGGCGAACGGCGAACGGCGAACGGCGAACGGCGAACGGCGAACGGCGAACGGCGAACGGCGAACGGCGAGCGGGGAGCAGTGAAGGCCGCAAGCTTGGCGACCAGGCGACCAGGCGACCAGGCGACCAGGCGACCAGGCGACCAGGCGACCAAGCGACCAAGCGACCAAGCGACCAAGCGACCAAGCGACCAAGCGACCAGGCGACCAAGCGACCAGGCGACCAAGCAACCACGCCCGCAGCACACGTCGCTCACACGTCGCCCTGCGTTTCCTTCAGATGCTTCAGGTGCTTGTAGACGGTCGCGCGCCCCATCCCGAGCACGTTCGCGACGTAGTTCGCGGCGCTCTTGCCGCGGAACGCGCCTTCCGCATAAAGCGCCTCGACGAGCTCGCGCCGGTGCTCGCGCGTGAGGCCGTTCAGGCCGACCTGCCGCTCGCGCAGCCAGCCGTGCAGGAACGTGTTGATGCGCTCCTGCCAGTCGTCGCGGAACAGCTCGTCCGGTTGCGCGACGATGCCCGCGCCCTTGATGAACACGTCGAGCGTCGCGCGGACGTCGTCGAACACCGCGATGTTGAAGTTGATGCACATCATCCCGGCCGGCCGGCCTTCGTCGTCGAACAGCACGTTGCTCACGCAACGCATGCGCCGGCCGTCCCAGTTCAGTTTCTCGTACGGGCCGATCACGCGCTCGCGCGCCGAATGATCGATTTCCTCGAGCGCCGAATCGTCGCCGACCTCGCGCTTCGACAGGTTGTTCGCGAGGTACAGCACGGTCTGGTCGTGCAGGTCGTGGATCACGACTTCCGCGTACGGGAAGAACAGCGCCGCGATGCCGTCGGCGATCGGTGCGTAGCGGGTGAGCAGCAGGTCTTTGACGGGGGATTGCTTCTTGCGCATCGGAATCGCCATCTCGGGTGAGCGGGGGCCGGGCGGTGCGTCGGCACGGCGCGCCGGCGTGCCGTCGACCAGCTCGCCCGTGCGCCCCCGCGCTGCCGCCGCGGCGGTTGCGCCATTGTATCGGCCCCGCGCGCGCGTGCCGCTCATGCGCGCGTCAGATGCATGTACAGCGCGTGTGCGATCGCGATGTCCTCGAGCCCGAGGCCGATCGAGCGGAAGAACGCGTGACGCGTGCGCGACGGCGCCGCGCAGGTGCCTGCGACGAGCGCGGGCAGGTCGCCGACGATCCGCTCCGGCGTCCAGCCGTGCCCGGCCGCCGCGATCTGCATCTCGCCCGCGCTCGCGGGCGTCGTGTGCCGGTAGTCGCAGTACACGTCCATGTCGGGCAACCATGCCGGCGGGATCTCGTGCGCGCGCGCGACGTTGGTGCTGATCGACGTGACGAGCGCGGGGCGCGTGAGCATGCCGTCGGCGAGCACCGGCGTGCCCGACGACGTGCACAGCATCACGACGTCCGCGTCGCGCACGCACGCCTCGACGCTGGCGGCCGCACGGGCGCGTGGATCGATCCGCGCGAGCGTCGCCTGCAGCGCCGGGTCGCCGGCGAGCGCGGGCGAATGGACGCTGATCGATGCCCAGTCGCGCAATGCCGCCGTATGGCGCAGATGTGCGAGGCCCACCGCGCCCGCGCCGATCACGGCGAGCCGGCGCGCATCGCGCGGCGCGAGGCAGTCGACCGCGAGCGCCGTCGTGCCGGCCGTGCGCTCGACCGTCAGCAGCCCCGCGTCGCACCACATCAGCGGCTGGCCGGTGCGCATCGACATCAGCGCGGTCCACGCCGTGACGATCGGTTTGCCGCCCGTCACGACGTATGGCGACAGCTTCGCGCCGAACACTTGCTCGTCGGCGAGCGCGCCGAGATACGTGATGAAATCGCCGGCCTGCTCGGGGAACAGCGTGAGGGTTTGCGGCGGCTGCACCGCGCGGGCCGATGCGAGCGACGCGAACATGCGGCGCAGCGTGCCGAGCACGTCGAGCGACGGCAGCGCCGCGCGCACCGCGGCTTCGTCGACGGTCAGCGGCAGGGTCGGGGCGGGTTGCGTCATGGAACTTCTCCGGTCGGGGCCGGACAGGACAGTCTCGAAAGCGGTCGTCCGGCGGTGTTCGTGATGGATTAAAAGTCTAATATAGACAAAAGAAGTCGGGTGGATTTTTCTTTTCGGAGCTGGCCCGGGCCGCTGTCAGTCGAAAAAACATCGATGAATCAAAGGCATTTTTCGGAATCGACGGAATCTCGATGGGCAGCAGCGAGGCTGCGATTATCGTATCCCCTATAGTCTATAGTAGACTAAGAGTCTATATTTCACGTGCGGACCGACATGTTGCCGCCCGGCGGCCGGCATGCATCGCATGCCGATCCGGCGCCCGGCGACGGCGTCGCGCGAACGGTCTTCATCGCCTCAATCCGGAATCGAAGGACATCGTCATGAACTGGAAGCTTTCCCTCTGCGCCGTCGCGGCGCTTGCGTGCGCGGCCGTCACCGCCCACGCGGAACAGACCACGCTGCGCTTCGGGATCGAAGCCGCCTATCCGCCGTTCGAGAGCAAGACGCCGGCCGGCCAGCTGCAGGGTTTCGACGTCGACGTCGGCAATGCCGTCTGCGCGAAGCTGAACATGAAGTGCGTGTGGGTCGAGAATGCGTTCGACGGGCTGATCCCGGCACTGCAGGCGCGCAAGTTCGACGCGATCAATTCGGCGATGAACATCACCGCGAAGCGCAAGCAGAGCATCGATTTCACGCCGGCGATCTACGTGGTGCCGATCGTGATGGTCGCGCACCGCGGCTCGCCGCTGCGGCCCGATACCGCGAGCCTGCGCGGCAAGCACGTTGGCGTGCTGCAGGGCTCGTCGCAGGAGGATTTCCTGAAGGCGCACTGGGCCAATGCGGGCGTGGACGTCGTGTCCTATCAGGACCAGGACCAGATCTATGCCGATCTCGTCGCCGGTCGTCTCGACGCGGCCGTGCAGGAAGCGCAGACCGCGCAGGACGGTTTCCTCGACAAGCCGGCCGGCCGCGACTACCAGATCGTCGGCGAGCCGCTGAAGGATCCCGCGACGCTCGGCGAAGGCACCGGCTTCGGGTTGCGCAAGGGCGACAAGGCGCTGCAGGCGAAGATCGTCGGCGCGCTCGACGCGCTGAAGAAGGACGGCACGCTGAGCGCGCTGTCGCAGAAGTATTTCAAGCGCGACATCGTCGCGAAGTAAGCCAGGCCGCGCGCCGGCCGCGGTGCCGGCGCGCGTCGCACCGAATCTCGACGCAGTACGGGGAAGCATGGATTTCGACGTCATCGTTCTGGGGGCCGGCATCGTCGGCGTGTCGTCGGCGCTGCATCTGCAGGATCGCGGGCTGCGTGTCGCGCTCGTCGACCGGCGCGCGCCCGGCGAGGAAACGAGCCACGGCAATGCGGGGCTGATCGAGCGCTCGTCGGTCGTGCCGTACGCGTTCCCGCGCCGGCTCGGCACGCTGCTGCGCTACGCACGCAACCGCTCGGTCGATCTCTATTGGGACTACAAAGCATTGCCTGCGTATGCGGGCTGGCTTGCGCGTTTCTGGCGCGAATCGTCGCCGCAGCGGCTCGCGGCCGCCGCACGCGACATGCTGCCGCTCGTTGCGGCGAGCGTCGTCGAGCACGACGCGCTGCTCGCGCGCACCGACGCGCAGCCGCTCGTACATGACGGCGGGTGGATCGAGGCGTTCCGTTCGCCCGCGCTGTTCGACGCGGAAACGCGCGCGCAGCAGCGGGTAGCCGACGCGCACGGGTTGCGGATGAGTGTGCTCGACGCGCGCGCGTTGCGCGAACGCGAGCCCGGCATCGGCGACGCGTTCTGCGGCGCATTCCACTGGCAGGACCCGAAGACGGTGTCGAGCCCCGGCGGCCTCACGAAGGCGTACGCGCGGCTGTTCGAGCGCGACGGCGGCACGTTCGTACGCGGCGACGCGACGACGCTCGCGCAGGTGCGCGACGGTTGGCAGGTCGATACCGAGCACGGGCCGATTGCGGCCCGTTCGGCCGTGGTTGCGCTCGGGCCGTGGTCCGATCACGTGTTCGCGCCGCTCGGCTACCGGACTCCGCTGCGCGCGAAGCGCGGCTATCACATGCATTACCGGCCGACCCGCGCGCCGCTGAACGTGCCCGTGTGCGATACCGAGGAGGGTTTCGTCGTCGCGCCGATGGAAGGCGGCCGCCTGCGGCTCACGACCGGCGTCGAGATCGCGTTGCGCGGCGCGCCGCCGACCAGCGTGCAGCTCGCGCGTGCCGAGCCGCTGGCGCGCGACGCGTTCGGCATCGGCGAGCGGCTCGATCCGGCGCCGTGGCTCGGGATGCGGCCGTGCACGCCCGACATGCGGCCCGTGATCGGGCCTGCGCCGCGCCATCGTCATCTGTGGTTCGCGTTCGGCCACTGTCACCACGGGCTCACGCTCGGCCCCGCGACCGGGCGTCTGCTCGCCGAGATGATGACGGGCGCCCCGACCTTCATCGATCCCCATCCGTACCGGCCCGCGCGCTTCGGCTGAACCCGTTGCGATACGACGGCCGCCGCGTGTGCGGCCGTCATAGTTTTTCATTCGGCTGTCCGTATTGTGTGAAGTCTTGCAGCCGGAAAGGATCCGCGCAATTGAGCGGAAAGAAATCGCGAAATAAGCAAAACAGAAAACACGCGATTTATTAATGCATTTTCATGAAGATGAAATGCGAAGCACAGGCGGTCCGTCTGGGTCATCCGGCGACGTTTCGCAACGGACGTTCCGATGTGACCCGGGATGTACCGGAACACGTTACTTCCGGCCTCGCAAACGTTACGTTACATCCGCGCTCCTGACACATTTATCGTCAGATGATTGCGGCTGCGCGACCCGTTTATTTACCCAGAAATCCATATAAAACCGTTATTGGCTTGCAATAGGCCAACGAATCAATCCGTTTTATCCGGATGGCACACTTCGTGCAATCCATCCCCATGCTTTATCAACGTAGTGCCAACGAGATGGGGTAAGGATGAGACAAAACTTTAAATTGACGGGTGTGGCGCTGTCGGTCACGACGGTGTTCGGGGTACTGGTTTCCGGTTCGGCTGTCGCCGGGCCGCTCGATGCGCTGCCGATTCCGCAAGTCGTCGTGAATCCGCCGACCAACAGCGTATCGATCGGGTTGGCCGCGACCGGCACGTCGCCGCTGGGTTCGGTCACCGTTGCGACGGGTGGGGCCGGCGCGATTCAGACGTCGCTGGGCAATCCGGCGCAGGCGTTGTCGGGCGCGGTGAACGCGCTGCAGGGCGCGCTCGGCGGCGGTGGCGGCGCGGTGACGCCCCTCGCGCCGGTACAAGGCGTGGTGAACCAGGTGACGGGAGCGCTCGGTGGCGGCAACCCGGCCGGTGCATTGAGCGGCGCGCTGAATACGGCGACGGGGACGTTGAGCAATGCGGTCGGCACGGTGACGGGCGGGCTGGGTAACGTCGGCGGCGGTGCGAACCCGCTGGCACCGGTTCAAGGTGTCGTCAATCAAGTGACGGGGGCGCTCGGTGGTGGCAACCCGGCCGGCGCGCTGACTGGTGCTCTCGGTACGGTCACGAGTGCGTTGGGTAACGTCGGTGGCGGGGCGAACCCACTGGCACCGGTTCAAGGTGTCGTCAATCAAGTGACAGGGGCGCTCGGTGGTGGCAACCCGGCCGGCGCGCTGACCGGCGCCCTCGGTACGGTCACGGGTGCGTTGGGTAACGTCGGTGGCGGGTCGAACCCACTGGCGCCGGTTCAAGGTGTCGTCAATCAAGTGACGGGGGCGCTCGGTGGTGGCAACCCGGCCGGCGCGCTGACCGGCGCCCTCGGTACGGTCACGGGTGCGTTGGGTAACGTCGGTGGCGGGTCGAACCCGCTGGCGCCGGTTCAAGGTGTCGTCAATCAAGTGACGGGAGCGCTCGGTGGCGGCAACCCCGCTGCTGCACTGACCGGCGCGCTCAATACGGCGACGGGTACGCTGAGTAACGGAATCGGTACGGTGACGGGCGCACTGGGCAACGTCGGCGGCGGCGCGAATCCGCTGGCGCCGGTTCAGGGCGTGGTGAATCAAGTAACAGGTGCGCTTGGCGGCGGCAACCCGGCCGGCGCACTGACCGGCGCTCTCGGCACGGTGACGGGTGCGCTCGGCAGCGTCGGCGGCGGCAATCCGGCCGGCGCACTGACCGGCGCTCTCGGCACGGTGACGGGTGCACTCGGCAACGTTGGCGGCGGCAACCCGGCCGGCGCACTGACCGGCGCTCTCGGCACGGTGACGGGTGCACTCGGCAACGTTGGCGGCACGAACCCGCTGGCGCCGATCCAGAACGTCGTCGACCAGGTCACGGGCACGCTGGGCAGCGGCAATCCGGCTGGTGCGCTGAGCAACGCGGTCAATACGATCACGGGTACGCTCGGCAACATCGGTGGCGCGTCGAGCCCGCTGGCCCCGGTGCAAGGCGCCGTCACGCAACTCGCCGGCACGCTCGGCAATGGCAACCCGGCCAGCGCACTGACGGACGCTGTGAACTCGGTGACGGGCGCGCTCGGCAGCCTCGGCGGCACGAACCCGCTGGCTCCGGTACAAGGCGTCGTGAACCAGGTCGTCGGCACGCTGTCGGGCGCCGGCGGCGGCAGCCCGATCGCGCCGATCACGAACCTCGTCAGCGGCCTGCAAAACGCGCTGCCGACGGGCGGCAACCCGGCCGGCGCACTGGGCAACGCGGTCAACTCGGTCACGGGCGCACTCGGCAACCTCGGCGGCACGAACCCGCTGGCGCCGGTACAGGGCGTCGTGAACCAGGTCGTCGGCACGCTCGGCGGCAGCAACCCGGCCGGCGCACTGAGCAACGCGGTCAACTCGGTCACGGGCGCACTTGGCAACCTCGGCGGCACGAACCCGCTGGCGCCGGTACAGGGCGTCGTGAACCAGGTGGTCGGTACGCTCGGCGGCAGCAACCCGGCCGGCGCACTGAGCAACGCGGTCAGTTCGGTGACGGGCGCACTCGGCAGCCTCGGCGGCACGAACCCGCTGGCGCCGGTGCAGGGCGTCGTGAACCAGGTCGTCGGCACGCTGTCGGGCGCAGGCGGCAGCAGCCCGATCGCGCCGATCACGAGCCTCGTCAGCGGCCTGACCGGCGGCAGCAACCCGGCCGCCGCGCTGACCGGTGCGCTCGGTTCGGTGACGGGGGCCCTGGCGAACGGTCCGGCGGCCCTCGGGCAGGCGGCCGGCGCGTTGTCGGGCGCGGCCGGTTCGACGGCTGCAGCGGGCGGCAGCCTGCTCGGCTCGGGCGCGAGCGCGGCGGGCAGCACGGCGGGGGCAGCCGGTTCGCTGCTGTCGACGGGCGGCAACGCGACGGCGACGGTCGTCAATGCGGCCGGCACGACGCTGGGCACGGCGCTGGGTTCCACGCCGAGCCTGTCGGTCACGCCGCACTCGGGCAACAACTCGGCGAACAACCCGCTCGCACCGGTGTCGACGCTGCTGCAGGCGGTGACGGGCGCATTGCCGAGGTAACCGGCCGGCGCGCGCGGCGACGGTTCATCGCCTGCCGCGCGCAACGGGTCGCACAACGCGGCATGACAGCAATGTCATGCCGCGTTTTTTTTTGGGGTTCCCGGTCTGTCTCACGGGAGGAATGGCACTGAATTGCGGGGCGGAATGGAATAACCGGCCGGATTCGTCCGTTTACTTACCGAGTCGCGGCGCAGCCGGACAGCGGGATAATGGTCATGACGTAGTCGACGTCCCGTCCGGCGCCGCCGTGCCGCGATGCCATGCCAAGGAGAACGGGAATGAAGACGATGCTGTTCGCCATCGCGCTGATGGCCGCGATCGTGCGGCCCGCGGCCGCCGAGCCGCCGCAGGCCGGTGACGGGAAACTGGTCGACGAAGATCACATGACGCTGTACGTGTTCGATCACGACGCGCCGGGCAAGAGCACGTGCACCGGCACCTGCGCGGCCAACTGGCCGCCGGCGCTCGCCGACGGATACGACAAGGCGTCGGGCGCACTGAGCCTCGTCACGCGCGACGACGGCAAGAAGCAATGGGCGTACCGCGGCCGTCCGCTATACCGCTGGAAGATGGACCACAAGGCCGGTGACGCGGGCGGTGACGGCGTCGGCGGCATGTGGCACGTTGCGCGCCCCTGAGAACGGACTGACGGGCTGACGGCGCGGCGACGCGCAAGGCATCCGGATGAGCTACGAATCGGACCTGCTGGTGTGGCTGCCGCATCTCACCCGGTATGCGCGCGCGCTGACGGGCGATCGGGCCTGGGCGGACGATCTCGTGCAGGACACGCTCGAGCGCGCGCTGAACCGGCCGCCGCGTGACGGCGGCAACCTGCGCGCGTGGCTGCTGACGCTGCTGCGCCACCGCTTCATCGACCAGTTGCGCGCGCGGCGCGAGATCGCGGTCGACGATGCGACCGCGCCATGGCAGACGATGGCCGCGCCGAACGACGAGATCGGCGGCCTGCTGCTGCGCGACGTGCAGCGCGCGCTGTACAGGCTGCCGGTCGAGCAGCGCGAGGTGCTGCTGCTGGTCGCGCTCGAGGAGTTGAGTTACCGCGACGCCGCACAGGTGCTCGGCGTGCCGGTGGGGACGGTGATGTCGCGGCTGTCACGGGCGCGTGAACAGATGCGTGCGCTGTTGTCCGGCGAGCCGCCGGCGCACGGCGCGGCCGCGTTACGGGTGATCGGGAAGACATGATGGACGACGACGATCCGCGCAAACCTTCGAACGATCGGGACGATGCCGTGTCGGCCCAGCTGCTGTCGGCGCTGCTCGACGGCGAGCTGTCCGGGCAGGAGCGCCGCGAGGTGCTCGAGCGGCTGCGGGCCGATCCGCGGGAGGCCGACCGGTTCGCGCATTACGGCGCGCAGCGCGATGCGTTGCACGCGCTGTTCCCGCTGCCGGCTGCCGCACCCGCGCTGTTCGTGCAGCGGCGCGCGCCGCGCTGGCGTGGCCTTGCCTATGCGTTCGCGGGGCTGGCGGCCGGGCTGGTGATCGGCATCGCGCTGCACGCGGGCTGGACGACGTTCGGCGCCGAGCCGGCATTCGCCGCACGCGCGGACGTCGCTTACGCCGTGTACGCGGCCGAGCGGGAGCATCCGGTCGAGGTCGACGCACGCGATCCGGCGCGCCTTGCCGCGTGGCTGTCCGCGCGTCTCGGGCGGCCCGTGCGCGCGCCGTCGCTCGACGAATACGGCTATGCATTGCTGGGCGGCCGGCTGCTGCCGGGCGACGCGGGGCCGGCGGCGCAACTCATGTACCAGCGCGCGGACGGCAAGCGCGTGACGCTCTACATGACGGCTTACGACGCGCGGCGTTTCGCGCCCCAGGCGATGTCGGCCGACGGCCGCCATACGTATTTCTGGTCGGATCGCGGCATGGGTTTTGCGCTCTCCGGGCGCGCCGACGAACGACGCCTGCGCGAGCTCGCGATCGAGGCATGCGGCGCGCTCGGCGGGCCGACCGACGCGTGGAAGGGATGATGCACGCGGTATCGGCAGGGAGCCAATGATGAACGCGAAGGTGGCGATGGTGACGGTGGCGCTCGCGGCATGCGCCGGGCTCGCGCGGGCGGACGGCGATGCCCCGGTGCGCGTGCCGGTCGACGCCGACGGCGTGCAGCGGGTGGCGATCGTCGGCGGCAGCTATTTCTTTCGCCCGAACCACGTGATCGTCCGCGCGCACGTGCCGGTGGAGCTGACCGTATCGGCCGAACCGGGCGTCGTGCCGCACAGTTTCGCGATCGACGCGCCGCAGGCCGGCATCGCGGTGCGCACCGAACTTGGCACAACGCCGCGCACGTTGCGCTTCACGCCGACGGCGCCCGGCCGCTTCGCCTACTATTGCACGCATCGGCTGCTGTTCTTGCGCAGTCATCGCGAGCGCGGAATGGAAGGCGTGCTCGACGTCGAGGCGGCGCCATGATCGCCGCGTTGCTGGCCGCGAGCCTGATAGGAGCGAGCATGACAGCCGACCCCGTGACCGTCGCGCAGACGCATTTCGACCAGGTCCACTCGTACCGCGCGACGATCCGCTCGTCGGCGCGAAGCGGCGAGCACGCCGAATTCCACTATGCGTACCTGAAACCCGGTTTCGTCCGGATGGACTTCGTGTCGCCGCATCACGGCGCGGTGCTCGCGTACGATCCCGGCGACGGCAAGGTCCGGCTGCGCCCGTTCGGCGAGCATGCGCTGCCCGCGCTGACGCTGTCGCCGTCCAATCCGCTCCTGCGCAATCGCAGCGGCCATCGCGTCGACCGGTCGGACGTCGGCGTGCTGCTGCGCAACGTGCATGCGCTGCAGCAGGGCGGTGCGACGGTGACGGAGGGCCAGGAAACCGTCGGCGGCCGCACCACGCTGCGCGTGTCGGTGACGGGCGCACCCGCGCACGTGGTCGACGGCGTGCATCGCTATCGTCTGTGGCTGGACACCGAGGACGGCTTTCCGCTGAAGGTGGTCAGCTTCGCGGACGACGACGGCGCGCCGCTCGAGACGGTCACGCTCGACGACGTCGAGATCGACGTCGCGTTTCCCGCCCGCTTTTTCTCCCCCTGATTCCTGATCCCGACGACTCATGCCGGAGGCAGCATGGCGGAATACCGGTTTTCGACGACGTGGCGCGTGGACGCGCCGCTCGCGGCGGTCTGGGACGCGATCTACCAGGTCGATCGCTGGCCCGACTGGTGGAAGAGCGCCGTGCGGACCGTCGAGATCGAACCCGGCGATGCGCGCGGCGTCGGCGCGCTGCAGCGCTACACGTGGAAAGGCGCGTTGCCGTACCGGCTGACCTTCGACATGCGCGTGCTGCGCGTCGAGCGGCTGCATGTGCTCGAAGGCCGCGCGAGCGGCGCGATCGAAGGCGACGGCCGCTGGTCGTTCGCCGGCGACGGCACGCGCACCGTCGTGCGCTACGACTGGCACATCCGCGCGCGCGAGCGCTGGATGAACTGGCTGGAGCCGGTCGCGCGCCCGCTGTTCGCCTGGAATCACGACGTCGTGATGCGCGAAGGCGCGAAAGGGCTCGCGCGCCGGCTGGGCGCGACGGTCGAGACCGACGGCCGGACGTTCCAGCCGGTCGCCGGCTGTCCGGACATGTGACGATCTCGCGTTCTGTCCCGGCCTCCTTGGCGTCCGAGCGGCCCTTTTCATGCGATACCGGACGACCGCGGGAACTCGGTGCCTGCCCCGTGTCAAATTGGGGCGATGGTCGGGATATCCCGTATCCCGTCCGCTCCCGGTGTGCGAGGTTGACGTGTATGTGATTGTTTTGAATGATCTTTTTTGATTTATCCCCGTTTTCTCGCCGGTCTGCCCCGCACGAAAAAACCTCCGGCTCCCCTTCTTGAATTTGTCAAAACCCGTCCATATAATTAGCACTCGCTGCACGAGAGTGCTAACAATTCTCTGCCGGGCGACCCGCCGGGCAGATTCCCTAAGCGTTCTTCAATCTCAGTCAAGAGAGGAGTGAATATGAACCTTCGTCCTTTGCACGATCGCGTGATCGTCAAGCGCCTGGATCAGGAAACCAAGACCGCCTCGGGCATCGTGATCCCCGAAGCTGCTGCTGAGAAGCCGGATCAAGGCGAGATCCTCGCGGTCGGCCCGGGCAAGCGCGACGACAAGGGCGCGGCGATCGCGCTCGACGTGAAGGTCGGCGATCGCGTGCTGTTCGGCAAGTACGCTGGTCAGACCGTCAAGGTCGACGGCCAGGAACTGCTGGTCATGCGCGAAGAAGACATCATGGCCGTGGTCAACGCGCAGTAAGCGTCCACCGACGGTACATATTCCCAAGAATTCAAGGAGTTAGAAGATGGCAGCTAAAGACGTCGTATTCGGCGATTCCGCCCGTTCGAAGATGGTCGAAGGCGTGAACATTCTCGCCAACGCAGTCAAGGTCACGCTGGGTCCGAAGGGCCGCAACGTCGTGCTCGAGCGCAGCTTCGGCGGCCCGACGGTCACCAAGGACGGTGTGTCGGTCGCGAAGGAAATCGAGCTGAAGGACAAGCTCCAGAACATGGGCGCGCAAATGGTCAAGGAAGTCGCTTCCAAGACCAGCGACAACGCAGGCGACGGCACGACGACGGCAACCGTCCTCGCGCAATCGATCGTTCGCGAAGGCATGAAGTACGTCGCATCGGGCATGAACCCGATGGACCTGAAGCGCGGCATCGACAAGGCAGTCGCAGCGGCTGTCGAAGAGCTGAAGAAGATCAGCAAGCCGTGCACGACGAACAAGGAAATCGCACAGGTCGGCTCGATCTCGGCGAACAGCGACACGTCGATCGGCGATCGCATCGCTGAAGCGATGGACAAGGTCGGCAAGGAAGGCGTGATCACCGTCGAAGACGGCAAGTCGCTGGCTGACGAACTCGACGTCGTCGAAGGCATGCAGTTCGACCGCGGCTACCTGTCGCCGTACTTCATCAACAACCCGGACAAGCAAGTCGCCGTCCTCGACAACCCGTTCGTGCTGCTGCACGACAAGAAGGTGTCGAACATCCGTGATCTGCTGCCGGTGCTCGAGCAAGTCGCGAAGGCTGGCCGTCCGCTGCTGATCATCGCTGAAGACGTCGAAGGCGAAGCGCTCGCAACGCTGGTCGTCAACAACATCCGCGGCATCCTGAAGACCGTTGCGGTCAAGGCGCCGGGCTTCGGCGATCGTCGCAAGGCGATGCTGGAAGACATCGCGATCCTGACCGGCGGTCAAGTCGTCGCGGAAGAAACCGGCCTGACGCTCGAGAAGGCAACGCTGGCAGAACTGGGCCAGGCGAAGCGCATCGAAGTGGGCAAGGAAAACACGACGATCATCGACGGCGCAGGCGAAGCCGTGAACATCGAAGCGCGCGTCAAGCAAGTTCGCACGCAAATCGAAGAAGCGACGTCGGACTACGACCGTGAAAAGCTGCAAGAGCGCGTGGCCAAGCTGGCCGGCGGCGTGGCAGTGATCAAGGTCGGTGCTGCGACCGAAGTCGAAATGAAGGAAAAGAAGGCACGTGTCGAAGACGCACTGCACGCAACGCGCGCAGCTGTGGAAGAAGGCATCGTGGCAGGCGGCGGCGTTGCGCTGATCCGCGCTCGCACCGCGATCGCAGGCCTGACCGGCGCGAACGCCGACCAGAACGCCGGCATCAAGATCGTGCTGCGCGCAATGGAAGAGCCGCTGCGCCAGATCGTCACGAACGGCGGCGAAGAAGCGAGCGTCGTGGTGGCGGCAGTGGCTGCAGGCACGGGCAACTACGGCTACAACGCAGCAACGGGCGAGTACGTCGACATGGTTGAAGCCGGCGTCGTCGACCCGACCAAGGTCACGCGCACCGCACTGCAGAACGCAGCTTCGGTTGCTGGCCTGCTGCTGACGACGGACGCAGCTGTCGCAGAACTGCCGAAGGAAGACGCACCGATGCCGGGCGGCATGCCGGGCGGCATGGGCGGCATGGGCATGGACATGTAATCGACTTCGGTCGATGGTGTCCGGGGCGCGCAGCGATGCGCGCTCCAGCCAAAGAAAAAGACCCGCAGCGATGCGGGTCTTTTTTTATGTGCGCGCAAAAAGGGGCGGACATTTGGGGGCGGACCTGCCGCCCCGGCGCGAGGGTGAGCCGGGTGCAACGGCGGCGCAGGGCCGCCGTGCGGGTTCAATGCCGGGCGATCCGCGGCGAGCTTTTGCTGCTTTCCGTCACCGGGCGCCCGCCTTCCTCATCGTTGCTGCGGGCCCAGAAGAACCGGTCGGGCAGGTACGCGCCCATGCCGGGCCGGAACGCGTCGCGCACGGCCTGGTACAGGTATTCCTGCGCCTCGCGCACCGCTTCGGGCGGCTCCTGGCCATTCGCGAGCAGTGCCGCGATCGCCGCGCCGAGCGTATCGGTGATGCCCATCAACCGGTGCGGCGAGCGATCCCACATGTCTTCGCGAAGCTGGCCTTCCTCGCCGTACAGCGTGTTGACGAGCCGGTGCGAGCCCGTCTCCGACGACAGGATGTACTCGCAGCCCTGCGACAGCAGGTGCGACACGGCCGCGTCGAGATTCGGCGCCTCGGCATCGCCGTCCGGCTGCGCGAGCGCGATCAGCGTCGCGTGGTCGGCGACCAGCAGCGTCGTCTGCGGCGCGAGCAGGTCGGCGATCGATTCGCGCAGGTCGTCGGCGGCGAGCACGTGTTCGTCGTCGAGCGTGAAGTCCGGCGCGAGCACGAGCGGCACGCCGTCGTAGTCGGCGACCACTTCGGCGATCGCGCTCACGACTTCCGCGCGCGTCGCCGCGCCGATCTTGAACGCGGCGACCGGCATGTCCTCGAGCAGCATGCGCGCCTGGGCGGCGACGACATCGGGATCGAGACCGGTCACTTCGTCGCAGGCGGCCGAGTCGCGCACGGTATAGCCCGTCAGGACGGACACGCCGTGGCAGCCCATGCTCGCCAGTGTCATCAGATCGGCTTGGAGGCCGGAGCCGCCGGTGGGATCGGACAGGCCGAAGGTGAGGACGATCGGAGGGGCGTTGCTGGACATGTAAAAATGGGGCAAGAAAAAAACGGGGAAGCGACGGAACTGCGGACGGCGAGGCGAAGTGGGCGTTTGGGCCCTGTGTTGCCCGGCAGGCCGCACTTTCCAGCCATTATGCGGCGGAATCCGGCCCGCACGACGGATTTTTTAGCGCAGCGCAACGTAGTCGCCGTACTCCAGCGCGATTGCTAGGCAGTCCGGCCCCGACACGGTACCATCATGGCTCCCGAATTTACCGACTTTTCCCGACGCGGCTTAAGATGGAATACAAGAGCTGGATGTGCCTGATTTGTGGCTGGATTTATGACGAAGAAGCCGGGCTGCCCGAAGAGGGCATTGCCCCGGGCACGCGCTGGGAAGACGTCCCGATCAACTGGACGTGCCCCGAGTGCGGCGCTCGCAAGGAAGACTTCGAGATGGTCCAGATCTGACCGGACCTCGGCCAACGGACACCCGGCTGCGGCCTCGCGGTTGCCCGGTGCTTGCGCACCGCGGCCGGCGCGAGCGACTTGACGATGACAGGCGCGCGTGTCCATGACGGCCGATCCGGCGAACGTTCCCCACCCTGACGCATTACCCAACCCGCGCGGCGGGGCCGTGCGCGCGGCCGACGCGTGGCTCGCGGCGGCCGCCGACGCATTCGAGCGTCGCGACGACGCGGCCGCGCCGCTGTCGGCCGCTGCCGCCGTGCTGGCGGAGGCCGGCTGGCTGCCGGCCGCCCGATTCGCGGGGCAACTCGCCGCCGCGGCGCCGCTCGCCGCCGCCGAACCGGCTTGCGCCGCCTGGCGCCTCGCGTTGCGCGACTTCAGCGCGGCGGTCGGGCGCCACAATCTGCGCGAGCTGGCCTGCTCGCCCGTCCTGTTCGACCATTTCCGTGCGCTGCGTGCGCAAAGCTCGGCCGACCTGCACGCGAGCGTGCCGCTCGACGCGCTGGCACTCGTCGGGCGCGCGATGCCGCCGGCGACGCTGCGCGCGCTGCCCGACGCATTCGCGAGCCGCGCGCGGGCCCGTTACGAGCAGGCGCTGCTCGGCGTGCTGCGCGCGCCGCACGGCACGCCGGACGCGGCGCTCGACGAGCTCGACACGACCCTGACCGCGCTGGCCGACGACGCGCCGTACGACTTCTGGCGACTCGCCGCCGCGTGCCTGCGCGCACTGCGCGCCTGCGCCGCGCCCGAATTGAAGCGTTTCCTCGCACGGACCAACCTGCTGCTCGGCGAGCACGCGCAGGGCAGGCGCAGCGCGCCGCCGGCGCTCGTGCGCGAGACGGTTGCGTTGCTGTGGCGCGATTTCGCGCTGTTCGGCGCGGCCGCGGAAGACGTCGCGCTCGTCGACGTGCTGCACGACTATGGGCTGACCGTGGACTGGCACGTCGCCGGCACGCCCGCGTCCGAGGCGCTGTGGGAAGCCGGCGCGGCGCAGGCCGAGCATGAGGCGGTCGCGGCGGCACCCACCCGCATGCTCGGCGTCGTGACCGTCAACGCGCATGCGTATGAGGATTTCCTGCAGACGGCCGACGCGTCGATGGCCGATCTGGCCGTCGATGCGGGTGCGGCCGATGCGGGGGCCGCATGGCGCGCATCCGCGGCCGCCTACCGGGTCGGTACGGCCGCATGGGCGCTCGGGCTCGGTCACGCGGCGCTGCTGGCCGACACGCTCGGGCTCGCGTGGCGCCGTGCCGCACACGGCCTGCCGCTCGCCGACGGCGGGCTCGACGCGCACGGCCGGGCATCCGACCTGCTGCGCGGCGCGCTGCTGAAGATCGCCGCAGGGGTGGCGCCGCCGGACCTGACCGCGGCGTCCGAGGCGCTCGGCGCGGCGCTCGCCCGGACCTGATGCGCAACGGGGCGCGACCGCGGCGGCAGCCCTTGCCACGCGGGCCGGCAACACGCTGCCGACAGCGCCCGCGCGCGTGTTAGAGTGCCATGTGATCCGCGCGCGTCGTTGCCAGCGTCGTGCGGCGTTGCTTGTTGATCGCGGCCCGGTCAGGCCGCGGCGTCTTTGCTAAAATTCAAACCATGTCAAAGCCTTCCGATCGCATCAATCTCACCAACCAGTTCCTGATCGCCATGCCGAACATGGCGGATCCGACGTTTTCAGGAACGGTGGTCTATCTTTGCGATCACAGCGAGCGCGGTGCGCTCGGCCTCGTCATCAATCGGCCCACCGACATCGACCTCGAATCGCTGTTCAGCCGCATCGACCTGAAGCTCGACATCGAGCCGCTGCTGCACATTCCCGTGTACTTCGGCGGCCCGGTCCAGACCGAGCGCGGCTTCGTGCTGCACGAGCCGGTCGAGGGCGCGAACTACAACTCGTCCATGTCGGTCGAGGGCGGGCTCGAGATGACGACGTCGAAGGACGTGCTCGAGGCGGTCGCGACGGGCACCGGCCCGAAGCGCTTCCTGCTGACGCTCGGCCACGCCGGCTGGGGCGCCGGGCAGCTCGAGGAAGAAATTTCCCGCAACGGCTGGCTGACGGTCGCCGCCGATCCGCGCATCGTGTTCGACACGCCGGCCGAGGAGCGTTTCGAAGCCGCACTTGGCCTGCTCGGCGTCAGCTCGTCGATGCTGTCCGGCGAAGCAGGGCACGCATGAGCGGCGCGAGCGCGCGCGATGCGACGCTCCTGGCGTTCGATTACGGCGAGAAGCGGATCGGCGTCGCGATCGGCAATGCGCTGACGCGCTCGGCTCGCGCCCTCGTCGTGATTCCCAACCTGAACCGCGAGCACCGCTTCAAGGCGGTCGGCGAACTGCTGGCCGAATGGCGGCCGGACGCGCTCGTCGTCGGCCTGCCGATGCATCCGGACGGCACGCCGCACGACATGACGCAGCAGGCGAAGCGTTTCGGCAACCAGCTGAACGGCCGCTTCGGGCTGCCCGTCACGTGGGTCGACGAACGCTATTCGTCGGTCGAGGCCGAGGCCGGGCTGCGCGAGCGCAACGTGCGCGGCCGCGCACGCGCCGAGATACTCGATGCCGAGGCCGCGCGCGTGATCCTTCAACAGTATCTCGATCAATTGTCCGACCATGAGCACCATTGATGCCGACGCGCTCTACCGCGTCCTGCTCGATCAGATCCGCGACGCATACGGCACGGCCTTCGCCGAGCCGGGCGGCCCGCGGCTCGCCGGCATTCACAGCGGCGGCGCCTGGCTCGCCGAGCGCCTCGCGCGCGATCTCGGCGCGCCGGGATTCGGCGTCGTGAACGTCGCGCTGCATCGCGACGACTACGCGAAGAAGGGGCTGCACAGCCAGGCGAGCCCCACGTCGCTGCCGTTCGAGGTCGACGGCGCGCGCATCGTGCTCGTCGACGACGTGCTGTACACCGGCCGCACCGTGCGCGCCGCGCTCAACGAACTGTTCGACTACGGCCGTCCGGCCGCGGTCGAGCTTGCGGTGCTCGCCGATCGCGGCGGCCGCGAACTGCCGGTCGCCGCGCGTTTCGCGGGCGGCACCGTCGACGTGCCGACCGATGCGACGCTCGTGCTCGCGCGCGACGAAGCCGCGCAGCTCACGCTGCGCATCGAGGCGCACGGCGCCTGAGCGAACCGCGCAACCGTATCCCGGGCCGCCGGTTCGTACCGCGGCCCGTTTGCATAGTTGGAATCACGCACACCATGACCACCGACACCACTGGCCGCACCGGCAATCCCGCCGCGGCCGCGAGCCCCGAGCGGTTCCGCTACGGTTTCCTGAAGGGCAACCCGCAGCTCACGAAAAACGGCGAGTTGAAACACCTGCTGTCGATCGAGGGCCTGCCGCGCTCGATCGTCAACCACATCCTCGACACGGCCGAGCAGTTCGTCAGCGTGACGGACCGCGAGGTGAAGAAGGTGCCGCTCCTGCGCGGCAAGTCGGTGTTCAACCTGTTCTTCGAGAACTCGACGCGCACGCGCACGACCTTCGAGATCGCCGCGACGCGCCTGTCGGCCGACGTGCTGAACCTGAACATCAACGCGTCGTCGACGAGCAAGGGCGAGTCGCTGCTCGACACGATCAACAACCTGTCGGCGATGCATGCCGACCTGTTCGTCGTGCGCCATGCGTCGAGCGGCGCGCCGTACCTGATCGCCGAGCACTGCGCGCCGCACGTGCACGTGATCAACGCGGGCGACGGCCGTCATGCGCACCCGACGCAGGGCCTGCTCGACATGTACACGATCCGTCACTACAAGCGCGACTTCACGAAGCTGCGCGTGGCGATCGTCGGCGACATCCTGCATTCGCGCGTCGCGCGCTCGGACATCCACGCGCTCACCACGCTCGGCGTGCCGGAAGTGCGCGCGATCGGCCCGCGCACGCTGCTGCCGGGCGGCCTCGAGCAGATGGGCGTGAAGGTGTTCCACAACCTCGACGAAGGCCTGAAGGGCGTCGACGTGATCATCATGCTGCGCCTGCAGAACGAGCGGATGAGCGGCGCGCTGCTGCCGTCCGCGCAGGAATATTTCAAGACGTGGGGCCTGACGCCCGAGCGCCTCGCGCTCGCCGCACCCGACGCGATCGTGATGCACCCGGGCCCGATGAACCGCGGCGTCGAGATCGACTCGCAGGTCGCCGACGGCCCGCAGTCGGTGATCCTCAACCAGGTCACGTTCGGCATCGCCGTGCGGATGGCGGTGATGGGCATCGTCGCCGGCAACAGCGACTGAGCCCGCTTTCGCGCATCCTTATTCACGCAATCAACGCATTTACAGACAGCGCATGAAGATTCATATCAAAGGCGGCACGCTGATCGACCCGGTCGCCGGCACCGAGCGGCAGGCCGACGTATTCGTCGCGGACGGCAAGATCGCCGCGCTCGCGGCAGCAGGTGCGGCACCGGCCGGTTTCGACGCGGACAAGGCGATCGACGCGTCGGGCCTGATCGTCGCCCCCGGTCTCGTCGACCTGTGCGCGCGGCTGCGCGAGCCCGGCTACGAGCACAAGGCGACGCTCGCGTCCGAGATGGCCGCGGCCGTCGCGGGCGGCGTGACGACCCTCGTGTGCCCGCCGGACACCGACCCCGTGCTCGACGAGCCGGGCCTCGTCGAGATGCTCAAGTTCCGTGCCCGCAACCTGCACCAGGCGAACGTCCATCCGCTCGGCGCGCTCACCGTCGGCCTCAAGGGCGAAGTGATCACCGAGATGGTCGCGCTGACCGAATCGGGCTGCGTCGGCTTCACGCATGCGAACGTGCCGGTGCGCGACACGCAGGTGCTGCTGCGCGCGCTGCAATACGCGAGCACCTACGGCTACACGACGTGGCTGCGTCCGCTCGATGCGTTCATCGGCCGCGGCGGCGTCGCCGCGAGCGGCGCGCTCGCGTCGCGGCTCGGGCTGTCCGGCGTGCCGGTCGCGGCCGAGACGATCGCGCTGCACACGATCTTCGAACTGATGCGCGTGACGGGCGCGCGCGTGCACCTTGCGCGCCTGTCGTCCGCGGCCGGCCTTGCGCTCGTGCGTGAAGCGAAGGCCGAGGGGCTGCCCGTGACGTGCGACGTCGGCGTGAACCACCTGCACCTGATCGACGTCGACATCGGCTACTTCGATTCGCAGTTCCGGCTGGACCCGCCACTGCGCGGCGAGCGCGATCGCGAAGCGATCCGCGCGGCGCTCGCCGACGGCACGATCGATGCGATCTGCTCCGATCACACGCCGGTCGACGACGACGAGAAGTTGCTGCCGTTCGCCGAGGCGACACCCGGAGCGACGGGGCTCGAACTGTTGTTGTCGCTGACGGTGAAGTGGGCCGATGAAACCGGCACGCCGCTCGCGCAGGCGCTGCGCCGCATCACGGCCGCGCCGGCCGACGTGCTGCAGTTGCCGGCGGGCCGCCTGGCCGAAGGCGGCGCGGCCGACCTGTGCGTGTTCGACCCGCGCGCGCACTGGCGCGTCGAGCCGCGCGTGCTGAAGAGCCAGGGCCACAACTCGCCGTTCCTCGGCTACGAACTGCCGGCCTGCGTGCGTGCGACGCTCGTGGCGGGGCAGGTCGCGTTCGAGCGTCACTGAACCCAGCCGGATCTTCGCCATGACCGCTCTTCGCAAGCTGCGTCTCGTCTTTCACCTGCTGCGCGGCATGGCGATCGTCGCGCTGCGCTTTTCGCATGTCACGCCCGCGCGCCGCGCCGAAATGACGCGCCGCTGGTCGCTCAAGATGCTGCGGATCTGCGGAATGCGCCTCGTCGTCCACAACGACGGCGCGCGGCTCGACGCGAGCGCGCTCGTGGTCGGCAATCACGTGTCGTGGCTCGACATCTACGCGATCAACGCATGGCGGCCGACGCCGTTCGTGTCGAAGGCCGAGGTGCGGCAGTGGCCGGTCGTCGGCTGGCTCGCCGAGAAGCTCGATACCGTGTTCCTGCAGCGCGAGAAGCGTACCGAGGCGATGCGGATCATGCACGAGATGGCCGAGCGCCTGCGCGGCGGCGGGCTGATGTGCGTGTTTCCGGAAGGCACCACGTCGGACGGGCAGGCGCTGCTGCCGTTCCATGCGAACCTGTTCCAGGCCGCGGTGTCGGCCGGCTGCGCGGTGCAGCCGGTCTGCCTGATGTACGAGGACGCGCAGCGGCGGCAGTCGGTCGCGCCGGCCTACACGGGCGAACTGTCGCTCGGGACGTCGCTCGACATGGTGTTGCGCGGCGGCCCGCTCGTCGCGCATCTCTACGTGTGCGAGCCGATCGCGCCGGGCGGTGATCGGCGCACGACGTCGGCGGCGGCCCGCGATGCGATCGCCGCCGCGCTGGCGACGTTGCAGGAGAAGGTCGGCAAGCCGTCGGCCGAGTCGCTCGCGGAGCTGGCGAAGCATGCGTATCCGGCGACCGAGCTCGGTGGCGGTGCGGCGGGTGAGGCGGCGGCCGAGGAGCCGGTGCCGGGGCGGGAGGGGTGATGCTTCATTCCGCCCGCACGCCGCGCGTGCGGGTCATTCGCCGCCCGGCGTGCGGCACGCGTCGCACTGCACCTGCGTGACCGTACGCTGTGCCGGGTCGGCCGTCAGTCGCACGGCCGACAACTGATTTCCCCATACGCACCCCGAATCGAGCGCGACGACGTTGTCGCGCAGCATCAGGCCGAGCGCGGCCCAGTGACCGAACACGACCGTTACGTTTTCGGTGCGGCGCGCCGGTACGTCGAACCACGGCAGGTAGCCCGGTGGCGCGCTGTCGGGGCCGCCGTTCGCCTTGAACTCCATCGCGCCATCGGGCGTGCAGAACCGCAAGCGCGTGAACGCGTTGAACGCGACACGCATCCGGTCGCGTTTTTTCAGGTTCGGACTCCATTGATTCGGTTCGTTGCCGTACAGGCCTTGAAGCGTGTCGCGCCAGTCGGGGGCGCGCAGTGCCCGCTGGAGTTCGTCAGCGAGTTCGAGCGCGAGCGATGTGTCCCATTGCGGCAGTACGCCCGCGTGCACGAGCAGCATGTCGTTTTCGAAGTGCGCGAACGGGCGGTGGCGGACCCAGTCCAGCAACGCGTCGGCGTCGGGGGCGTCGAGGATTTCGCCGATCGTGTCGCCCGGGCGTTCGGTGCGGATGCCGGCTGACACCGCGAGCAGATGGAGGTCGTGGTTGCCGAGCACGACGGTCGCGCGCGGGCCGAGGTCGACCAGCACGCGCAGCGCGGCAAGGGAGTCGGGGCCGCGGTTGACGATGTCGCCGGCGATCCAGAGCGGGGTGTCGGCGGGGGCTGAAAGCTTTTCGGACAGCGACTGGAAAGCTGAATGACAGCCTTGGATGTCGCCGATGGCGATGGGGGTGCGGGTCATGAGAGGCGGATCCTGCGGGTTTCCCGGAAAAAAGAAAAATAATCGGAATTCAGCGTGATTTTTGGGTCGATGTTCTCGGAAATTCGCTTGATTTGGTGGGAAATTCCGTTGCCGGCAAGGGTGCGGAGCGCTGTATCAAGTTGTTAGCAGCATGGCTTTTGCGCCGCGCGGCTCCCTATAATTGTCGTTTTCCCGAACAAAATTAGCATTTCATGACTTTGGCGGACATGTTGAACGGTTAAAATTCCCGGTCTGATGTACCGAACACAATACTGACAAATTTGACGCGGCCAGCGCCCGATAGTGCGGGCCGCGCACTACGAGAGGGAACCTCATGATTCTGGTTACGGGCGGCGCAGGGTTTATCGGTGCCAACTTTGTACTCGACTGGCTGCGCGATTCCGACGAGGCAGTGCTCAATGTCGACAAGCTGACTTATGCAGGCAACCTCCGTACGCTGCAGTCGCTGGACGGAAATCCGAACCATGTGTTCGCACGCGTCGACATCTGCGATCGTACCGCGCTCGACGCACTGTTCGCCGAGCACAAGCCGCGCGCGGTCCTGCACTTCGCAGCCGAAAGCCACGTCGACCGCTCGATCCACGGCCCGGCCGATTTCGTGCAGACCAACGTCGTCGGCACGTTCACGCTGCTGGAGGCAACCCGCCAATACTGGAACGGCCTGAACGACGCCGACAAGGCGGCATTCCGGTTTCTGCACGTGTCGACCGACGAGGTGTTCGGGTCGCTGTCGGCGACCGATCCGCAGTTTTCCGAGACGACGCCCTATGCGCCGAACAGCCCCTATTCGGCAACGAAGGCAGGCTCGGACCATCTGGTGCGCGCGTACCATCATACGTACGGCCTGCCGACGCTGACGACGAACTGTTCGAACAACTACGGCCCGTACCAGTTCCCCGAGAAGCTGATCCCGCTGATGATCGCGAATGCGCTCGCCGGCAAGCCACTGCCCGTGTACGGCGACGGCCAGAACGTGCGCGACTGGCTGTATGTCGGCGACCACTGCAGCGCGATCCGTGAAGTGCTCGCGCGCGGCGTGCCGGGCGAGACGTACAACGTCGGCGGCTGGAACGAGAAGAAGAACCTCGAGGTCGTGCATACGCTGTGCGATCTGCTCGACAAGGCGCGCCCGAAGGCGGCCGGTTCGTATCGCGACCAGATCACCTACGTGACGGATCGCCCGGGCCACGATCGCCGCTATGCGATCGATGCGCGCAAGCTCGAGCGCGAACTTGGCTGGAAGCCGGCGGAAACGTTCGAGACCGGCCTCGCGAAGACCGTCGACTGGTATCTCGACAATCAGGTCTGGGCCGACGAAGTCGCGTCGGGCGAGTACCGCAAGTGGGTCGAAACCAACTACGCGAAACGCGCTTGAGGAGACTTGCGATGGCACGTAAAGGCATCATTCTCGCGGGCGGTTCGGGCACTCGGCTGTATCCGATCACACACGTCGTCTCGAAGCAGCTGCTGCCGGTGTACGACAAGCCGATGATCTACTATCCACTGTCGACGCTGATGGTCGCAGGCATTCGCGACGTGCTGATCATCTCGACGCCGCAAGACACGCCGCGCTTCGAGTCGATGCTCGGCGACGGCAGCCAGTGGGGGATGAACATCCAGTATGCGGTGCAGCCGTCGCCCGACGGCCTCGCGCAGGCGTTCATCATCGGCAAGGAATTCGTCGGCAACGATCCGTCGGCGCTGATCCTCGGCGACAACATCTTCTACGGCCACGATCTCGCGAAGCAGCTCGAGCGTGCGCACGCGCAGGAAGCCGGCGCGACGGTGTTCGCGTATCACGTGCACGATCCGGAGCGTTATGGCGTCGTCGAGTTCGACAAGTCGTTCCGCGCGCTGTCGATCGAAGAGAAACCGGCGCAGCCGCGTTCGAACTACGCGGTGACCGGCCTGTATTTCTACGACAACCGGGTGTGCGACATCGCGGCCGACATCAAGCCGTCGCCGCGTGGCGAGCTGGAAATCACCGATGTCAATTCGCGGTATCTGAAGGACGGTGCGCTCAACGTCGAGATCATGGGGCGCGGCTATGCGTGGCTCGATACCGGCACGCACGATTCGCTGATTGAGGCGGCCAGCTTCATCGCGACGCTGCAGAAGCGGCAGGGTCTCGTGGTCGCGTGCCCGGAAGAGATTGCCTACCGCCGCAACTGGATCGACGCGGAGCAAGTGCTGAAGCTGGCACAGCCGCTCTCGAAAAACGCGTACGGGCAGTACCTCAAGAACATTCTCACGGATCAAGTCGCATGGCCATCCAAGTAACGGCGACGGCGCTGCCCGAAGTCAAGATCATCGAGCCGAAAGTGTTCGGCGACGCGCGCGGGTTCTTCTACGAAAGTTTCAACGGGAAGGAATTCGCCGAGCAGGTCGAACCCGGCATCGAATTCGTGCAGGACAACCATTCGCGCTCGTCGAAGGGCGTGCTGCGCGGGCTGCATTACCAGATCCAGCACGCGCAGGGGAAGCTCGTGCGCGTCGTCGAGGGCGAGGTGTTCGACGTCGCGGTCGATATTCGCAAGCAGTCGCCGAACTTCGGCAAGTGGGTCGGTGTGGTGCTGTCGAACGACAATCATAGACAACTGTGGGTGCCGCCCGGCTTTGCGCACGGGTTCGTCGTGCTGTCGGAGGCCGCGCAGTTCCTCTACAAGACGACCGATTACTGGTTCCCCGAGCACGAGCGGAGCATCGTCTGGAACGATCCCGAAATCGGGATCGAGTGGCCGATCGATTTCGAACCGCTGCTGGCCGCGAAGGATGCGGCCGGCAAGCGTTTGAGCGAAGCCGAAGTCTATGCGTGAGGTGGGTGTGAAACCTGAACCGACGATTCTCGTGACGGGTGTGAACGGGCAGGTCGGGTTCGAACTGCTGCGCTCGCTGCAAGGCCTGGGGCGCGTCGTGGCATGTGACCGTTCGATGCTCGATCTGTCCGATCTTGATCGGGTGCGCGGCGTCGTTCGCGAGCTGAAGCCGTCGATCATCGTGAATCCGGCCGCGTATACGGCGGTCGACAAGGCGGAGACGGACGTCGATGCGGCACGTCGGCTGAACGCCGATGTGCCGCGCGCGTTTGCGGAGGAAGCAGCCCGCATCGGCGCGGCGCTGGTTCATTATTCGACCGACTACGTGTTCGACGGCACCAAAGAGGGTGCCTATGTCGAAACGGATGCGACCAACCCGCAGAACGTCTATGGTCTGACCAAGCTCGAGGGCGAACAGGCGATCGCTGCGACCGGGTGTGCGCATTTGATCTTGCGGACGAGCTGGGTTTACGGGCGGCGCGGCAAGAACTTTCTGCTGACGATGCTGAAGCTCGGCAGTGAGCGTCCGGAATTGCGTGTGGTCGCGGACCAGATCGGCGCGCCGACCTGGTCGAAAACCATTGCAACGGCAACGTCGCATATCGTGGCTCAGGCGCTGGCGGCCGAGGGCGCGGACTGGTGGACGCAGCGTTCCGGCGTCTACCATTTCACGTCGGCCGGGGCGACTTCGTGGCACGGCTTTGCCGAAGCCATCTTCGCGAATGCGCTGGGCGAGCGTGCGCCCAAGGTCGTGCCGATCCCGGCGAGCGACTATCCGGTGCCTGCCAAGCGCCCGTCCAATTCCCGACTGTCGCACGACAAGCTGACCGAGACGTTCGGGCTGCGGTTGCCGGACTGGGCCGATGCGCTGAAGCTGTGCCTGAGTGAGTAACTTGGACCCGCATCCCCCGCATCAGGAGCGCACCGGTGTCGTGATCGTGTTCTATCGACCGGATCACGGTTGCGTGGCGCGCGCGAATCGACTTGCCAAAGTATGGCCGTGCGTCGTGGTCGACAACACGGAGAGCGTGTCCACGCCGGCTGCGCTTGGGCTCGACGCGCGCGTCGACTACATCGCAAACGGCGCGAACCTCGGCATTGCGACGGCGCTCAACCAGGGCATCGAACGGCTGATCGAAACAGGCTGCCGGTCGACATTGCTGTTCGATCAGGACAGCGAACCCTCGGACGAGTTGCTGATTGAGTTGCCCCGGACGCTGGCAGCCGAGCGCATGCGCAATCGTCGCGTGGCGCTGGTCGGGCCCGCGTACGAGGATGCGCGACTGGGCGGTGTGGCGCCGTTCGTCCGCTTCGGCTACCTGAAGCTGCGCCGCATTCAGCCGGAAGGGGTGCAACCGATCGACGTCGACTTCCTGATCACGTCGGGATCGTGCGTGAATCTCGACGTGTGGCGTGACATCGGCCCGATGGACGACGCGCTGTTCATCGACTTCGTCGATCTCGAATGGTGTGTCCGGGCGCGGGCGAAAGGCTATTCCGTGCTCGGGGCTCCGGCGTTGCGGCTGACGCATGAACTGGGCGGCGAGCCGGTCAAGGTTTTCGGACGAAGCTATCCCGGCCACGGCCCGGTTCGGCATTATTATCTGTTCCGCAATGCGATCGCGCTGATTCGGCGCGCCTATGTGCCATGGAGCTGGAAGTCGACGGAACTCGTCAAGATGCCGGTCCGGCTTGCGATCTACGCGCTGTTCATGCAACCTCGCCTCGCGCACCTGCGGTTGTCGCTGCTGGGGATCTGGCACGGCCTGACCGGTCGTACCGGCGCGCTATGACGCGCATGGGACGCTGTTTTTCAATCTTCACTCAATTAGAAAGCTCGCATGCTGACTCTTTCACTTGCTGACCTCAAACAGAGCATTGCGTCCTGGCGGTTGTGGACGCTGCTCGGCTGGCTCGAAATCCGGCAGCGCTACGCGCGCTCGCGGGTCGGGCCGTTCTGGCTCACGATCAGCATGGGCGTGATGATTACTTCGCTCGGCGTTGTTTATGGCACGTTGTTCGGGCAGAAGATGAATGAATATCTGCCGTTCCTCGCATCGAGCATCGTGCTGTGGGGGTTGTTCTCGCAGACGATCCAGGAGGGGAGCGTTGCATATATCAATAGTGGGTCCTATATCCGTCAGGTCCCCACCCCAAAGCTAATCTACATTCTTCAAGTCGTGTGGCGGAACCTGATCGTACTGGCTCATAACTTTGTCATCATCATTGGTCTTCTGGTCATTTTTGGTGTAAAGAACTGGGAGACGCTGCCGATGTTCATTCCCGGGTTGTTCGTCTACCTGCTGAATGCGATGTGGATCGCAATGCTGACAAGTCTGTTGTCGGCACGCTTTCGCGATCTCCCACAGATTATCGGTGCGCTGCTTCAAGTCGCCTTCTACGTCACGCCCATTATCTTCCGTCCCAATGCGCTGAACCGGTTTTCGTTCATCGTCGAATGGAATCCGCTTGCGTACCTGATCGATGTCGTGCGCGGTCCGCTGATCGGACAAATGCCCAGCGCGTTGACATGGGAAGTGACCGTTGGCATGGCGCTCGTCGGATGGCCGATCGCGCTGCTGATGACAGGTCGTTATCTGAAACGTCTGCCGTACTGGATCTGAAGAGGACGACATGGCACACATCGAATTGAAGAACGTGACACTGGATCTGCCGATCTACGACGTGCAGGGCCGTTCGCTGAAGAAGCAGGTGCTTCGCATGGGGCGGCGCAACCGGATTGCTGAGGGTAACGACGGGGTCATCGTGGTACGTGCGCTCGACGACCTTAGTTTTCGCTTTGAACGCGGGGACCGCGTCGGACTCATTGGGCACAATGGCGCAGGGAAGTCGACGCTGCTGCGAGCAATGGCGGGTATTTATCCTCCGACGGCCGGTACGTTGTCGCGTGAGGGCAAGGTCGTGCCGCTGCTCGACATCAGCCTTGGCATGGACGAGAACTCGACGGGCATGCAAAACATCCGTCTGCGAGGCTTGTTGCTGGGCATGACGGATGCGGAAATTCGCGAGAAGCAGAGTGACATCGCTGCGTTCAGTGAGTTGGGCGACTATCTGGATCTCCCGATTCGCACGTATTCGAGCGGGATGAAGATGCGACTCGCCTTTGCTGTGTCGACGTCGGTTGATGCCGAGATTCTGTTGCTCGACGAAGTCATGGGCGTGGGCGATGCATCGTTCATGCATAAGGCGGAAACGCGTCTCGCCGATCTGCACAGCCGAGCCGAAATCGTCGTGCTCGCGATGCATTCGAACAGTGAGATCCGGAAAGTATGTAACAAGGTACTCTGGATGGAGCGCGGACAGGTGCGTGCGTTTGGTGGGGTCGAAGAAATTCTGTCCGTTTATGAAGTGGAGATGGCGGGCTGATACGTAGCGGGATTTTGCGCATGACGACCCGCTCGGTCTTCCGATTTCGCCATAGTAAGTTATGCAAAAAGTAAACATGCCTGATTCTCGTGAGTTACCCGTCAAGCCGCGTGACGCCGCCCTAAGTTCAGGTTCCTCCGCGTGCATTTCGCCCGTCTCGTTCTGGACGCCACGACACGTCGTTGAATCCGCGTGGCTCGAACATGCACCGTTCGCCTTTTGGCTCATCGATGTCCTGAAGCCCAGAACTGTCGTTGAGCTCGGAACGCACACGGGCTTTTCGTTTCTCGCGTTCTGCCAAGCAATTCAGCAACTTGATCTGCCAACCTCGTGCTACGCAATTGACACGTGGCAGGGCGACGAGCATGCGGGGTTCTATGGCGCAAGCGTGTTCGATACGCTCAGTGCCGTGCAAACGAGGGAGTTCGGTGATTTCTCACGTCTGATACGGGCACGTTTCGACGAAGCGCTTTCCGGGTTTGGCGACGGCACGATCGACTTGCTTCATGTGGATGGGCGTCATCGCTACGAAGATGTCGTCGAGGACTATTCGACGTGGAAGTCGAAGCTATCGGAACGTGGTGTCGTGCTCTTTCACGATACCAATGTGCGGGAGCGCGATTTTGGCGTATGGCGTTACTGGGAAGAGTTGCGGACGTGCTTTCCGTCGTTCGAATTCATTCACGGTCATGGACTCGGCGTGCTGTGTCCAGGCGCCGAAATTCCCGATGGAATACGGCCGCTGATCGAGGCCGCTGAAAGTGATCGGGAGAGTATTCGTCGGATGTATGCTCGCTTGGGCGCGGCGGTATCGCTTCGTTACCAGCTGGACGTTGTGCATGGCCAGTTGGGTGCGGTACATCAAGAGCTGGGTACTGCAAACAGCCAGTTGGGTGCGGCACATCGAGAGCTGGATACTGCAAACAGCCAGTTGGGTGCGGTGCATCAGCAGTTGGATGTCGCACACGATCAGTTAGCGGTCGCAAACAACCAGATTGAGGAGCGCGATGCGGCCGTTGCGCAGTTGGAGGAGCGGCTGCACGAGACAGCACGCGACCTCGCAAAAAAATCCGACGAAGCGCGGCGATTGGGTGCGCAACTCAGCGAGCATGTGAATGCGATGCGCAAACAGCAGCACGTGATCGACCAGAGCACTGCACGCATCGAATCGATTAAGGAGATTGCTCGTGGACGCGGCCGTGTCGATATTCCGTCGACGTTGCAGCAGCGTCCGACTGCCTCGTCAGAGAGTCGCGAAATTGTGTTGAACAAGCTGGGCCACGAACTCGACGAGCTTGTGTTGGCGGTTGACGAGTTGCGTCAGGAAATGGCTGCAACCGAGGTTCGCAAGCAAGAATGGCAGGCGAGTGCGATGCGAACCGAACAGGAGTTGAACACTATTCGGGCCAGCACGATGTGGCGCGCATTCCTCAAGGTGCGCGCGATGGTCGTGATGATGCCGCCCAGCCTTCGCACGACGGTTCGCAAGATGCTGAAGGCCGCATGGTGGGCCGCGACGCCACACCGCATGTCGGCGCGTCTGCGTTTTCTGCGCGCGAGACGGGCCGCGAGCACGGCGCACGTTAACGTTTCCGATCATGCACGCTATTCCGAAGGCCAGTATCTCGTATACACACCAACGGGCGGGGGCGACGCGGACGCTCGCGGTGGGCGGTACGATCTATCCGGCACAGCGGGTGGTTACGTATACATCCCGCCGCGCAAGCCCGACGATATTGACGCCCGCATTGCTGCGCTCGCCGTGCAGCCGACGTTCTCTATTGTCGTACCGCTTTACAATACGCCGCCTGACTTGCTCGACGCGATGATTGGCTCAGTGTTCGCACAGTGGTATCCGCACTGGGAGCTGGTGCTGGTCGACGACAAGAGTCCGTCACCAGTCGTTCGTGAGCGTCTCGCCAAGCTCGATGACCCGCGCATCAAGATCATTCTGCTCGATGACAATCGTGGTATTTCCGGCGCAACCAATGCAGGTCTGGAAGCGTCGCAGGGCGACTACATCGTGTTTTTCGATCACGATGACGAACTAACGTGCGACTGTCTATTCGAGCTTGCGAAATGCATTGCTTCAGAGGATCCCGACTTCCTTTACAGCGATGAGGATAAGATCGAGCCCGACGGGACTTACGGTCAGCCGTTCTTTAAGCCGGACTGGTCCCCGGATACGATGATGAGCACGATGTATACGTGCCACGTGTCGTGCGTGCGTCGGTCGCTGCAGCAACGCATCGGTGGTTTGCGTTCGGAGTTCGACGGCAGTCAAGATTGGGATTTCGTGCTACGCGTCACGGAGCAAGCGAACAAGATCAGTCACGTCCGGAAAGTGCTCTATCACTGGCGGGTGATCCCTGCGTCGGTTGCCTCCGACCTAAACGCAAAGCCTTACGCAGTTGATGCCGGACGTCGTGCCCGCCAGGCAGCAATAGAACGCCGCGGCTTGACCGGGACGATGGAGCCGGTACGGCAGTTGCCTGGATATTTTCGTGCAAGCTATGCGTACAGCGGCGAACCGACGATCTCAATCGTCATTCCGAGTAAGGACAATGGCGATGTATTGAAGCGGTGCGTTGAGTCGATTAGGAACAAGTCAACGTACCGCAAATTCGAAATCATCTTGATCGACAACGGATCGAGGGATGCGGACACACTCCGGTCATTTGGCGATATGTCCCAGATGCAAGGCGTGAAAGTGCTTCGTCACGACGTGCCGTTCAATTATTCCGAGATCAACAATGTGGGTGTTCGCGAATCGGTCGGCGAATTTCTGGTGTTTTTGAACGACGACACCGAAGTCGTTAGCGAAACGTGGCTTTCTGACATGCTCGGATATGCACAGCTCAGTCACATTGGAGCCGTCGGCGCGAAGCTAATCTACCCGGGAGGACGCCAGGTGCAGCACGCCGGCCTAGTGAATCTCGCGGACGGTCCGAATCACGCGTTTCTATTGGAGCACGCCGATTCTCCCGGCTACTTCGCGCGGAACCTGCTTGAGTACAACTGGATTGGCGTGACGGGCGCGTGTCTGATGTTGAGCCGTGAAAAATTCGACCGGATCGGTGGATTCGATGAGGCATTCCCCGTCGCATACAACGACGTCGACCTGTGCTTCCGTCTCGTCAAGGCCGGTTTGTACAACGTCGTCTGTCCGGGCGTCGAGCTGATTCACTACGAATCGCTGAGCCGGGGGCGCGACGACGCGAATGCGCAGAAAGTCAAGCGCCTCGCGCGCGACAAGGAACGCCTGTACCTCAAGCATCCCGACTTCTATATGTTCGATCCGTTTCACAACCCGAATCTGGATCAGCAGGATGTCAACTTCGTGATTCCCGTAGCGTAAGCGCGATTAGGATCTTTCATGGAACTCAAAAATCTTGATAGCGCCTTGCCTGATCTGCCGCTGACCCGACTGCAAGATTCGATCGCCTCTGCCGAGGCAATTTCGTTCGACATTTTCGACACGCTGTTCGTGCGTCTGCTGCGCGATCCGGAAGACGTCTTTGACCTGCTCGGACACCGGTACGGCATTGCGAATTTCCGTGCGCTTCGCCAGCAGGCGCAACAACGTGCGTTTCAACGAATGCACGAAGCCGGGGACGAGGAGATCACGCTCGACGGGATCTACGCGTGTTTCGACGCTGTCGGCGTGCCCGCCGCGACGCTGCGCGACGCCGAACTTGATCTCGAACTCACCGTCACGGTCCCGAACCCGCGCCTGATTGAGGTGTTCAACGCGGCCATCGCGGACAAGCCGGTCGTGATCACATCGGACATGTACCTGCCACGTGCATTCTTCGATGAACTGTTCCGCCGTCACGGGCTGCGTCCGTCGGGCGTGTTCGTGTCATCGGAGCGTAATGCGACGAAACGCGATCGCGGTGCGCTGTTCGACATCGTGGCTCGAGAGCTGGGCGTCGCGCCTGCACGCATCCTGCACATCGGTGACAACCCGATGTCGGACATCACCCGGGCGCAGGAGCGCGGCTTCTCGACGTTTCATTACGTCGATACGGTCGTGGCGAGCAAGGTCGACTTGTCGACGCCACTTGCTTCACTAGGAAGCGGGTTGCCCCGAGTGATCCTGGATGGGCCGTCGGTTGGCACGTTCGGTGATCTTGGATTGCGTTACGGCGGGCCGGGTGCTGTCGGTTTCCTCGATTGGATCGTGGATCGGTCGCGGCAGGACCGCATCGACCACGTGCTGTTCGTATCGCGTGACGGTTACGTGCTCGAGCGTATGGCGCGCGACCTGAATGAAAAGGTACTGCCACCATTCTCGTACTTCAAGGGGTCGCGCGTCGCATTTGCGACGGCCGCCGCGAACGAAGCGAATTTCGACGAGCTGACCGATTTCTTCATCGCTGGTGCACACGGTCTGCGACCGATCGAGGTGTTCGAGCGGATTGGCGTGACACCGCCCGCCGACACCGTGATGAATGATATCGGGCTCGGCGCGAATGTTGTCGTTGACGATAGCAACCTACAGAAGGTGCGGGGGCTGCTGCGCGCGTGCCGCGCGGACATCCTGCGCGTGTGTCGCCGTAATCGTCGCGGATTATTTCAGTATCTAGTGGAACTCGGTATCAGACCGCACATGCGGGTCGCCGTCGTCGATGTCGGATGGAACGGCACCGCGCAAGAGATGCTCGTACGTGCACTGCAGGGTCTAATGGATATTGAATTGCATGGCTACTATTTCTGCCTGAACGACTCGGAGCAAACGCGGGCACGCGAACGGACGATGCGAATGAGCGCGCTGCTGTCGCGAACGTCGATCGACTCTGCACGTCTCGCCAAGGTATATGCGAACCGTGTGGCGGTCGAGCTGTTCTTCTCGGCGCCGCATGATGCGGTGATTGGTTACGAACCTGCATTAGATGGCCAAGTCGGTTCGGTCGAAGACCCGGGACGAAATCCGATGCCGCGACAGCGTGACATATCGAGCGAAATCGTCGCCGGCATGCTGACTTTCAGCCGGCAGTTCAGGGCAAGCAGGGCGCTGCTGGGGCTGAAGGAAGATCCGCTCGATACAGTGGCGCCGCTCGTTCATTACGTTGAGCGCCTCGATCAGGCATCGCTCGAGTTGCTGGGCGAAGTGGAAAACTTCGACGCTTGGGCCAGCACACGCAATGCGCGGATGAGACTGGCGAGTTATATCGAAAGAAGCGCTATCGAGTAAGGTGAGGAGGGGCGCGGGAACCTTGCCACATCCGCTGCTATTCGGCCCTCCGCGCTGGAGTCCGACCAGGTTCGGGAAGGTTCCCCACGAAGACCGTTGCAATGCTGGATAGCGACGGCGGTGTCTCATTCAGACCGTGGATTCACTTCAAATGACGGTCATCCTTGAAAAGGGCTCAATCGGGTACTGATCGAGCCTGGTGTGCAACGGTGAGCGCGACTAGAGACAGTATGGTTTCGGCGCGGTTTCTGTAGGTGTGATCGCGGCGGGTTCGTTGTTGCGCGGCTAGTGCAATGTCCGTTGCCCGCTTTGCGTCATCTCGCAGCATTTCGATATGTCGGCGAAGTTCCACGGGCGAATCGAACAATAGGATTTCCCCGTTCTGTTCGCTGTAGTAGTCGTCGATTTCGAATCCTTCGACAAACATGCACTGTACGGTGCCGGCGGCGGCGGCTTCGAACGTGCGAGGGCCGGGCGTCGATGCGTCCAACTTGAAGCGCTCGTTGGCCAGATCGAACCGGCGGCCCATATTCAATGTGACGAGGGACGTTGCGTGCAGTTTCGGAAGGTCAGTGTTCGGTATTCGACGATTGTCTGCAAAGGGCAAATCGTCTGGCCACTCGGCACCCAGGACCTCCACTTTGAATCCGCGAAGAGAGCTCGCACAGTCTCGCAGCAGTTGGATGCGATTCGCAAAGCCGACGCCGCAGAAGAATACGTCGCGAGACTTCGTTTGCCCTGGCTCTTGGAAATGAGCATCAAGATCCGCGGCCAGTGGCAGATGATGTACGTTCGGATGGTCGTAGTGTGTTGAACTCCAGCGGTCGTTCGAAAACACGATATCCGCAAGCGGAATGATCTTCTGTGAATAGTCAAACTCATATGGGTCGTCATGCAGCCAGAAGGCAACGCATGCGCCCGTGTCGAGTGCGACTTGCTTCAGATCGAGGTAGTGGCAAACGGAAGGCATACACGAACCGAACACGACGATCAGATCGGGGTGGGTCGAACGTGCAAGTGTTGCGGTGCTTTCGAGCGAACATGCTTGAACACTCGTCACACCGGGTAGACCCTCGAACCCGTTGGCAACGTAGCCGCGTAAGGTGGCGTTGTTATTGACGGAGTCAGGCGATGCGCCAGAAATGAGTACGTTCATTGCGTAGATCACCGCGAGGTTCGAATGCGATTGGCCAGGATGCGCACGGTCGGACGAAGTCCGTTTGTCCTGTAGAAATGATGCAGACGTCGAATCTGTGCCAGATAGGACGGGCCGATGATCGATTGCGCGGTTCCGATCTGCCAGATGGGCGATGCGAGAACGACGCCCAACTCGCGAATCGGAGGGTGTGTCAGCGGGACATCCTTCGCTAGTGCGCCAGGCGTATCGTCGAGCAACGCCGAATATTCCTTGCGAAGCAACTCGGCATGCCGGGAAAGTTGCGAGTAGTTTTCTTCGGTTGCGCCGCTCCGCAGCGACTCAAGCAGGTCCGGCGCGTTTGCGAGGGCGTGGATCGAATCGATGAGTGCGCCTTCGTCGTTCGGCTTGATCTTGATACCGTTCACCATGTGTGTGACGCGTTCGCCTAGGGCACCGATGTCCGCTACGATCGGTACCAGCCCGAACTGCCATGCCTCGGACAAGGTAAGGCAGTACGTTTCAGGCCAGATCGAAACGTGAAGGGATACTTGGCATTCACGAAGGGCGGCGGGTAATTTGCCGGCGTCGTACGCACCGTGAACGATGATGTTCTTGTGCTTGTTCTGGTTCGACAGCCACTCGTACTGCGGATCCACGCGCCCGAATATATGAAATTCGACGGGAGCGGTTGCGAGCGAGGGCAGCACTCGGGCGAGCACGTCGCCACCCTTCTGGAAGGTGAGATTACCAAGAAGCGCTATCTTCAGGGGTCGTGCCGCACGGTGTTGTCGCTGGATATTGCCGTCGGGGATCGGGACCGGCAGGATGCGCGTGTTCGGATGCTGTCGGACGGCTGGATAGATTCGCGCGAATGTTTGCCGGCTATATTCGGTATTGAATACAAGCATGTCCAGATGGCGCAGCACGTCGTTCCAGAAATTCCGGCGTACGGCCTGCGATCCGCTGGCGATATTGTGTTTGCTCTTCAGGCAAACATCGCATTGCGAAATCGAGACGTCGGGGGCGCCACAAAACTCCTGCTTGTACGACAGCAGGTTGAATTCGTGGCAGGCGCCGAAGAAGTCATGCGCCGTGAATGCGGTCGGAATGCCGAGATGCTTTGCAACATGGACGAGCGACGGGGTGTGTCCGACGAAGTGATGGAAATGGACCAGATCGACGCCGTGATCGCGGAGCACTTCGCGGAATGCACGTTCACGTTCATCGCATATAAGTAGCGCGGGCGAGTAGCCGGCGCTGAACTCGTAACGCGCGAGTTCTTCGTAGCTACCCGAAAGTACACGGACCGAATTTTTTCGCCCACGCATTTCCGGTGCGTAAAACAGGATCTTCCAGTGTCCTCCCAACGATTGCTTTAGACGATCGAGATAGACTTCCACTCCGCCGAAATTTCCGCGGCTAGGAATGTTGTGGGTGACCAAGAGCAGCGTGTGAGTTTTATCCTGTTTCGATGTGACAGGCCTGATCGGCAGTGCGGCCGCGCGGATCAACATCGTATGGATTCGACAGTCGTACGTATGCTGCTCAAGTGCGCGTTTGCGAGCCGCCTCGGCGATCGTGTTGCGGTACGGTCGGTTGTTGACGAGTTCGGTCGCTTTCTCCAGAAAATCCTGTTCCGACGAGAAAAGGATGACTTCCTTGCCGGGTTCGAAAGAATGGTCGACTTCCGCCAGCGACTCGTGAATCATTTGTGCGCCGCCAGCCAGAGCGGCTTCGAACAGGCGTGGTGGCGGTGTTTCCGCGAATTCTCGTCCGCCTGACGCGGAAAAAACGCGAGGCAGCATCAGGGTGATGGCACTGCGATTGACGAATCGCGCAAAGTCGACCGGTGAGGTGCGCCATGAGAGGGCGCTTTCCGGCAGATCGACGCCATGCGGTGGCAGGAACTGGTTCGTGGGCAACGCGATCTTGCACTTCCAGTCGGTTGGAAAGCGCTTGAGGATCGAGCGAAGGAAAGCGCTTCGGTTTGGCCATGCCGTTCCGGCGAAAAACAGTTCATACCGTAACGGATGATCGACCGGGCAGACAGGGATCGAATGAAATTCGGTTGCGCCGGCGAGTGGCAGATGATGGCCCTTGACGCCGTATTCGTCAACGCTGGTTGAATCGTTCGTGAACACCAGATCGAAGTGCTCGGCATTCCGAACATTGACCTTAATCTCGTATGGATCTTCAGTTACCCACAGAACGGCCCGCCCACAGGCCCGGCCGAGTTGTGCGCACAACGTCGTATCCAGTTCTTCTCCATCGAACGCAATAAACAGATTGCATCGGTTCTTGACGGCGATAGACATGGCTTCGACAGGATCGGCTTTTGCCACGAATTCCACGTCTGGATGGCGCTTAAGTGCGCCCAGCACCGCAAGATAGATGTAATGGTTCGGGTTGCGATATTTCGTGTCAAGCAGGACGATTCGGAACTTGGCCGGATTCATTCGATACTCTCAGGCGATAGCGTCGAGATAACGCCTATTGTTTCCGTGGGGCTGGATCAACTGCGGTACACAGCGGTGAGGCTGCGTATTTTACCTTACGCCTCGTGTGACATGAGCCGGTGAAATCTGGCGGCGTGCCCCCGATATGACGGCGTGGGCGCGTTGTCGGAGGCGGTTCCGACGCGAGGACAGTCGACGCTCCTGGAAATGTCACAATGGTGCTAGTGTTGCAACTGTTCGCAAATGGCCTTGCTTATCACGGCCGAGTCTGAGGAAGCATGATTCGCAGCTCTCGATCGCCCGACGAACTGGGTAGGGGGCGTCGACGGTGGGCGACCTACCGCCGCTTCAGGAGGCGGCCGACCGCGCGAAGCGGTGCAGTGACGTACCAACTCGTGGAGGCAAGGATATCCGCCTGTGACCGGTGCAGGCGGTCGATTTCCGTTTTCATCCGAACCTTTTCCAACTCGGCAGTCGCCAGTGCCCGGTGTGCATCATTCCGTTGCAAGTAGGCGTCGTCCCGTTGGAGGTAGGCGTCCTCCCGTTCCAAGTGTGCATTGTCGCGTTCCAGACGCAAATCGTCCCGCTCCGAGCTTGTACGGTGAAGTGAATCGGTAAGTGACAACTGCTGCTGTTCGGATACACGGACTCTCTCGTCAAGCGAGGTCAGCGTCACCTTCAGTGTTTCGAGTTCGTGTGTTCGGTTCCGAAGCGCTTCGTCGTTCACGCGTGCTGTGTCCAGTGCTGCGCGGAGCTGTCTGTCGAGCTGCCATTCATAGCGTAGAAGCGGCGCGATGTCGTCGAGGTAGGCACGTGCACTTTCCAATGCCGTGACGAGCACAGGATTGTCCAGGGGGAGCTTGTTTCGCACGGATTCGTCGAGCGACGCGAACAACACCTTAACCTGCCGCGGCAACGAGTGCAGTAGTTCGAGATCTTTAGCGACAAATCGCGTGTGTCGAAGATCCTCATCGAGGAATTCCTGTTCGAACAAATCGATTTTGGATTCGACCAAAGGCAATCCCAGTTCGGACGATATCCGTTCCAGTTCTTGACGCGGTGCGTTTAGCAGTGTGTCGTAACTGACGAGCGTCCGGGTGCTGCCTATGGTTGCTTCGAGCGCGTCCACCGTATGGGCAAGCCAGAGGATGTGAGTCTTCTCGTCAGCGAAGCCGTTGCGCTTCGACAGGGAATGCGCGACGCTGATCGGGTTGCGTACGGCTATGGCGTATACGACGCGAGATTGAAGGGTGGCGAAAATCGGTTGCCAAAACGCTGACAGTCGAGCGATGCGCGGGTCCTTGAGTGCGAAAACTCGGCCGCTGCACTTGGCGCGCAGGATGGAGGCGGCCTTGACGCGAAGTTCGGCCAAGCGACGGCTGTCGATCGCACTCAAGTCGATCGACGCCATGGTGTCCCAGTCATAACCGGCCGCGTGCATGACCTCGATATTAATCTCGTTGATATCGAGGTCTTCGAAGAACCCCTTGTCGTTGATTCCTGCCGCCGCTGGCATCAACCGCGAACCAAGATCGGCACCGAGCGTTTCCATCGCTCGCGTAAGGACGCTTGTCCCGCTGCGGTGCATGCCGAGCACGACAATCAAGGTGGGTTGGACGGAGGCGGTGACCGACGCTGCGTTGGACATGAGGCGAATCGAGAATGGGTAATCGAGTAGCGGGGCGAGCCTGGACCTTCGACGAATCGGATGGACTCGATTCGGAAATCGGCCGGCTTCGTTGTATCAATCAAGCTGCGCAATCATATACCGACGGCCTGCCAGGCGCGTATCGTGCTCGAACGGTGCATTGTATAAACAGTCTACGGGTGATCGAGCTGAGAGTTGGCCGGTTAGCAACGAATCGTTACGGCGCGTTACGTGAGCAGCGTCCGGAGTTGCTCGGCATCGCATTGTTTGAGCGTGTCGGACAGCCGATTGGCTGAGTAGTCGCTTCCCTGATGAAATCCGGAGAGTCTCGCTCACGTGTCATCCGGCGGCCGAATGGGGGCAGGCCTATCCTCGTGGCGAGAAATGGCTTCTACGTGAACGGTGGTGAATTGAGTCGAAGATTCCGGCCCGCAATTGAAGGGAATTCGACAGATGCGGTCAGTCCTGAGCGAATGATCTTCTCGTTCATCCCGGACGTCGATCCGAAGCTCACCTATGCGGATGTTGCTGTCGACCGCAGGTGTTGATGCTTCTGGCGAAGTAACACTCGCTGAATGCTTCAGTGGTGAATTGTAAAGTATCCCGAAATATATTTTCCGGAAAGTCGATGCGAAATGACGGCGGCGAGCATTGTGGTTGACCGATAACATTGAGTTGGTGGGAAAGACTGGAAAGGAAATTCACATCGATCAAATAGTGAGTGGCTTGTCGTGAACATGGCGGGGAAGTCCAGATCTGTTCAATCACCGGCTCAAATTCAAGCGTCACGGTTTTCCGCTACGATGTCTGACCTGCGTCAGGACCGTCTCTTGACGGATGTCGTGTTGTCCCGTGGTGGACATCGGCAGGGCGGATTTAATGGCACCGGATACGCGCGGGACGAGAGTCAACGTGTTGGCTCCCGGGCAGGCAGGCTTGTGAAAATTGGACATGTCCACCTCAAGGGGGCGACGAATGTGGCACACTTGCCCGTGGCCTCATGGATCCTGCTAAAACGTGGTTTCTCCTTCCTCCGAGTCTCTTCTCCCCCGTTCGCCTACGTCGAAAGACGAGGTACTGTCGATTTCCGTAGTGACCTTTCACTCCGATGCGGCGATGCTCGTGCAGACCTTCTCGAGCCTGCTCGTCGCATGCCGCGAATTGCGCGAGAAGCGCCCTGGGCTTGCCGTTCGTGTATTTCTGATCGACAACGGTGGGGACATGGCAACACTGACAGCCACTCGAAATACCTTTCTTGACGCGGGCCTTGAATGCAGCGTGCTGACAGGTCACGGCAACATCGGTTATGCACGGGGACATAATCTGTCGATCGGCGTGGTTGGGGGTGACTATCATCTCGTCCTCAATCCCGATATCGACATGGCTCCCGATGCATTGGACCAAGCGCTTGACTTTCTCGACTCGCATCCGGACGCCGGATTGCTGACGCCGCGCATCGGCGATGAGAGAGGGGACATTCAGTATTTGTGTCGCCGTTTCCCGGTCTTATTCGATCTTTTCGCGCGGGGTTTTTTGCCTGCTCGTATCCGGCAGCTTTTCCATGACCGCCTCTCCCACTACGAAATGCGCGACGTGATCAACGATCACGACATCGTCTGGGATCCACCCATCGTCAGCGGCTGCTTCATGCTGTTCCGCACGGAAGTGCTGAAAAAACTGGGCGGTTTCGACCCGCGCTATTTCCTCTACTTCGAGGACTACGATCTCAGCCTGCGCACGCACGATGTCGCGCGCGTCGCGTATGTGCCGTCGGTCCGAGTGATCCATCACGGCGGTGGCGCGTCTCGCAAGGGCTTCGCGCACATCCGCATGTTCGCGGCATCCGCGTTCAAGTTCTACAACCGTTTCGGCTGGAGGCTGTGGTGAGTCATCTCGTCGTGACCGGTGCGAACGGCTTCGTCGGCCGCGCGGTATGCCGCCGCGCGCTGGAGGCCGGACATACCGTGACCGCCCTGGTGAGGCGTCCGGGCGCAACCATCGAAGGCGTGTGTGAATGGGTGCACGACGCAACCGATTTCGATGGCCTCGACGAGGGATGGCCAGCGGATCTTGCCGCCGACTGCGTCATTCATCTCGCGGCACGCGTGCACGTGATGCGCGACGAGTCGCCAGACCCCGACGCCGCATTCGACGCGACCAACGTCGCCGGTACCTTGCGTCTCGCCAAAGCCGCGCGCCAGCATGGCGTGCGCCGCATCGTTTACGCGAGCAGCATCAAGGCGGTCGGCGAGAGCGACGGCGGGGTACCGCTGTCGGAAGCGGCGAGTCCCGACCCGCAGGATGCCTACGGCCGCTCGAAGCTGCGCGCGGAGCGGCAGCTGGCACAGTTCGGTGCGTCGAACGGGCTCGACGTCGTGGTCGTTCGGCCGCCGCTGGTTTACGGTCCGGCGGTGCGTGCGAACTTCCTGCGCATGATGGACGCGGTTGCGCGCGGGATGCCGCTGCCGCTCGGTTCCATCCCGGCACGCCGCAGCATCGTCTACGTCGACAACCTGGCCGACGCACTGCTGCGATGCGCGATCGATCCGCGCGCGGCCGGAGAATGCTTCCACGTCGCCGACGACGACGCGCCGTCGGTCACGGGCCTGTTGCGCCTGGTCGGCGATGCGCTTGGCAAGCCGGCGCGCCTGATCGCTGTCCCTTCTTCCGTGCTGCGGGCGCTCGGCGCACTGACCGGCCGCCGTGCGGCGATCGACCGTCTGACCGGCAGCCTCCAGCTCGATACGGGTCGGATCACGCGCGTACTGGACTGGCATCCGCCTTATACGACAAGACAAGGCCTCGAAGCGACGGCCGCATGGTATCGTTCGCGCGACACACAACAATAATCGCCATGTTTCTCCCGATATCCACGTGGCCCGAAGCGGCCGCGGTGGCGCTGGCCGCAGCCGTCGCGTCCACGGCCATCCTGCGCATGCTGCTCGCGACCGGCCTCGCGTGGCGCCTTGCCACCGACATTCCGAACGACCGTTCGCTCCATACACTGCCGACGCCGCGCGTCGGCGGATGGGGCATCGTCCCGGTTTGCGTCGTTGCGCTGCTCGCGCTGGCGCCGCACTTGTGGCTGATCGCCATCGCCGCCGCCGGACTCGCCGCGATGTCGCAGATCGACGACCGGCGCGGGCTGCCCGCCCGCGTGCGGTTCTCGGCGCACCTCGCGGCGGTCGTCGCGCTGATCGCCGTGTTCCCGGCCGACGCACCGTGGTGGCTGCTGGTCGGCATCGGCTTCGCGATGGTCTGGCTGACGAACCTGTACAACTTCATGGACGGCGCCGACGGCCTCGCGGGCGGCATGGCGCTGTTCGGCTTCGGCGCATATGCGGTTGCCGCGCTGACCGGCCCGATGCCGTCACCGGATCTGGCCGTGGCCGGCTCGGCCGTCGCCGGCGCCGCACTCGGCTTTCTGCTGCTGAACTTCCATCCGGCCCGGCTGTTTCTCGGCGACGCGGGTTCGATTCCGCTCGGATTCCTGGCTGGTGCGCTCGGCTATTGGGGCTGGCGGGCCGGCGTCTGGCCGATCTGGTTCCCGGCGCTGGTGTTCGCGCCCTTTATCGCCGACGCATCTGTAACACTTTTGAGACGTCTGTTACGTGGCGAAAAGTTCTGGCAAGCGCACCGGGAGCATTATTATCAAAGGATGGTCCGGGCGGGCGTAGGTCACCGCCGGACCGCTCTTTATTGGTACCTCATCATGCTCGCAGGCATAATCGTCGCCGTGTGGGCAAAGGGCCGCCCGGAACTGCAGCAGTGGCTGTCGTTCTTCGCGTGGTACGGCGTCCTGGCATGTATCGGACTGATAATCGACATGCGCTGGCGCCGGTTTCAGTCGGCCGCCGAAAATAACTCTTGAGGTTTCCTGCCGATGTTGCGATCCAAAGCATCATGGCTTTCGCTGAGCGCTTTCCTGTTTGACCTGACGGCGGTTACCGCCGCGTGGTTGTTCGCCTATCTCGTCCGATTCAACGGCAGCGTTCCGTCCGATTTCATGGGCGGCGCGCTGACGGCGCTCGTCTGGGTGCTGCCGGTCTACGCGCTGATGTTCCATGTGTTCGGCCTGTATCGCGGCCTGTGGGTGTTCGCGAGCCTTCCGGACCTGGTTCGGATTTCGAAGGCGGTGATTGGCGGCGGCGTGATCGTGATGATCGGCGCCGTGATGTTCCAGCCGTCGCCGATCATCCCGCGTTCGGTGTTGCTCGTGTCGCCGCTGATGCTGTTCCTCGCGATGGGCGGCGCCCGCGCGCTGTACCGCGCAACGAAGGAGTTCTACCTGTACGGCGGGCTCGTCGGGCAGGGCAAGCCGGTGCTCGTGCTCGGCGCCGGCACGGCCGGCGCGAGCCTCGCGCGCGAACTGTCGCGTTCGGGGGAATGGCGTCTGGTGGGCCTCCTCGACGACGATCCGACCAAGCAGGGGCGCGAGATCTACGGCTACAAAGTGCTCGGCTCGTTCAACGACCTGAAGCACTGGACCGATGCGATGAAGGTCGAATACGCGATCATCGCGATTCCGTCGGCATCCGTTGAAACACAGCGCCGCGTCGCGACGCTGTGTGTGCGCGCCGGCGTGAAGGCGATGGTGCTGCCGTCGCTGACCGCGCTGATGCCGGGGCAGGGGTTCCTGTCGCAGGTGCGCAATATCGATCTCGAGGACTTGCTCGGACGCGATGCCGTGACGATCGACACGCCGCACGTCGAGGCGCTGCTGCGCGGCCGCGTCGTGATGGTAACCGGCGCGGGCGGTTCGATCGGTTCCGAGCTGTGCCGGCAGATCCTCCGCTTCAAGCCGGCGCAACTGGTTGCGTTCGATCTTTCCGAATATGCGATGTACCGGCTCGCTGAGGAACTGCGCGAGCGCTTCCCCGACCAGCCTGTCGTACCGATCATCGGCGATGCGAAGGATTCGCTGCTGCTCGACCAGGTAATGTCGCGCTATGCGCCGCATATCGTTTTCCACGCGGCCGCGTACAAGCACGTGCCGCTGATGGAGGAGCACAACGCGTGGCAGGCGCTGCGCAACAACGTGCTGGGCACCTATCGCGTCGCCCGCTCGGCGATCCGCCACAACGTGCGCCATTTCGTGCTGATTTCGACCGACAAGGCCGTCAATCCGACCAATGTGATGGGCGCGAGCAAGCGGCTCGCGGAGATGGCGTGCCAGGCGTTGCAGCAGACGAGCGAAGGCACGCAGTTCGAGACGGTGCGTTTCGGCAACGTGCTCGGCAGCGCCGGCAGCGTGATCCCGAAGTTCCAGCAGCAGATCGCGAAGGGCGGCCCGGTGACGGTCACGCATCCCGAGATCACGCGCTTCTTCATGACGATTCCGGAAGCGTCGCAACTCGTGCTGCAGGCGTCGAGCATGGGGCACGGCGGCGAGATCTTCATTCTCGACATGGGCGAGCCGGTCAAGATCGTGGATCTCGCGCGCGATCTGATCCGTCTCTACGGCTTCTCGGAAGGGCAGATCCGGATCGAATTCACGGGGCTGCGTCCGGGCGAGAAACTCTACGAGGAACTGCTCGCGGATGACGAGACGACCACGCGCACGCCGCATCCGAAGCTGCGGATCGCGCGGGCCCGGGAAGTGCCGGACCATCTGCTCGACGAGCTGTTGCCGTGGCTGATGCAGCACCGCGTGCTGAGCGACGACGAGGTGCGGCGGGATCTGCGGCGCTGGGTGCCGGAATATCAGACGACCGTCGCGCCGGTGCTGCAGAGCGTGCCAAAGGCGCGAGCCGTATCGAACGAATGAGCGCTCGCGGACGCCGCCCACGTTGGCCCCGAGCATGAAAAAAGCGCCCCGCGAGGCGCTTTTTTCGTTTTGGGTGCTGGACTCACTGCCCGCGCCTTTCCTTCCTCACCACCATCCACCGCGGCACCTTGAACCTGACGATGCTGAGATAAAGCCACACATACGTCAGCGCGAACAGCACGACAAAAACGAACAGATGCACCGTGTGCCGCCAGAACAGCGTCGCCGGAATCACCGCAACGAGGCACAGCAGCCAAAGATAAGGCGACGTCAGCGAATTGCGCCGCGTGAGGTCGTGCGCATGCTTCGTCCCGACGGCCCAGCGCATCAGCCGCTTGTACACGAGCATATGAAGATGCACGCCGTCCGGAATCCCCGGCGACATCCCGCGGATGAACTTCTTCCGGTAGATCGAGAAACACGTCTCGAAGATCGGATACATGAACAGCAGCACCGGATACCACGCCGACACTTCGCGATTGCGCATCACGAGCATGATCGCGAGTTCGGCGAGCATGAAGCCGATGAAATACGCGCCGCCGTCGCCGAGGAAGATCAGCCCGGCGGGGAAATTCCACAGGAAGAAGCCGAGCACGGCGCCCATCATGATGATCGACGCCGACATCACGACCGGATCGTTGACGTGGAATGCGACATACGCAAGCGACGCGAACATCATGAAGCTGACCATCGACGCGAGGCCGTTGAAGCCGTCGATGATGTTGATCGCGTTGGCCAGCGCCGCGACCGCGAGCACCGTGATGAACGCCGAAATGGCCACGTAGCCGAGCAGGAAGTCGAGCGGCGGCACGCTGATCCGCTTGACCGCGATGCCCAGCAGCCAGAACGCCAGCGCGGCCGCGCCCATCGTGCAGAGCAGCCGCGCGCGCGGCGACACTCGCTTGGTCAGGTCCTCGACGAGGCCCGACAGGAACGCCGGCATCCCGCACGCGACGATCCCGAGAATGCTGCCGGCGATCGTCGGATAGCGCCGCGACACGAGCAGCGCGGCAATGACGACCCCGGCGAGGATTCCGATGCCCCCGACACGCGGCACCGGCCGTACGTGGAATTTCTGCACGCCGGCCAGGTCGCTGTCGACCGAGAATTTCTCGTGCAGATGCGCATAGCGCACGATGAACAACGTGACGAGCAGGGAGACGATGAAGCCGGACGCGAAGCTGAGCATGGGATCGCTCGAAAAATGGACAGCGGATTATACAAAACCGCGGGGGTTCCCCTCCTGCCATTTCCAGTGGTCGGCGCACATCTCGTCGATCCCGAGCGTCGCGCGCCAGCCGATGAGGTCGGCCGCGGCCTGCGGATTCGCGTAGCACTCGGCGATGTCGCCCGGGCGGCGCGCGACGAGTTCGTACGGCACCGGGCGGCCCGACGCCTTCTCGAACGCGCGCACGACTTCCAGCACGCTGTAGCCCTGGCCCGTGCCGAGGTTCACGACGAAGCTCGCATCGCGCTTCGCGAGCGCGTCGAGCGCGGCGATGTGCCCCTTCGCGAGATCGACGACGTGGATGTAGTCGCGCACGCCGGTGCCGTCCGGCGTCGGGTAGTCGGAGCCGAACACGCGCAGCTTCTCGAGCTTGCCGACCGCGACCTGCGCGACGTACGGCATCAGGTTGTTCGGGATGCCGGCCGGATCCTCGCCGATCAGCCCGCTCGCATGCGCGCCGACCGGGTTGAAGTAGCGCAGCGTCGCGATGCGCCACGACGGGTCCGATACCTCGAGATCGCGCAGGACCTGCTCGGCGATCAGCTTCGACTGGCCGTACGGGTTGGTGGCCGACAACGGGAACGATTCGTCGATCGGCGAGCGCTCCGGCACGCCGTACACGGTCGCCGACGAACTGAACACGAACTGCCGGACGTTGCGCTCGCGCATGATCTTGAGCACCGAGAGCAGCCCGCCAAGGTTGTTCTGGTAATACTCGAGCGGCTTCGCGACCGATTCGCCGACCGCCTTGAGCGCCGCGAAATGGATCGTGCCCGTGATCGGATGCGCGTCGAACACCTTCGCGAGCGCGGCTTCGTCGCACACGTCGACCTGATGGAACGCGGGCGTCCTGCCGGTGATCCGCTCGATGCGCCGGACGGACTCGGCCTTGCTGTTGACGAGGTTGTCGACGATCACGACATCGTAGCCGTTGTCGAGCAGCTCGACGGCCGTGTGCGAGCCGATATAGCCCGCACCGCCGGTAACGAGGATGGTGCCTTTAGCGGTCATGCTGATGCGCTCCTTCAGAGTGTGATGCCGGTCAATGTATGAATGGTCTGCCGGTAGCGTTCGACGACCTGCTGCTCGTCGAATTCCGCGCTCACCTTGCGGCGGCCGCGCGCGCCCATCGCGTCGCGTCCGGCGGTCCCGAGTTCGATCATGCGGATCAGCTGCTCCGCGAGGCTCGCACTGTCGCGCACGCGGCACAGGAAGCCGGTTTCGCCGTCGGCGACGACGTCGCGGCAACCCGGCACGTCGGTCGCGACGATCGGGCGGCCCATCGCGGATGCTTCCATCAGCGTGCGCGGCACGCCCTCGCGGTACGACGGCAGCACGACGCAGTCGGCCGCCGCGATGTGCGGGCGCACGTCGTGCGCCTCGCCGAGATACTCGACGACACCGTCGCCGACCCACGCGTCGACGTCCGCGCGGCCGATCGCGCTCGGATTGTCGACGCCGAGCGGCCCGAGCAGCTGGAAGCGCGCGTCCGGGTAGCGATCCCGCACGACGCGCGCGGCCTCGACGTATTCGCGCACGCCCTTGTCCCACAGCAGCCGGCCGATCAGGATGAACACGGGGCCACGGCCGGCGGGCAGCGGCACCGGCGCGAACTGGTCGAGATCGACGCCTTCGCCGTGCAGCAGCCGCGCGCGCTCGGGGTGCGCGAGCAACTGCTCGTCGGTGAAAGTCGCGAGATCGTCGCGGTTCAGGAACCAGACTTCACGCGGAAAGCGGAACGCGAACCGGTACAGGCGCTTCGCGACGCTCGCCGCACGGCTCTTCTGGATGAACACGTAGCCGAGGCCGGTCGTGACCGCGATCGACGGCACGCGCGCGAGCCACGCCGCGATCGACCCGTAGATGTTCGGCTTGATCGTGTAATGGAACACGAGATCGGGCTGGAGCGCGCGGTAATGGCGCACCAGCGCGGCAAGCGTGCCGAGATCCTCGCGCGGGCTCGTGCCTTTCGACGCGACGGCGAGCGCGACGTAGCGGCAGCCCATCTGCTCGAGCAGCGGCACCGTGCGGTCGTGCGGCGCGATCACGATGACCTCGGCGCCGCGCGCGACGAGCGCACGGATCAGCCCGTGGCGGTACGTGTAGATCGCCCAGGTCGTGTTGCAGACGAGCGCGATGCGCAGCGAGGAGGTAGCGGACATGAAAAAAAGCAAAAAATAAAGCGTCGAAAATGCCGGAGGCGGGCTACGCGGACGGCCGCGCCGCGAACAGCGTCTGCTTGATCCGCTGCAGCGTACGGTACGGCGTCACGAAATGCAGCAGGTTCTTGGCGAGGCCGGCCCAGTCGTACGGGTTCAGCACGTTGAAGTGCCGCAGCAGCAGCGATAGCGTCGATATCAGCTGGCGGCGGCGCTTGGTCGCGCTGATCCCGCCCTCGTTGAGCTCGTAGTAGAGGCCGAGCTCGGGCAGGTTCGCGCAATCGTAGCGTTGCATTAACCGTAAAAAAAGATCGAGATCCTCGGCCGCACGATACTTCGCGCGGTAATTGCCGACTTCGCGCACGGCATCGATGCGCAGCATGACCGACGGATGCACGAGCGGCGAGCGCAGGAAGCGCGTGCGGCGCAGCGTGCGCGGGTCGGCGGGCGGGGTCAGCATGAAGCGCGGCTCGCCGGCACGCGACACGACCTGGGTCCACATGCCGACGCAGGCCACGCGCGGCTGCGCATCGAGATACGCGCGCTGCTTCGCGAGGCGCCGCGGCGCGGCGAGGTCGCCGGCGTCGATGCGGGCCGCGAAGCGGAAGCCGCGCGCCGCGAGCGCGTCGATGCCGGCCTCGAGCGCGCGCTCGATGCCGCCGTTGCGCGGCATGCGCAGCACCTCGACCGCAAGGCCGGGCAGGTCGGGCGCCACGATCGGCGGCGTGCTGCCGTCGTCGACGATCAGCACGTGCACCGGCGCGTCCTCGCGAAACGACGCGAGGGTGCGCACGACGTCGTCGTGGCCGTTGTAGGCCGGCATCAGCACGGCCACGTCGTCGAGCGGGGGCGGGCAATCGGGAGACGTCATGGGCGCAGCTTGAAACGAATGTAATAAAAATTAACGGCGGCGGCGGCGACATAGCCGGCCGCCAGCCCGACGAGCGCGCCGTACAGGCCGAACCGGGGGATGGCGAACACGTTGACGAGCGCGGCGATCGCGAGCGCGAGCACCCATTTCGCCAGCAACACGAATTTTGCTTGATATTTGAGAACGATAAGATTGCCTATCGCCTCGATGCCGGCCGGCACGGACAGCCAGACCGCCCAGCGGAAGATGTCGACGGACGCCTCGTAACCGCGGCCGAACACCTTGCCGACGATGAGCGGCGCGGCCGCGTCCAGCACCAGCGCGCCGGCCGTCATCAGGCCGGCGGTCATCGCGATCAGCCGGACGATGTTGCGGCGCAGCCGCGCGACGTCCTGCACGCGGTACACGAACGCGGGCGCGATGGTCTGCGCGAGCATCAGCGCGAGCGTGATCCAGTTCTCGTTGAGCTGCTGGGCCGCCGAGTAGCGGCCGAGGTCGGCGAACGACACGTGACGCTCGAGCATCAGGCGATCGAGCTTCAGGAACAGGTACATGCAGATCAGGCCGAGCCAGAACACGGTGCCGGCGGTGGCAAAGTGCCTGAACAGCGGTTTGTCGAACGTCCAGCCGAGCGCGCCGCCGTTACGATGGCGGAAGTAGAGGAGCAGCGCGAAGCCGATCACGGCGGCCTCCAGCGCCCACAGCCACGCGAAGCGGGCAGGGCCGGCGGCCGCGCGGACCAGCAGCCAGACGAGCAGCGCCTTCGCCAGCGCGGTGAGCATGCTGGTCACGAGCTGCGGCTTGCTGTAGGTCAGGCTCTGCAGCCACGCGTTGATCACGCCGACGAACGGCTCGCGGAACACCATCGTGACCGCGAGGCCCGCGAGCATCGCGCCGACCAGCGGGTCGAACGCGCCGGCGCCGATCGCGATCCAGGTCGCGACGAGCGCGACGGCGGACACGCCGATGCGCAGCACGAAGGCGCTGCCGAGCACCGCGCCCAGTTGCGCGGGCGGGCGCTGGACGATGGTCGGAACCAGGATTTCGGCGCCGCACACCCAGGTGAGCGGCGCCAGTACGAGGAGAAGCGTATTCGCATACTGCCATTTGCCGAACACGTCCGGCCCGAAATAACGGGCCAGAAGACCGCTGATCGCGATCGCGACGCCGATCTGCGTGAGCCGTTCGAGCCCCAGCCAGACGAGATTCGCGACGGCCTTCGCGACGTCCGGGTTGCCGAATCGCTTCAGCATGCGGGGCAGCCGCGCGAGCGGGAGGCGGCCGGCAGGGCGCCCGAAGGCGGCGGGTTGGCGGCGGCGGAGCGGCTAGGCATTAAAATGGACAAAATACGCGTCATCAAAACCCGCGATTATAAGTGGGATCGGGGCCGCTCCAGCCGTCCCGTTCCTTGTTCCGCAAGGCCCGCATGTACGATGGCCGGCATGCGCGAAAGGCGGCCAGATTATTTTCCA